>NZ_JBMKIA010000004.1:0-307674 GCF_049238215.1 Enterobacter cloacae complex sp. IR5441
CGGCATTCTGGCTACACAATAACAAGGGAAGACTTACTCGTGGCTGCAACCCTACTAGCTCAAAATTTATTCACACATGGTTACGCTTTGGGGAAATTATGAGGGGATCTCTCAGCGCTGCGCAGGGATACCATGGCGATGACTCCCCCCGCCAGACAAAACGCCAGTGCCAGCCACAGGGTGCCCATCTCCCCGATGTGCGGAATGGTAAAGCTCGGAATATAACTGCCCGCCACGCCAATACCTACGGAATAAACCGCCCAGTACCAGCCCAGCGCCGAGCTGGATTTATCGCTACGCACATTATGAATAATGACCACGATGAAGGCGTACAAAAATAACGGGTAGGCCAGACCGCGGATCCCATAGAACAGCAGAATTAATGCGTAATTTGCCTGACCCAGACCAAAAACGAGAAACAGGACGTGGAAAACGCACCACAGGACGAAGCCAATCAGCATGGTTTTTTGCGGGGTGATGATTTCAGCCACCACGCCGGAGATCCACGCGGAGAGCGCCGCCGCGAGACCGTAAAGCGTGAAGGCGAAAGAGGCTTCAGCAGGCGTGAAGCCCAGTGATTTAATATAGTGCGACAGGAATGCCAGCTCGAAACCGTCACCCGTCATAAAGACCGCGATCGCCAGATATCCCCATAGCAGGTTCAGCGGCAATCCCAGCCACTGTTTATTTATTTCGGACATATTGACCTCGTTTGTAGCGTACAGGTAAGCCCACACCGGAAATATTCCGGCGTGAGTTTTCTTATTGTCTTTTTCTCTAAATATACTGACGTGTATTTATTCTCTGATTACTGTCGCAGTTTGTTGTAACTGCTTATAAGCCTCGTATCGACGCAGATGAAGGGACTGAAAGTTCGCTTGCGGATAGAAATATTTATCCACGTGGGTAAATTGTTTCATGGCATCGGTCACTGAAGGCGCTATATTTCCCGCCACCGCCCCGAGAATGGCCGAACCCAGTAATACCGGTTCGCTGCATTGGGTCGCTAACACCGGCAGCCCGCAGGTATCTGCCAGCAGCTGGCGAACGAAAGGGTGCTGGCCCGCGCCGCCGCTGATAACGATATTTTCGGTCTGTACGCCGCATTCACGCTGGGCGTCAATGATTTGTCGCAAACCGTAACCGATACCACACAGACCGGCCACATACAGTGCCATCAGGTTATTGATATCGTTCTCCATGCCCAGCCCGCAGATCGTGGCCCGCGCATGGGGATCGGCAAAGGGCGCGCGGTTACCCAGAAATTCGGGTACCACGTGCAGTCCTGCTGCCAGGTTCACCGCCTCTGAGGCGGTGGCGAAGGTCTGTAAAAGCCGGTCCGCCAGGTAAACCGGCAGCGGCAGGTCTGACTCCTGTGCCAGCTGGCGCGCTTGCGGTGCGGCAGGATGGAAACTTAATAACCGATCGATAGCGGCACCCGCGGCGCTTTGTCCGCCCTCAATCAGCCACAGCCCAGGTACCATCGCGCTAAAATAAGGCCCCCAGACGCCGGGCACAAAAACGGCGCTCTCGGCGCTGGTCATGGTGCACGATGAGGTGCCAAAGACATACGCAAGATTGTTCAGCGCGCCGCCGCCAACGCCCAACGTCCCGATGCCGCCAGCGTGGGCATCAATTAACCCTACCGCCACCGGCGTGCCTGGCAGCAAGCCCATCTCACGCGCGGCCTGCTCCGTTAAGCCCTCGCCGCAAGGGGTGCCGGGGGCGGCAATATGCTGCCCTATGCGGACAAAATCTTCTCCGGCCAGCTCGTCCAGGCCAACGGTGCGGAAATAGTCCGGGTCCCAGCGATTCTCATGGGCCAGCCACGTCCATTTACAGGTTACGGTACAGATGGAACGGGTGACATCGCCGGTCGCGCGCCAGGTCAGGAAATCGGCCAAATCGAAAAATTGCCAGGCGCGATCGTAGACCTCTCGGTGGTTTTCTTTCAGCCACAGCAGCTTGGGCGTCTCCATTTCGGGCGATATTTTCCCGCCAACGTAGTCCAGCACCGGATGATGGGTGGCGTTGATGCGCTCCGCCTGGTCTGTCGCACGGTGATCCATCCAGACGATGATATTGTTTTCCGCTTCACCGTCAGGGCTGACCGCCAGCGGTTCGCCATTGTTGTCCAACACCACCAGCGAGCAGGTGGCGTCAAACCCGATGCCGGCAACGCTCTGCGGAGTCGTCCCGGAGCGCGCCAGCGCCTCGCGGATGCAGCGGCAAACGGCCTGCCAGATCTCGGCGCTGGACTGCTCCACGCGGCTTCCGCTGCGGTGCACGGTGGCAATTTTCTGCGTCGCGTGGGAAAGCAGCCTGCCGCTGAGATCGAAAATGCCCGCGCGGACGCTGCCGGAGCCGACGTCTACGCCGATAACGGTTTCAGGTGTACTCTTCATCCTTGCGGCCCTTAAAGATCGACGCTGTTAGGCAGAATCACCAGATCCCGGACGGTAACGTTCTTCGAACGGGTCACCATGAATAACACCGATTCTGCGACTTCAATCGGCTGCATCAGGCTGCCGTTTGCCAGCGCTTCATCCATTTTGGCCTGCGGCCAGTCGTCGAGCAGAGCCGTCACTACCGGCCCAGGCAGAACGGCTCCGACGCGTACGCCATGTTCCGCGACCTGACGACGGGTGGTATGCACGAACGCCTGAACGGCAAATTTGGACGCGGTGTAGATCGGCTCCCAGATAACCGGCACCACGCCCGCAATGGAGCTGGTGAAGATAATATCGCCTGACTTCTGCGCAATCATATGCGGCAGTACGGCGCGAACGCAGCGGAAGGCGGCGTTGATATTCAGGTTCAGTACGCGATCCCAGACGTCCGGGTCGCCTTCAGCAACCGGCCCGCCGATGTAGGCGCCTGCATTGGCGTGAAAAATATCCAGGCCGCCGGCGAGGCCGACAATGTCGCTCAGCATCGCGTCGACTTGCTCGGGTTTGAACAGATCGATTTGCAGGGCAAACGCGTTCTCGCCCAGCTCGGCGACGATGCGCTGAAGCTTCTCGCCTTCACGGTCGATTAACACCACCTTTGCGCCAGCGCCGAGCAGCGTTTTTGCACACTCCAGGCCAATACCTGAGGCGGCGCCAGTGATAGCAGCGACTTTGCCCTGAAGGGAACTATTCATGGAGGGGACAGAGTGATTCATTTTATAATCCTTTATGCAGAGATGATTTTTAGGGTGTGTCTGCTTTCGCGTGAAGAACGGGGGTTCTGACTGACGCGTGAAGCAAACTGCTCAATCGATGAAGCAGATCTAGCACTTGCTTATTTCTCCAGCAAGAGACATTCAAAATGAAGAGGCGATTTTGTGACGCGCGTTGAGAAAACGAAGAAAACGACCATTTACGATCTGGCGGAACTCACCGGCGTTTCTGCCAGCGCGGTGAGTGCTATTTTGAATGGCAACTGGAAGAAACGCCGCATCAGCGCCAGCCTGGCAGAGAAGGTAACCCGCATTGCACAAGAGCAGGGCTACGCGGTTAACCGTCAGGCAAGCCTGCTGCGCAGCAAGAAATCGAACGTTATCGGCATGATTGTGCCGAAATATGACAACCGCTATTTCGGCTCTATAGCGGAAAAATTCGAAGAGATGGCGCGTGCCAGAGGGCTGTTGCCGATTATTACCTGCACACGCCGACAGCCGGAACTCGAGCTGGATGCCGCCCGTGCCATGCTCTCCTGGCAGGTTGACTGGGTCATTGCCACGGGGGCGACACACCCGGACAAAATTGCTGAACTCTGTCATCAGGCGGGCGTACCTACGCTAAATCTTGATCTGCCGGGTACCCTGGCGCCCTCTATCATTTCGGATAACTACGGCGGCGCGAAGATGCTGACAGAGCGGATCCTCGCCAGCAGCTTTAAACGGTTTGGTTCGCTGGCTCCGCTGACCTTCGTGGGCGGACGCCGGAGTGATAACAACACCGCAGAGCGCCTGCGCGGGTTCCTTGATGCCCATCAGGCCCATGGGCTGACCGTTCCGGAACAGCAGCTGCTGGTCACCGGGTACTCGTCATCGCGCGTGGAGGAGCAGCTCAGAGCCACCTTCCCGTCGCCATCGACGGCGCTAAAGGGGCTGTTTGTCAATTCGACCATTTCGCTGGAGGGGGTGGTACGTTGGCTGGCCCAATACGGGCAGACCGGCCAAAATCAGCCGCCGATGGGTTGTTTTGACTGGGACCCATTTGTCTCTCTGCTGGGACATGATATCGACATGGTGCGCCAGGACGTCCCGGCGATGCTGGAGAAGGTATTTGAAATTCTCGATTCCGGTGATACCTCGGTCAGGCGTATTGAGATCCCACCGGAACTGATTGGCAGCCAGAGCGTCACGGGCTAGCCCTGACGCGTCAGCAGCCAGCGCGCGGTCTGTTCATCCGTCACCAGACCGTTTACCCAGCCGCCTTTGAGGGCGGCAAGGATCGCCGGGCGTTTATCCTCGCCGCAGGCGGCCGCAATACGTGGACACTGGCTCGGGCGAATATCGTAGCTGGTAATAAAGCGATTAATCTGGCTGTCGATGACGTTGCCGTCGGCATCGATAAAGCGTCCGAGTATTTCGCCAACGCCACCGCGCTGGGTCAACTCTTCCAGCTGTGCCTCATCGATAAACCCGTCTTTGAAGATAGGGCTCTGCCTGCCCAGCGCCCCGATGCCGACAAAAATCACATCGGCCGCATCCGCCACGGCGCAGACGTTACGGAACAGGCGGTTTGAGCACCACATCTCATGCTCCTCGCTGGACTGAGCATAGCGCGGCGCCGGCCACTGGTAATATTTTCCCTGAATTTTACGCGCCAGCAGCAACGGCACATCATCGTAATAGTTACATTGCCCGTGCTCGTTCATGGCGCTGATCAGGGCGACACAGCGGGTGTTGTGGCTGTCAAAATCGATACGCTTGATGGTTTTTTTTAGCGTCAGTCCGGAGCCAATTCCGACAACCGTGGGTTTATCACCTTGCAGGTAGCGGGCCATCAGCTGATAACAGCCAAACGTCACGCTATCCAGCGCGCTTTCATTGCGGTAGACGGGCACAATGTTGCAGTGGGTCAGGTGATATTTTTCCGCGAGAAGTTGCGCATAATCGAGGCAGTTAGCGACAGGGTGATGAAGCCCAATCGAGACAATGCCTTCCTCTTTCGCGGCGGCAATCAGCCGCTGCACCACCGGTCTTGATGTGCCGAGCTGGCTGGCAATTTCGCTTTGATTAAGCCCGGCGATGTAATACATCCATGCCGCCCGCACTTTTTGATCGAGCCTGATGTCATCTTCTTTGCTCACGTTTCCCTGCCTCAAGAGTGGGGTTGAGGGCGGTCAACACCCACAACAATTGTCTGTCATTCTGGCGGGTGCTCCGCGCTGAGGCAAGCGGTTTGCTCTTTATTGGTCATTTGTTATTTGAATGGTCATTTGTTCTTTTGTGATCTGTAGCTCTTATTTTAATCAAATGATCATCTACAGTTCAGCCATAACCTCACTGGAGAACAGAACAATGACCGAGAAATACACATGGCTACATATTGGGCTGGGGTCTTTTCATCGTGCGCATCAGGCGTGGTATCTGCATCGCCTGATTGCCGGCGGCGATACGCGCTGGCACATCGCTGCGGGCAACATACGCAACGATGCTGAACATGTGGTGCAGGCGCTGGCCGCGCAGAAGGGGCGATATGTACTGGAGACCGTCAGCCCGGAAGGCGAGAGAGACTATGAAGAGATCGCCTCGATTCAGACGCTGATCCCGTGGCAGGCGGATTTGCAGCCGCTGATTGCCGAAGGGGCGAACCCGCAGACTCGGGTCATCGCGTTTACCGTGACGGAGGGGGGCTACTATCTGGATACCAGCCACAGGCTGGATGTGGCCAATGCCGATCTGGCGAGCGATATTAAGGGCGGCTGTAAAACCATCTACGGGACAATTGCCCGCATCCTCGAAGCGCGTATGGCGAACGGAGCGGGTCCGGTAACCTTGCTTAACTGTGACAACGTGCGGCATAACGGCGAGCGCTTCCACGACGGGTTGATTGAATTCTTAACCCTCAGCGGCAAACAGAGGGTCATCGACTGGCTGAGCGCTAATGCGACCTGTCCGAATACCATGGTGGATCGCATCACACCGCGTCCGGCGGCCGATCTCCCGGCGCGCATTAAGGCCCGGACGGGCATAGACGATAACGCCCCGGTTATGGGGGAACGCTTTATTCAGTGGGTGATTGAAGACAATTTCCGCGACGTTCGTCCCGCGCTGGAAACGGTGGGCGTGGAGCTGGTGGGATCCGTCATCCCTTATGAAGAGGCGAAGATCCGCATCCTCAATGCCTCCCATAGCTGTATCGCCTGGGCGGGTACTCTGGTCGGGCAGCAGTATATCCATGAAAGCACGCTGACAGAGTTTATCTACAAGATTGCCGACCGCTACGTGACGGAAGATGTCATTCCCTGCCTGGGAGATAATGGCATCGATCTGCCAGCCTACCGCGACGTGGTGCTTAAGCGTTTTACCAACCCCTGGATTCAGGACACCAACCAGCGCGTCGCGGCCGACGGGTTCTCGAAGATCCCGGCGATGATAGCCCCAACGCTGCGTGAATGTTACCAGCGCGGCGTACGTCCTGACGCTACCGCTATGCTGCCTGCGCTGTTCTACGTCTATATGGAGCAGTGGCATCACGGCAAGCTGCCATATGAATACCAGGACGGTATCCTCAACGCCTCTGCGGTACATGCGATGTTCGAATCGGACGATCCGATAGCCCGATATGCCAGCGATACCGCCCTGTTTGGCGATCTGACCGGCCGGGAAGATTTTGCCGCGCTTCTGCGTGAAAAAATCGCTGACGTCTACGCGCTGATTAAGTGAGAGGTGGGTATGTATCTGGGCATCGATCTTGGCACATCAGAAGTAAAGGCGCTGGTCATTGACGAAAACAACGGCGTTGTCGCTACCCATAGCGCGCCGCTGACGATACAGCGTCCGAAGCCGCACTGGTCTGAACAATCGCCGGAAGCCTGGTGGGAGGCAACCGAATACCTGATTGCCACCCTCCGGGAGAAGTGCGGCCACCACTGGCAGGCGATAAAAGCCATTGGCCTTTCCGGACAGATGCACGGTGCGGTACTGCTGGATGCCGCGGGTGAACCCCTGCGTCCGGCCATCCTGTGGAATGACACCCGCTGCGCGCAGGAGTGCGCAGAGCTGGAAGAGATGGCGCCCGAGCTGCACCAGGTGGCGGGGAACCTGGCAATGCCGGGGTTTACGGCACCAAAGCTGCTCTGGGTGCGCCGTCATGAGCCGCAGAACTTCAGCCGTCTCGCCACCGTGCTGCTGCCGAAGGATTATCTGCGCTTCAAAATGACCGGAAAAAAAATCTCTGATATGTCGGACTCGGCAGGGACGCTGTGGCTGGATGTGGGAAAACGAGACTGGTCGGATGCACTGCTGGAAAAATGTGGGCTGTCGCGTGCCGCCATGCCTGCGCTGGTGGAAGGGTGTGAGGTCTCGGCGCTACTCGAACCTGCGGTAGCGCAGCGGTGGGGTCTGAACCCCTCGGTTATCGTTGCCGGCGGCGGGGGAGATAACGCCGTCAGCGCGATAGGGGTTGGGGCCGTTTCGCCGGGCGATGCGTTTATTTCGCTGGGCACCTCCGGCGTGCTGTTTGTGGTCACAGATGCCTACCGTCCGGCGCCCCAGTCTGCCGTGCACGCGTTCTGTCACGTGCTGCCAAACCTGTGGCATCAGATGAGCGTGATGTTAAGCGCCGCCAGTTGTCTACAGTGGTTTTGCCGTCTGGTGGGCGTCACGGAGCTGGCATTGCTTGAGGAGATCGCCCAGCTAAGCGATGCGGAGAAAGCGAGCGCGCCGATGTTCCTGCCGTACCTTTCCGGGGAACGTACGCCGCATAACGATCCCTGTGCTCGGGGCATGTTCTGGGGGCTAACGCACTCCAGCCAGCGTGCGCTGATGGGGTATGCGGTGCTGGAAGGCGTCAGCTTCGGTATTGCCGATGGCCTTCGCGTGTTGCAGGAGAGCGGCACGCAGATTGAACAGTGCTCCCTCGTCGGCGGCGGGGCGCGGAGCCCCTTCTGGGCCCAGCTGCTGGCCGATATTCTGGCGATGCCGGTGGTGACGCATAAGGGCGGCGAAACCGGCGGTGCGCTGGGGGCTGCACGGCTGGCCTGTCTCGCAGCCGGTAAGCCGCTGGCTTCCGTGTGCGAAAAACCTGAAGTCTATAAAACCTGGCGCAGCGATCCGGCGCGCCACCGTGCGCTGATGACGCGTTACCAGCAGTTTAACGCGCTTTACCAAAACGACCTGAACTACCGAAACCCATAATTCTGTGGCAAAGACCCTCCGGTGATGCTGCCGGAGCGGTTCCCTGTACCCTAAAAACGAGGTCAATATGTCGTTAAATAACAAACAATGGCTGGGATTACCCCTGAGTCTGGTCTGGGGGTATATCGCTATCGCGGTCTTTATGACGGGCGATGGTTTCGAGCTGGCATTCCTGTCGCACTATATTAAGGCGCTGGGCTTCACGCCTGCTGAAGCCTCTTTCGCCTTCACGCTCTACGGTCTCGCGGCGGCGCTCTCCGCATGGATTTCCGGCGTGGTGGCTGAAATCATCACCCCGCAAAAAACCATGCTGATTGGCTTCGTCCTGTGGTGCGTTTTCCACGTCCTGTTTCTCGTTTTTGGTCTGGGTCAGGCAAATTACGCATTAATTCTGCTGTTCTACGGGATCCGCGGCCTGGCCTATCCGCTGTTCCTCTATGCCTTTATCGTCGCCATTGTGCATAACGTTCGCAGCGACAGTACCAGCGCGGCGCTGGGCTGGTTCTGGGCGGTTTACTCTATCGGCATCGGCGTGTTCGGCAGCTACATTCCGAGCTTTACCATTCCGCACATCGGGGAGATGGGCACCCTGTGGCTGGCGCTGGCATTCTGCGTAACCGGCGGGATCATTGCGCTGGTCTCTATGCGTAAGGTGGAAACGCCACGGCATATGCAGACTCTCTCCACCCGGGAAAAATTCGCCGAGCTGGGCCGTGCAGCGACGCTGCTCTACACCAACCGCAGTATTCTGCTCTCCAGCATGGTGCGTATCATCAACACCCTCTCCCTGTTCGGGTTTGCCGTCATCATGCCGATGATGTTTGTTGACGAGCTGGGCTTCACCACCTCCGAGTGGCTTCAGGTCTGGGCGGTATTCTTCTTCACTACCATCTTCTCGAACGTCTTCTGGGGCGTGGTGGCGGAAAAAATGGGCTGGATGCGGGTGGTGCGCTGGTTTGGCTGCATCGGGATGGCGCTCTCGAGCCTGGCGTTTTACTACATTCCGCAGCACTTCGGGCATAACTTTGCCATGGCGCTGGTCCCGGCCATCGCGCTGGGGATTTTTGTGGCGGCCTTCGTACCGATGGCGGCGGTGTTCCCGGCGCTGGAGCCGCGGCACAAGGGGGCGGCGATTTCGGTGTATAACCTGTCAGCCGGTCTGTCTAACTTCCTTGCGCCGGCGATTGCCGTGATGCTGCTGCCCTGGTTCAGCACGCTCGGCGTGGTCATTGCCTACACGGCGCTGTATGTCGTGGCCTTCATCCTGTGTCCGTTTATTCGGGTTGAGCAGCCTGGGTTTGTTCGTCAGGAAACCTGTAAGGGTGAAACGGTCGGAATTTCGTAATTTATTCAGGCCTGACGGCAGCGTCGGGCCATTCACGGAGACGTATGATGGATGTTAAGGCGGTAATTTTTGACATGGATGGCGTCATCATTGACTCCGAAGGCCTGTGGCGTCAGGCGCAGAAAGCAGCTCTGGCAGGCTGGCGTGCTGAGGTCAGCGACGAAGAGTGTGAGTCACTGACGAAAGGCAAGCGGCTGGATGAGATTGCCCGGACCTGGTGCGAATACTGCAAACTTGAGGCCGATCCTGAAATGATTGAAGCAGCCATTCGTCTGCGCATCATCGAACTGATTGGCCGGGAAGGCAAAGCGATAGAGGGCATCTACGACGTGATGTCGTATTTTCGTGAGGCAGGTTACCGGATTGCACTTGCCACCTCTTCGTCGCATGAAATCGTGCATGCGGTGCTTAAGAAACTCAGGATGGGTCACTATTTTGAGGTCATTTGCAGCGCCGACGATGAACGCTACGGAAAACCGCACCCTGCCGTCTATCTCTCGGCGCTGCGAAAATTAGGCCTGACGGCCTCGCAGTGCATAGTGATTGAGGACAGCCAGAGCGGCTACCGTGCCGCCCTTAGTGCGGGGCTCAAAACCCTCATCGTCTCGCCAGCGTGCCATCATGCCAGCTTTAACAATGCCAGTGGCCGGTATGCGTCTATGCATGCGCTGCTGGAAACGCTTGCCGTTCCAGCCCCGGAAGCAGGTTAGTTGACTGATTTGTAAGCGCAGAAGTTTCCGCGGGTTGTTGCCGGTCAGCATATTCCTGCTTCTGCGCTTACCTTCAAATAACGTCTCCCGATCAACCTCACATTTCCCCGCGCTTTTGTGAAAATTGTCACGTCCGACCGTGCATATGCCCAAAAAATAGCCTCTCCTTAACGCGTTTTGTCCGAGGACGTGCTGATTTTTTATGCTTAAATTACATACTGAAACGCATTTTTAAAATCATAAAACCCCTTTGTCATTTTCTGCTTCTGGGCTTATCGCCGGACTTAAGGACCGATAATGAAAATTGAATCTGTAGACGTCACCGTTTTTCAGTACCCGACGCGTCGGGTCTCTGACGCGGCGGGGCATTCGCATCCTGGGCCGGAGAGCATGGCCAAAATGGCGATGTTGACCATCACGGCAGAAGAGGGCACCCGCGGATATTCGTTCGCGCCGCCGGAAGTGGTGCGCCCCTTTGTGGTCAATACCTTCTTTCGCAAAGTGCTGGTGGGGCAGGACGCATTCAACCGGGAACGCATCTGGCAGGATCTGGCGCACTGGCAGCGGGGAAGCGCGCATCAGCTGCCCGAGCGTGCGCTGGGCTTCGTTGAACAGGCGCTGTGGGATCTGATTGGCCGTAAGCTCAACCTGCCGGTCTGGAAACTGCTTGGCGGCTATCGCGATAAGGTGCCGGCCTATGGCAGCACCATGTGCGGCGACGATCTGCCGGGCGGATTATCCACGCCGGAGGAGTACGCCAGCTTTGCCGAAAAGCTGGTGGCGCGCGGTTACAAGGCCATCAAGCTGCACACCTGGATGCCGCCGGTCTCTTTCGCCCCCAATCCAAAGATGGACGTCAAAGCCTGTGCCGCCGTGCGTGAAGCGGTTGGCCCGGACATTGACCTGATGATTGACGGCTACCACTGGTACAGCCGTACCGAGGCGCTGTACATCGGCAAAGCGCTGGAAAAGCTTGACTTCGCCTGGTTTGAAGAGCCGATGGAAGAGGAGAGCATGGCCTCCTACGCGTGGCTGGCGGAGAACCTCTCGATTCCGGTTATCGGGCCGGAAAGCCTGGGCGGAAAGCACCACAGCCGCGCGGACTGGATCAAAGCCGGGGCCTGCGACATCCTGCGCGCAGGGTCGAACGGCGTGGGCGGCATTTCCCCAACGCTGAAGGTGGCGAACCTGGCGGAATCTTTTGGCATGGACTGCGAAATACACGGCAACGGCGCGGCCAGCCTGGCGGTGATTGGCGCCATCAAAAACTGCCGCTGGTACGAGCGCGGCCTGCTGCACCCGTTCCTCGACTACGACCAACCGGCGGCGTACCTCAACAGCCTGGTGGACCCGATGGACGAAAACGGCATGGTCAGTCTGCCGACCCGCCCGGGACTGGGCGAAGACATTAATTTTGCATATATCGAAGCCAATACCGTCAGCCACGACTGACAGATAAAAACGTACCCTACAGGCGATATATACATGAAACGATCTCCCTTAGCCGGGGCGTGCTTGCTCGCGCTCTCGCTGATGATGGGGAGCGGTGCGGCGTACGCGAAAACGCCGCCCGACCAGCTCATCATCGGCATGAATATGAACAACCTCCTGACACTCGATCCGGCGGCGATGACCGGTAACGAAGTGGTCGGCATAGTGGTCAATCTCTACGATTCGCTGGTGGAGCTGGACCCGAACGCGCTCACCAACGTCAGGCCCGCGCTGGCGACGTCCTGGAATATTTCGCCGGACCGTAAAACCCTGACCTTTCACCTGCGTGACGACGTTAAATTCCACTCTGGCAACCCGCTCACGGCGGAGGATGTGGTCTGGTCGATGCGCCGTCTGCTGCACCTCAACCTTGCCCAGGCCTCGGTGTGGAAGTCGTATGGATTTTCTAAGCAAAACATCGACAGCCAAATCAGCGCCCCCGATGCCTACACGGTGCAAATTGTTCTGCCTAAGCCTAACGATCCGCAGCTGGTGATCTACTCCCTCGGCGCGCTCGGCAACCTCGGCGTGCTCGACAGCAAAACGGTGCAGCAGCACGCGGTGAATAACGACTGGGGCAACCGCTGGCTTACCACCAACGAAGCGGGTTCCGGCCCGTTTATGCTGGAAACCTGGCAGGCGAAGGATGTGCTGCGCATGCAGCGCAACCCGCAATACTGGCGGGAAGAACCCAAAATGAGCCGGGTGGTGCTGCGTCATTTCCAGGAGTCACAAACCCTGCGCCTGATGATTGAGAAAGGCGACCTCGACGTTGCCAACAACATGGCGGTGGCGGACATTAACGCCCTGCGCAAAGACCCGCAGCTCACCGTCGAAGCCGTGCAGAAAGGCACGGTCTACTACGTGGCGATGAGCATGAAAGAGGCCCATTTCGCTAACCCGAAGGTGCGCGAAGCGGTGCGCTACTTGATTGACTATCAGGGCATCAATAAAGCGCTGATGCCGGGCTACGGCGTGCTGCACCAGCGCCCGATCAAGGCGGGTATGCCGTCCACGCTGCCGGACCCGGGCTATAGGCTCGATATCCCGCGCGCCAGAAAGCTGCTGGCGGAGGCGGGCTACCCGGACGGGTTTGACACCACCCTGCGGGTGCTGGCGGATCAGCCGTTCCTCAATATCGCCATCGCCGTGCAGTCGACGCTGATGCAGGCGGGCATCACCGCCAAAATCATCACCGGCACCGGGAACCAGATTTACGGCGCAATGCGCGAGCGCAAGTTCGACATGCTGGTGGGGCGCGGCGGTAGCGGCGTCGAACCCCATCCGCACTCCAGCCTGCGGGCGTTGGTCTATAACCCGGACAACAGCGATGAAGCCCGTCTGACCAACTTCCAGGGCTGGCGTACCAGCTTCTACGACAAGCCGCTCAACGAAATGATCGACAAGGCCCTGCTGGAGCGCGATCCGGAAAAACAGATCGCCGACTACCAGCAGATCCAGGTCCGCTACGACGCGCTGATCCCGGCGATGATCCCCCTGTCACAGATGGTCGATTCGGTGGTGGTGCGTAACGAGGTGAAGAACTTCCAGTCGCACCCGTCGGCCACCACCTTCCTGCGCGACGTCTACAAAACCGGAGGTGACAAATGAGTGTGGCAATTCTCGCGCCCGGCTCACGGACCCGGCGCTTCTCAAAGCGGTTAACGCAGGTGGTGGTGACGCTGTTCGGCCTTCTGCTGCTGACCTTTTTCATCGGCCGCGTAATGCCCGTTGATCCGGTGCTGGCGATTGTCGGACCGGATGCCGACCACAGCACCTATCAGCAGGTCTATCACCAGCTGGGATTCGACCGGTCGCTGCTGGCTCAGTTCGGTATTTACCTCAATAACCTGCTGCACGGCGATCTGGGCAATGCCCTGCTGACGGGTAAACCGGTGACTGCCGATATTCTGCGCGTCTTCCCGGCGACGCTCGAGCTGGCGACGATGGCGATTATCGTCGGTGCGGGTCTGGGCATTCCGCTGGGTGTACTGGCGGCGGCGCGGCGCAACAGCGTTTCCGACTACGTGGTGCGCATCATCAGTCTGGCGGGTTATTCCACGCCGATTTTCTGGGTCGGGATGATGGGGCTGCTGCTGTTCTACGCCTGGCTTGGCTGGGTGGGAGGCGCGGGACGTCTGGATCTCGGACTGGAGGGGGTAGTCCCACGCCGCACCGGACTGATGACGGTGGATGCGCTGCTGGCCGGGAACGGCGCGGTGTTCTGGAACGCCATTAACCATCTGGTTTTGCCCGCGTCGCTGCTTGGCTTCCACTCCCTGGCCTATATCAGCCGCATGACCCGCAGCTTTATGCTGGCGCAGCTGTCGCAGGAGTTCATTATCACTGCCCGGGTGAAGGGCTTAACTGAACGTCAGGTGATCTGGAATCACGCGTTTCGCAACATTCTCGTGCAGCTCCTGACGGTAGTGGCGCTGGCCTACGGCTCGCTGCTGGAGGGGGCGGTGCTGATTGAAACCGTCTTCTCCTGGCCGGGCTTCGGTTCGTATCTCACCGGCAGCCTGCTGCTCGGGGATATGAACGCGGTCATGGGCTGCGTGCTGCTGGTGGGGGTCATCTTCGTGATGCTGAACCTGCTCTCCGACATGCTGTATCAACTCTTTGACCCGAGGACGAAGTCATGACCGTTTCTCTGGATTCGCCGCTGGGGACCGGGCCATCCGAACGCCGCCAGCGTATCAGACGCACGCTGGGCCGCGCCGCGGGCTTCGTCGGCAAGATGGCGCGCAATCCGCTCACCGCCATCGGCGGCGGGATTATCCTGCTGCTGCTGATTGTGGCGGCGTTTGCCCCGCTGATCGCGCCGTACAACCCGCTGGTGCAGGACCTCAATAACGCGCTGGTCGCCCCGAACGCACTGCACTGGTTCGGCACCGACGAGTTTGGCCGGGACATCTTCAGCCGGCTGGTGTACGGCGCGCGCATCACGCTCTACATCGTGCTGCTGGTCTCCGTGACCGTTGGCCCGCTGGGGCTGCTGCTGGGCGTGACCGCAGGCTACTTCGGCGGCAGGGTGGACGCGGTGCTGATGCGCGTCACCGATATCTTTATCTCCTTCCCGAGCCTGGTGCTGGCGCTGGCGTTTGTCGCGGCGCTCGGGCCGGGGCTGGAGCACGTGGTGATTGCGATTACGCTCACCGCCTGGCCGCCGATTGCCCGTCTGGCGCGCGCCGAAACCCTCTCTCTGCGCCAGGCCGATTTTATCTCCGCCGTGCGGCTTCAGGGTGCTTCCCCGGTGCGCGTACTGTGGCGTCACATTGTCCCGCTGTGCCTGCCGTCAGTGATTATCCGCATCACCATGAACATGGCGGGGATCATTCTCACCGCCGCCGGGCTGGGCTTTCTTGGCCTTGGCGCACAGCCGCCGGAGCCGGAGTGGGGAGCGATGATCTCCAGCGGTCGTACCTACATGATGGAGTGCTGGTGGGTGGTGACTATTCCGGGGCTGGCGATCCTGATCAACAGTCTGGCGTTCAACTTCTTAGGAGATGGCCTGCGTGACATCCTCGATCCTCGTAGCGAATAACCCGATGCTCGACGTGCGCGATCTCCACGTCGATTTTATCAACGGCGACGCGGTCACCCACGCGGTGCGCGGCGTCTCTTTCCAGCTCGGACGCGAAAAGCTGGCGATTGTCGGTGAATCCGGTTCCGGTAAATCCACCGTCGGGCGGGCGCTGCTACGCCTGCATCCGGCCAAAGCGCAGATCCGCGCCGCGCGGATGCAGTTTGGCGATGTCGATTTACAGGCCGTCAGCGAGGCGCAGATGCGCGGCATTCGCGGCAAGCGCATCTCGATGATCATGCAGGACCCGAAATACTCCCTTAACCCGGTGGTGTGCGTGGGCGACCAAATTGCCGAAGCCTGGCTGACACATCATCCGGGGCGCAAGGCGGAAGCCAAAGCCAGAGTGCTGGAGATGCTCGACGTGGTGCGCATTCGCCAGCCGGAGCGGGTGTATCACCTCTGTCCGCACGAGATTTCCGGCGGGCAGGGGCAACGCATCATGATCGCCATGATGCTCATCGCCGATCCCGAGCTGGTCATTGCCGACGAGCCGACTTCGGCGCTGGACGTGTCGGTGCGTTTGCAGGTGCTGGGCCTGCTCGACGACCTGGTGTAGTCCCGCGGTCTGGGGCTGATCTTTATCAGCCACGACATCAACCTGGTGCGCAGCTTCTGCGACCGGGTGCTGGTGATGTACGCCGGACGGGTGGTGGAGTCGATTGCCGCGAAGGATCTGCACAACGCCAGGCATCCCTACACCCAGGGGCTCATCAGCGCGCTACCGGAAATCAACCATCGCCGACCGACGCTGCCGGTATTACAGCGTCAGGCCAGCTGGCTTACCGAGTAAGGAGCAGAGATGATCGAGATACAACACCTTAACCTGACGTTTGGCGAGGGCGAGAAGCGTAATCAGGTGCTGGACGATGTGAATATCAGCGTGAGGGACGGCGAGATTTACGGCCTGGTGGGGGAGTCCGGTTCGGGCAAAACCACGGTGCTGAAATGCCTTGCCGGGCTGTTTACCCACTGGGAGGGCGAGCTGGCGATTAACGGCAAGCGGCTGGAAAAACGTATCAGCCAGGAACGCTGCCGCCGGGTGCAGATGGTATTTCAGGATCCGTACGGCTCTTTGCATCCGCGTCACACCATCGGCGATATTCTGGAAGAGCCGCTGCACATTCACCGCATAAAAAATCGGGAGCGGCGCGTTCACGCCCTGCTGGATAAAGTTGGGCTTAGCCGGGCGTTTCGCGATCGCTATCCGCACCAGCTTTCCGGCGGGCAGCGCCAGCGCGTGGCGATTGCCAGGGCGCTGATTCTGGAGCCGCAGGTGCTGCTGCTGGATGAACCTACCTCGGCGCTGGACGTCTCGGTACAGGCGGAAATCCTCAACCTGCTGGCGGAACTTCAGCGTGAGTCGAACCTGACCTACCTGATGGTGACCCACGATCTGGGCGTGATTGCCCATCTGTGTCAGAAGGTGGCGGTAATGCAGTATGGCAAAATCCTTGAAAGCCTGACGGTGGACGAACTGGTCGCCGGGCAGGCCAAAACCGACTATACGCGGATGCTGGTCAATGCCTCACAGCAGTATTCCCGCGAGATGGCGCGGGAGGTGGCGGTGTATTAGGTAGCCGCCACCCGGCAAACCATCAGCGCAAGAGCTGACAATCCGGCGGTAATCGGCACTGCAACGCGCCCGGAACCACTTCGATGCGGAATTTCTCTCCGCTCAGCGGTTCGCCATCAAGGTTAAAGGTCATGCCGTGTGGGGCGATCACTTCAAACCACGCGGATTTCCCGGCGATGATATTGGGGCTCTCCTCAGGCTGCGTCAGCGTCGTAAACAGCGCGGGCAGCAGCCCGTCGCCAGTAAAAATGCGCAACTGTAGCTGACCATCATTAATCAGGGCTTCCGGGCAAAGCTGCTGTCCGCCGCCTGCCTGACGTCCGTTGCCGATACCAATCACCAGCGCGTCGCCCTGCCAGTGGAAGTTCTCACCGTGGATTTCACAGCTGTCGGGCTTGAGGGTGTCCATGCGCATCAGGCCGTGAATGAGGTACGAGACGCCGCCCAGCGCGGCTTTCAGCTTCTCCGGCGTTTCGCTGGTGATCCGCGTGCCGAAACCGCCCGTTGCCATGTTGATAAAGCAGGTTCTTTCATTCACCTGCGCAATGTCGACGGCGGTCGCTTTCCCGAGGATAGCCAGTTGCAGCGCTTTGCCTAAATCCTCAGGTATGCCGGCGCTGGTGGCAAAATCATTGGCGGTACCGAGCGGTAAAATGCCCATCACCGGGCGATGTGCTGTGTTGAGGTCAATAAGCGCGCCAGCGATCTCGTTGATTGTTCCGTCGCCGCCGCCTGAAATGATGGTCTCAGCACCTAACCTGATGCCTTCGTCGATATAGCGTGCCGCATCGCCTTTTTCAAAGGTCACCCGCACGTCAATGCGCGCGCCATCTTCACGCAATTCGGTGATCGCCTGGCGCAACAGATCGTTGCCTGCACTTTTGCCATTGAGAATTAATAAACTGTCTGGATAGGATGCCATCCGGGTTGCTCCCTTTTTTAACTATAGAAAGAGTGTATCCCAGAGAAGGAAAAAGCGGGTAAGAACAGGATGAAAGGCAAAAAATAAGCCCGCGTAAGGGAGATTACGCAGGCTAAGGAGGTGGTTCCTGGTACAGCTAGCATTTATGGGTTATGTTTTTCAGCGGGGGGATAATACCCGTATTGAACGAAGCGGTATGTGATCCGATTCTAAGAATTATCCCAGCGTGAAAAAATCCCGTTGATTGACTATTTGCCGTGTGGATTTCGGGTATTTTCACCTTCAAAATTACGCATCAGCAGCGCAAACTCCAGCTCTACCTCTTCAGGAACCGGCAGCCAGACCACATGGCCGTCGCCAGGTGCGACCTCTATCGCCTCACCTTTTTTGTTTTCCAGGTGCTCGAGGCGGAAGTTGATGTTGCCCTGAGGCGTCATCAGCTCCAGGCTGTCGCCTTTAGTGAATTTGTTTTTTACGGCGACGGCGGCCAGCGGACCTTTACGTTCGCCGGTGAAGTCGCCTACAAACTGCTGGCGTTCGGAAATAGAGTAGCCATGCTCGTAGTTCTGGTAGTCGTCGTGGGTGTGACGACGCAGGAAACCTTCGGTATAGCCGCGATGCGCCAGACCTTCCAGCGTTTCCAGCAGGCTGGTGTCGAACGGTTTGCCGGCGGCGGCATCGTCGATGGCTTTGCGATACACCTGTGCGGTACGGGCGCAGTAGTAGTAAGACTTGGTGCGGCCTTCGATTTTCAGGGAGTGTACGCCCATCTGGGTTAAACGCTCGACGTGTGCGATGGCGCGCAGATCTTTGGAGTTCATGATGTAGGTGCCATGCTCGTCTTCGAAGGCGGTCATGTATTCGCCCGGACGTTTGGCTTCTTCGATCATAAACACGCTGTCGGTAGGCGCGCCGATACCCAGCGTTGGCTCAACGTTGGTGACCGGGATCGGCTCGTGTTTGTGCACGATATTGCCGATGTCATCTTCTTTGCCTTCCTGAACGTTATATTCCCAGCGGCAGGCGTTGGTGCAGGTGCCCTGGTTCGGGTCACGCTTGTTGATGTAGCCAGAGAGCAGGCAGCGGCCGGAGTAGGCCATGCACAGCGCGCCGTGAACGAAGATTTCGATCTCCATATCCGGCACCTGGGTGCGGATCTCTTCGATCTCTTCGAGGGACAGCTCGCGGGACAGAATGACGCGGGTCAGCCCCATCTGTTTCCAGAATTTCACCGTTGCCCAGTTGACGGCGTTAGCCTGCACCGAGAGGTGAATGTCCATCTCCGGGAAGTTCTCCCGAACCAGCATGATTAAACCCGGGTCCGACATGATCAGCGCGTCCGGCCCCATCTCCACGACCGGCTTCAGGTCGCGAATGAACGTTTTCAGCTTGGCGTTGTGCGGCGCGATGTTCACCACCACGTAGAATTTTTTGCCCAGGGCATGCGCTTCATTGATGCCGAGCTGAAGATTCTCGTGGTTGAATTCGTTGTTACGCACGCGCAGCGAGTAGCGCGGCTGGCCCGCGTAGACGGCGTCGGCACCATAGGCGAAAGCGTAACGCATATTTTGCAGCGTTCCCGCCGGGGAAAGGAGTTCCGGTTTAAACATGTTTGTTCTCGTTCTGATGACAGGTCAGATCCGCGTGCACCTGGTGCAGCGGTAAGGGGAGATCCCCCACTTTAAGGGCGGGCATTGTAGCGCTGCGGGGAAGAGAGGTAAAGCTTTGCCCCTCACCCTGCCCTCTCCCCTTTGGGGAGAGGGCAGGGTGAGGGAGGGTTATTCAGGCAATCCTGCATGCATCCGCTTCCCAGCGATAACCCACGCCGTACACCGCGCGAATAAACGACTGGTCGGCGTCCAGTGCCTCCAGCTTGCGGCGCAGGTTTTTGATGTGACTGTCGATGGTGCGGTCGGTCACTACGCGGTAATCGTCATACAGATGGTTGAGCAGCTGTTCGCGGGAAAACACTTTTCCCGGCTCGTGGGAGAGCGTTTTCAGCAGGCGGAACTCCGCTGGCGTAAGATCCAATAGTTTGCTGCGCCAGCTCGCCTGGAAGCGGCTTTCGTCGACGATCAGCGGGCTTTGCGCATCCAGCACCTGCAATTCACGCTGTGGCTTACAGCGGCGGAGGATGGTTTTCACCCGAGCGACCACCTCCCGCGGGCTGTAAGGCTTGCAGATGTAATCGTCGGCGCCGATTTCGAGCCCCAGCAGACGGTCGATCTCTTCGATTTTGGCCGTCACCATCACGATGGGCACATCGGAGAAACGACGAATTTCCCGGCACAGGGTCAGGCCGTCGGTACCCGGCAGCATCAGATCCAGCAGGATCAGATCCGGCGGCGTCTGGCGCACGTAGGGCAGCACCTGGTCGCCGTGGCTGATAAGCGTTGGCGCGTAACTTGCGGCACGCAAATAGTCGATCAGCAGTTGTCCAAGTTTAGGCTCGTCTTCCACGATCAAAATACGCGGTGTGTTGTCGTCAATCGGTAACTCGGTCATGCTTCCCTCGATAAATCCCGTTCCAGAGGTAACTCTACTGTAATGCTAACCCCGCCAAAAGGCGAATGGGCGGCGCGGATGGTGCCGCCGTGGGCCTCAACAATGTTAACGCAAATCGCCAGCCCAAGGCCGGAACCGCCGCTGGCGCGGTTGCGTGAACCTTCGGTGCGATAGAAGCGCTCGAACAGTTTTTCCAGCTGCGCATCTTTCACGCCAGGGGCGGAGTCCGCAAAGGTCAGGGCAAAGCGCCCGTTTTCCTGCCTGCCGGATATATGCAGCGCGCCGCCGCCGTCGGTGTAGCGGAGGCTGTTCTCCAGCAGATTATTGAACAGCTGCATCAGGCGATCTCTGTCGCCAAATACCACCGCGCTGTCCGGCAGCGAAAGGTTGATTTTCAGGTCACGGCTGGCGAAGCGCTCGCGGAATGCGCCGGTCACAACTTCAAGGATATTGATCACGTCGACTGGGGCTTTCTGGTAGGCCAGGGCGCCTTCGTCGGACATGGAAAGCTGATGCAGATCGTCCACCAGCTTGGTCAGCGTGCCGACTTCCGCCTGAAGCGAGGCCACGGACTCGGGGGTGAACTGCCGCACGCCGTCCTGAATCGCCTCCAGCTCGCCGCGCAGCACCGCCAGCGGGGTGCGCAGCTCGTGCGAAATGTCGGCCATAAAATCGCGGCGCATCTGCTGGTTTTTTTCCAGCGTGCTGGCGAGCTGGTTGAAGTCCTGCGCCAGCTTGCCCAGTTCATCCTGGCTGCGGGTGTCAACGCGGGTCGAGAAATCACCCGCCGCCAGCTTGTGCGTGCCTTCCACCAGGCGCTTAACCGGCGCCAGCAGGCCGCGCGCCAGCGGGAAGGTGGCGAGCGCCGCAAGCAGGGTAGAAAGCGCGACAATCAGCCAGCTGGTCTGACGCTGCTGGCGGTCAAAGTTGATGTCGGTGTTGCGCGTCAGCCGCTCGACCGGCGAGGCGATAACCCAGCCCACCGTGGCGCCGTTCGAGGTGATGGCGCGCTTTGTACCGTCCGGCGGTACCGGAGAGCGTGGGCCAACGAGCACGCGCATCTCCTGATCTATCACCCAGAACTGGGTGCGCCAGCCGTGCGGCGGCATGCCCGGCCCCGGGCGGTCGTCGTCATTATCGTGCTCCAGCGAACGCAGGATTTGAAACACAAAGCGATCGTTATTGCGCAGAAAACGCCAGTTACCGTGCAGGCTATACTGTTCGCCCAGCGCGTCGCTTAAGCCCTGTAGTCGCTGTTCGTTACCGTGCTTAATGTAGTCAATAAAGCCGCGCTCAAAGCTGACCCGCACCGCCCAGTGCATGGTAATCAGCAGAACGATACAGGTGGCGAAAATCGCCACAAAAAGCTTACCGGTGATCCCCGGACGCCAGAATTTCATGGTGCACTCCTTTTGCCGCGTCGGATCACGACGTTTTTGGTCATGTCATTCGGTACTCTGGCAAAGATAAAAGCGGGCAGGGCGATAATTACCGCCATGCTGAGGTAAGTGTATAAAAAGACCTGATGCGCGACGGGGGTGTCGGCGCTGAGATGGTGCTGCCCGTACATGCCGAGCAGCAATCCGGCGACCGTGACCCCCACGCTCATGGAGAGCTGCATGATCATCGACAGCAGGCTGTTACCGCTGCTCGCCAACTCGTCCGGCAGATCTTTCAGCGTCAGGGTGTTCATCGACGAGAAGCGCATGGAGTTGATGATCCCCTGGCAGAACAGCACCAGCGGCAGGATGTAGTACCAGCCCAGCAGCGCCACGGCCATAAACAGCAGGCAAACCAACGCCAGCCCGATCGTGGCGGCCACCAGCACCCGGCGATAGCCAAAGCGGTTCACCACCTGCACCACAATACGCTTCATCCCCATGCTGCCGAGCACCATCGGGATCATCATCAGCCCGGCGTGGAACGGCGAGAAGCCCATCCCAATCTGTAAAAATACCGGCGTCATAAACGGCAACATGCCGCTGCCGATGCGTCCGGCAAAGCTGCCGAAGAGACCAAGACGGTAGGTGGGATTCCTGAACAGATTCAGGCTGAACAGCGCGTTAGCGTTGCCTCTGGCATGCCACAGATACCAGAGAATCGCGGTGATCCCCAGCGCCACCAGCAGGGCGAGCGACAGGGAGGAGATCCCCAGCCCTTTTTGCCCGTCGAGGGCCAGGGTGAGCGTCGCCATGCCAGCCGCCAGCAGGATAAAGCCAACGAAATCAAAGCGCCGGGTCTGCATTTTATAGTTCGGCATCAGCGTCAGAGTGGCAATCGCGCCGATAATACCGACCGGCAGGTTGATCAGGAAGATCCAGTGCCAGGAGGCATACTCCACCAGAATACCGCCCAGCGCCGGGCCAAGCAGCGGGCCGACCTGACCGGGCAAGGTGACGAAGGTCATCGCCGCCATATACTGCGCGCGCGGAACAATTTTCATCACCGTTAACCGCCCGACGGGCACCATCATCGCGCCGCCGACGCCCTGTAGCACGCGCGCCATCACCAGCTGGTCGAGGGTATTGGCCTGGGCGCAAAACAGCGACCCGGTGGTAAACAGCACAATGGCGGTGAAGAAGATGTTTCTCACACCGACTTTATCCGCCAGCCAGCCGCTGGCGGGCAGCATCACGGCGACCGTCAGCACGTAGGCGACAATCACCATATGCATGTGCAGCGGGCTCTCCCCCAGGCTTTTCGCCATCGAGGGGAGGGCGGTGTTCACGATGGTCGTGTCCAGCGACTGCATAAAGAAGCCGAACGCGACGATCCACAATTGCCAGCGAACGTTACTGGGTAGGTCGGTCATTTACTCGGTCACCGTGGTTCTCTTTTTACGCGAAAAACGCAGCCGCAGTCGGTCAAAGAACAGATAGACTACCGGCGTGGTGTAGAGCGTCAGCAGCTGGCTCATCACCAGGCCGCCGACAATCGTGATCCCCAGCGGCTGGCGCAGTTCAGAGCCGTCACCGCCGGATATAACCAGCGGTAGCGCACCGAACAGCGCGGCCAGCGTGGTCATCATGATCGGGCGAAAACGCAGCAGACAGGCCTGGAATATCGCCTCGTCCGGCGTCAGGTTGCCGTTACGCTGGGCGTCCAGGGCAAAGTCGACCATCATAATCGCGTTTTTCTTCACAATACCTATTAATAGCATGATCCCGATGAGCGCGATTAGGCTGAACGGGGCACCGAACAGCTCCAGCGCCAGCAGCGCCCCCACGCCCGCAGAAGGCAGCGTGGAGAGAATGGTCAACGGGTGCACATAGCTTTCGTACAGCACGCCCAGCACGATATAAACCGTGGCAATAGCCGCCAGAATCAAAATGACCTGCGAGTTCATGGTGTCCTGGAACACCTGCGCCGTACCGGCAAAGCTGCCGCGCACGGAGGAGGGCACCCCGAGCTGGGTCATGGCGCGGTTGATGGCGTCGCTGGCCTCAGACAGCGACGAGCCGGTTGGCAGGTTAAACGACACGGTCGAGGCGGCGGAAAGCCCCTGGTGGTTCACCGACAGCGGCGCGTTCGACGGCTGCCAGCTGGCGAAGTACGACAGCGGGATCGCCTTGCCGTCATTATTGATCACAAACATCTTGTCCAGCGCGCTGATGTCCTGGGTGTAGCGCGGATCAACTTCCATCACCACCTTGTACTGGTTCATCGGCTGATAGATGGTGGAGACTTCACGCTGCCCGAAGGCGTTGTTAAGCAGGCTGTTGGCCGCTTCAACGTTAATGCCCAGGCGGGACATGGTTTCGCGATCGTAGGTGAGCGCCATCTCGGCGCCGTTATTCTGGCTGTCGGAGTTCACGTCCGCCAGCTGCGGCAGCGCGGCCAGCGCTTTACGGATCTTCGGCTCCCACTCGCGCAGGGCGGCTAAGTCATCTGAGAGCAGGGTATACTGATAGCTGGCGTTAGCCTGTCGTCCGCCGACGCGGATATCCTGAACGGCCATCAAAAACAGATTTGCCCCCGGCTCTTTGGCAAGCTTCAGCCGCAGGCGGTCAATGATCTGCTGCGCCGTTTCGTGACGTTCACCGCGTGGCTTAAGGGTAATAAACATCATCCCGCTGTTAACGCGCGAGCCGCCGGTAAAGCCGGTGACGTTATCCACGGCCGGATCTTCCCGGATGATCTTCATAAAGTCTTGCAGTTTGCCCCGCATCGCCTGGAACGAAATACTCTGGTCCGCCTGAATACCGCCCATCAGCACTCCGGTATCCTGCTCCGGGAAGAAGGTTTTCGGGATGGTGATATACATCCAGACGTTGAGCACAATGGTGCCGATCAGCACCAGCCCGACAAGACGCGTGTGGTTCAGCACCCATTTCAGCGATTTGCCATAGCCTGACTGCATCGCCATCAGGACGCGGCCAAAGCCTTTCCTGCGCGGCTGCGAGTGAGGTTGGCTGCGCTTTAGCATCCAGCCGCACATCATAGGCGTCAGCGTCAGCGAAATCACCAGGGAGATACCGATGGCGACGGAAAGCGTGACGGCAAATTCGCGCAGCAGTCGCCCCGGCAGGCCGCCCATCAGCAGCAGCGGCAGGAACACCGCCACCAGCGACAGGCTCATGGACAGGACCGTGAAGCCCACTTCGCGCGTCCCCTGAAGCGCCGCCTGGAGCGGCTTCATGCCCGCTTCCAGATGGCGCGAGATATTCTCCAGCACCACGATGGCGTCATCCACCACAAACCCGGTGGCAATCGTCAGCGCCATCAGCGACAGGTTGTTAAGACTAAAGCCGCACAGGTACATGGCGGCAAAGGTGCCTATCAGCGATACCGGAACCGCCACCGCCGGGATCAGCGTGGCGCGCCCCGAGCGCAGGAACAGGAACACCACCAGGATCACCAGCGCGACGGAGATGATCAGCGTTTGCTCTACCTCCTCAAGCGAGGCGCGAATGGTAGGGGAGCGGTCCTGCGCAATCTGGAGGTCGATGGCCGCCGGAATCGTTTCCTGGAGCTCCGGCAGGCGCGCGCGGATGCTGTTCACCGTCTGGATAATGTTGGCTTCCGGCAGTTTGCGGATCATCAGCAAAATCGCCGGTTTGGCGTTAGTCATCCCGGCGTTACGCACGTCCTGCACCGAATCGGTGACGCTGGCGACGTCGCTCAGGCGCACCGCCGCACCGTTGTTGTAGTGAATAATCAACGGCTGATACTCGGCGGCGGTTTTCAGCTCGTCGTTGGTCTGGATCTGCCAGCGGTGGCTGTTGTCCTCAATCGCGCCCTGCGGCTTACGCACGTTCGCGTTGCTGATGGCGGAACGCACGTCGTCCAGCGACACGCCCTGGTTAAACAGCGCCTGCGGATTCAGCCCCACGCGCACGGCGGGCAGAGAGCTGCCGCCGACGTCCACGTCGCCCACGCCGTCAATCTGGGCGATGGTTTGCGCCAGCTGGGTGGAGGCAAAATCGTACAGCTCGCCCTGGGAGTAGGTCTCTGACGTGAGCGTCAGGATCATGATCGGCGCGTCGGACGGGTTAGCCTTGCGGTAGGTTGGACGGCTCGGCATGCCGCTTGGCAGCAGGCTTTGGGCGGCGTTTATCGCGGCCTGCACGTCACGCGCCGCGCCGTTGATGTCCCGGTCGAAGTTAAATTCCAGAATGATGCGCGTGCTGCCCAGCGAACTGCTGGAGGTCATCTCGTTAACCCCGGCAATTCGCCCAAGCGAGCGCTCAAGCGGCGTCGCCACCGATGACGCCATGGTTTCCGGCGAGGCACCCGGCAGCGAGGCGCTGACCATGATCACCGGGAAATCGACCTGCGGCAGCGGGGCCACCGGCAGCAGCCGGAAGCCCAGCACGCCGCACAGGGTAATAGCGACGGAGAGTAAAATCGTCGCCACCGGACGGTAAATGAAGAGGGCGAAAAACTTCACTTACGCCTCCTCTTCACGTTTCGGGAAGCGGCTTTTCGTCCACAGGGCCAGACGGTCAAACAGCAGGTAGATAACCGGCGTGGTAAACAGCGTCAGCACCTGGCTCACCAGCAGGCCGCCCACCATCCCGATGCCCAGCGGACGGCGCAGTTCGGCCCCCACGCCGGTGCTCAGCATCAGCGGCAGCGCGCCCAGCAGGGCGGCGAGGGTGGTCATCAGGATCGGACGAAAACGCAGCAGACAGGCCTGGTAAATGGCCTCGCGCGGCGCCATACCCTGCTCGCGCTCGGCGGCCAGCGCAAAGTCGATCATCATGATGGCGTTTTTCTTCACAATGCCGATAAGCAGGATGATGCCGATGATCGCAATGACGTCCAGCTCGCTCCCCGCCAGCATCAGCGCCAGCAGCGCCCCCACGCCCGCTGTCGGCAGGGTGGAGAGGATGGTGATCGGATGGATAAAGCTTTCATACAGCACGCCAAGCACGATATACATCGCCACCACCGCCGCGACAATCAGCCAGACGGTGCTGCCCAGCGCGGCCTGGAACGCCAGCGTACTGCCCTGGAACTGGGTCTGAATATCGGACGGGAAGCTGAGTTCTTTCTCCGCGCCCAGAATGGCCTCCACCGCTTCGCCCAGGGAATACCCGTCCGGCACGTTGAAGGAAATGGTGGTGGACGGGAACTGATCGAGATGGTTAATCGACAGTGGGGTGTGGCGCTCTTCCACGCTGGCAATGGCGCTGAGCGGCACAATCCCGCCGTCTTTGCTGGTCAGGCGCACCGTGTCCAGCGCGGCCAGCCCGGGCGTGTTTTCGGTGTTATGTTCCAGCACCACGCGATACTGGTTGGCCTGGGTATAGATGGTGGAGATCAGGCGCTGGCCAAAGGCGTTATACAGGGCGTTATCCACGTCGGACATGGTAATGCCCAGACGGCTGGCGGTGTCGCGGTTGACGTTCACGTACGCCGCCAGCCCTTTATCCTGCCAGTCGCTGCTGACGTCAGAAACCTGCGGCAGTGCTTTCAGCTTGTCCACCAGCTGCGGCACCCAGGTGCTCAGTGCCTCAAGCGAGGTGGCCTGGAGCGTAAACTGGTACTGCGTGCGGCTCACCTGCGTATCAATGGTTAAATCCTGGATCGGTTGCAGATACAGCTCAATGCCCGGCACGCGCGCCACCGCGCTTTGCAGGCGTTCAATCACCGCGTTAACGCGATCGTCGCGGTCATCGAGCGGTTTAAGGTTAATTTGCAGGCGCGCGCTGTTGAGCGACGGGTTGGTGCCGTCCACGCCCACGTAGGCAGTCAGGCTTTCCACGGCCGGATCTTTCATGATGATCTCAGAAACCTGCTGCTGGCGCTGCGCCATGTTGGCGAAGGAGACCGTCTGCGGCGCCTGAAGCGTGCCCTGAATAATGCCGTTGTCCTGAATCGGGAAGAAGCCTTTCGGAATGAAAATCCACAGCATGACGCTGAGCGCCAGGGTGCCGAGCGCCACGCCGAGCGTTGCCCACGGATGGTTCAGCACTTTCGCCAGCACGCGGCCGTAGGCGGCGATAATGCGCTCGAACATCCGCTCGGAGGCGCACGAGAAGCGGTTTTGCTTGCGCAAGGACTCGTGGCTCAGCATGCGGGCGCACATCATCGGCGTCAGCGTCAGCGACACCACGGCAGAGATCAGAATGGCGACCGCCAGCGTCACGGCAAACTCGCGGAACAGCCGCCCGACGATATCGCCCATAAACAGCAGCGGGATCAGCACCGCAATCAGCGAGAAGGTGAGTGAGATAATGGTAAAGCCAATCTCCCCCGCGCCCTTCAGCGCGGCGGCTAACGGCTTTTCACCTTTTTCGATATAGCGCGAGATGTTCTCGATTACCACGATGGCGTCGTCCACCACAAACCCGGTGGCGATGGTGAGCGCCATCAGCGTCAGGTTGTTAATCGAGAAGTCGAGGAACACCATCACCGCGAACGTGCCGACCAGCGAGAGCGGCACGGCGACGGCGGGAATGATGGTTGCCGGGACGTTGCGCAGGAACAGGTAGATGATCATCACCACCAGCGCAATCGCCAGCATCAGCTCGAACTGGGTGTCGGTCACTGACGCGCGAATATTCGTGGTGCGGTCAGAGAGCACTTTCACGCTGACCGATTTTGGCAGGCTTTCCACCAGCTGCGGCAGCATGGTGCGAATGCTGTCGGCGGTATCAATAATGTTCGCGCCCGGCTGGCGCTGAACGTTCATGACAATCGCCTGCTGCTTATTGGCCCACGCCCCGAGCCAGCTGTTTTCCGCGCCTTGTTCAACGGTTGCCACGTCGCCCAAACGGATCGGCGCGCCGTTCTGGTAGGCAATGATCAGCTGACGGTACTCATCGGCGGACTGCATCTGGTCGTTGGCGGAGAGCGTGACCGCGCGGGTCGGGCCGTCCAGCGAACCCTTCGCTGAGTTGACGTTGGCGCTACTGATGGCGGTGCGAATGGTTTCGCTGGTTAACCCCAGCGCGGCAATGGCCTGGGCATTCAGTTTGACGCGCACGGCGGGGCGTTGACCGCCCGCCAGCGTCACCAGCCCCACGCCGGTCACCTGCGAAATCTTCTGCGCCACGCGGGTTTCAACCATGTCTTCGACCTGGGTCATCGGCATGGCGGAGGAGGTGACGGCAAGGGTCATGATCGGCGGATCCGCCGGGTTGACCTTGCTGTAAACAGGTGGATTCGGCAGGTCAGACGGCAGCAGGTTTGTGGCGGCGTTAATCGCGGCCTGCACCTCCTGCTCAGCGACGTCCAGCGACAGCGTAAGCTGGAACTGAAGCGTGACGACCGAAGCGCCACCGGAACTCTGGGAAGACATCTGCTTCAGGCCAGACATCTGGCCAAACTGACGCTCCAGCGGGGCGGTGATGGCGGACGTCACCACATCCGGACTGGCGCCCGGATAGAGGGTGACAACCTGAATGGTCGGGTAGTCCACTTCCGGCAGCGCCGACACGGGCAGAAAACGGTAGCCAATGATCCCGGCCAGCAGGATCGCCACCATCAACAGGGTCGTCGCAACCGGACGTAAAATAAACAGGCGTGAGGGCCCACCTGTAGAGCTCGGCGGCATCACCTGCATCAGGCTTTTGCTCCTGTATCCTGCGCTCCCACCACTTCGACCTGCGCCCCTTCGGTCAGCCGGTCAATACCGTCGGTGACGACGCGGTCGCCAGCGGACAGCCCGGCGCTGATCACCACCGTCTGGCTGTCCTGGATGCCGGTTTTCACCAGGTGTTTGCTGACCTTGTTTTCGCTGTTCAGCACCCAGACAAAGTTGCCTTCACTGCCCATTTGCAGGGCCGCCGTCGGGATCACCACCGCGTTTTCTTCGGTCGCGACCAGCATTCGCGCGTTGACGAACTGATTCGGGAACAGGGCATCGTCCTGATTGTTGAAGCGTGCTTTTAGCTTGATGGTGCCGGTGGTGGTGTCGATCTGGTTATCCAGGCTCAGCAGCGAACCTTCGCTCAGCTTCTGCTTGTTGGTGCGATCCCAGGCTTCAACCACCAGCGCTTTTCCGGCCTTCTGCGCCTGTATCACCGTCGCAATGTCGCTTTCCGGCAGGGTAAAGACGAGATCGATAGGGTGCGTCTGGGTGATCACCACGATGCCCGTGGTATCGCCGCTGGAGATTTGGTTCCCGATATCAACCTGTTTCAGGCCCACGCGGCCGTCAATCGGCGCGGTGATCCGGCTCCAGTCGAGCTGGAGCTGGGCGCTGGCGACCGCGGCTTCGTCGGCCTTGATGGTGCCCTGAGATTCACTGACCAGAGACTGCTGGGTGTCCAGCTCCTGGCGCGACACGAGGTTGGTTTTTACCAACTGCTGATAGCGGGCTAAATCGCGGCGGGCATTGGCGAGGGTGGCTTTGTCTTTCGCGAGCTGCCCCTGCGCCTGCGCCAGGGCCACCTTAAACTGGCTTGGATCGATTTCCGCCAGCAGATCGCCGGCTTTTACCTGCTGACCTTCCTGGAAATGGATGGCCATCAACTGACCGTCCAAGCGGCTACGTACCGTCACGGTGTTGGCGGCGGTGATGGTTCCCAGCCCGGAGAGATAACGAGGCACCGCTTTATTCACCGCCGTTGCCGCCTGCACCGGTGCCAGCGCACCGCCGCGCATACCGTGGCGCCCGCCGCCCGTTGAGCGTTGTGAGGGGCTATTAGCGCCAGCAGGTGCCGTGGAGTTCGCGGACTGGCTGTGCCAGTACCAGGCGGCGGCCAGGACCACCACAATCAGACCAACGGCGATTGCCCAGCGGGATTTGTTACTGCCTTTCATCGTTATACGTTCTCATCCTGAAACTCTTTCGGGGAATGATACTAGTTTAGTCAGCTAACACAGCGGAAAAATGGAGGAAATATGGAAGACTGTCGGGAATTGTCTGAGTGTGGCGCGCTGGTTCGCCTTCGCCGGGTGGCGGCTTCGCCTTACCCGGCCTACGGTTGGAAGATCTTGTAGGCCGGGTAAGGCGAAGCCGCCACCCGGCACAACCCCATTAGCTAAACACCACCTGCGCCCAGCGCGCCAGCCCTGCCGTAACGGAGCCAAAGTCATCGCCGCCGGCAATCGGGATCCCCGGCAGCTGTTCCGCCAGCGCTTTCTTGATCAGCGGCGAACGGGCGCTACCGCCAGTCAGGTAAATTACGTCCGGCTTCACTTTGCCGTTCTCAAGCGCCAGTCGCACCTGCTCCAGAATACGCTGAAGCGGCTGAGTCAGCGCCATTTCCAGCCCTTCCTGAGTGATAGCCGTAGCCAGATCGTCACTGATAAACGGCAGCGAAACCGCATGCTCTGGACGATCGGAAAGGGCAATTTTGCTCTCTTCGGCGGTGCGCACCACGCGGTAGCTCAGACGCTGACGCCACACCTTATACAGAAGTGCGACCTTCTCTGCATCCTGCGCATCACGCACCAGATCGTTGAGGAAACGGCCATTCGCGGTGCTGTAAAAATCACTCTGGGCAGGGACGTCGTTGATGGCAATCGCGTTCCACCACGGCAGGATCGGCAGGGCGATGCCTTTCTCGGTTTGACCGCCCATACCGAGCAGCGGCATCAGGCTCTTGAAGGCCAGGGCAATATCAAGATCGTTACCGCCCACGCGGCAGCCGCTGTGCCCCAGCAGACTATTTTCACGATCGCGACGGTGATGCCACTGCGGACCCATCAGCAGTAATGAACAGTCCGTCGTACCGCCGCCGATGTCCACCACCAGCACCCGTTTCTCTTCCGTCAGCGTGGCTTCAAAATCCAGCCCCGCCGCAACCGGCTCATACTGGAACACCACGTCACGGAAGCCTGCCCGGTGCGCTGCACGCTCAAGGATCCCCTGCGCCTGCTGGTTGGCTTCGTCGCCGCCCAGCCCCTGAAAGTTAATCGGACGGCCAATCACCGCCTGGGTGATGGCATCCGGCACCTGGGACTGCGCCTGATTGCGGATGTGCAGCATCATCGCGCAGACCAGATCTTCAAACATCGCCACCTGCTGCGGCTTCAGTCCGCTGGCGCCGAGGAAGGATTTCGGCGATTTAACGAAGTAGACCTCTTCCGGGTCTTCAATGTACTGCCCGAGGGAAGAGAGGCCGAACTGCACGCTGGACGGGGTAACGTCGATATCTTCCTCGCGGTTAAAGCTGACCGCACGGCGCAGCAGCGCTTGGGTCTCCGCCGCCGTGGCCGGAACCTGATGGTGGCGGAACAGCCACTCGCTCACCGCTTCACGCGTGGGCGCACAAAGCATTGACGGCAACAGCGTACTGCCGTTTTCCATTTTCAGGAGCTGCGGTTGTCCGTTTTGCATTATCGCAACCGAGCAGTTTGCGGTGCCGTAGTCGAATCCAATAAACACAATAAATCCCCATGCCGGTGAGAAGGGGCGAGACTTTAGCGAAATGTCTGCCAGGCGACAACAGGAATATGAAAGCAAGGCGCAACGCGATCTTTCGGTTTATGCTGAGGTAAATACAAAAGGAGAGACGATGTACACCCTGAACTGGCAACCGCCCTACGACTGGTCGTGGATGTTTGGCTTTCTTGCCGCGCGTGCGGTCACGGGGGTTGAAACCGTTACGGAGGATTACTACGAGCGCAGTTTTGGCTATGCCGGGCACCGGGGCGTTTTCCGGGTTACGCCAGACAGCGCAACCCCTACGCTGGCGGTGTCGCTCAGCCCTGGCCTGATCCCGGTGGCGGATATCTGCCTCGACCGCATCTCCCGTCTGTTTGACCTCGATTGCGACCCGCTGCACATTGCGCAGACTCTCGGCGATCTCGGCGCGGCGCGGCCGGGCTTACGTTTGCCCGGCGCGATGGATGCATACGAGCAGGGCGTGCGCGCCATTCTCGGGCAACTGGTGAGCGTGGCGATGGCGGCAAAACTGGCGTCACGGGTGGTGGCGCTGTGCGGTGAACCCATTGAGGATGCGCCGGGCTATCTCTGCTTTCCTCCGCCAGAGGTGCTGGCCGCGGCAGATCCGCTGGCGTTGAAAGCCCTCGGGATGCCGCTCAGGCGTGCGGAGTCGTTGATTCATCTGGCGCAGTCGGCGGTGGACGGTGAATTCCCGCTGTTCCCGCCTGCGAACGTTGAGGCCGGGATGAAGGCGCTACAACAGCGCCCCGGCATCGGGCGCTGGACCGCGAATTATCTGGCCCTGCGTGGCTGGCAGGCGAAGGATGTTTTCCTGCCGGATGACTATCTGATTAAACAGCGCTTTGCCGGTATGACGCCCGCGCAGATCCGTCGCTATGCCGAACGCTGGCAGCCGTGGCGCTCGTATGCGCTGTTACATATCTGGTACACCGACGGCTGGTCGCCGTCAGTTGATGGCGAAATAGCTGGTATTCAGCAGTAGATCAAGCGGCTGCGCTTCCCCGATGGTGTCGCCGTAAATAAAATCAACGCCGATGCCCGACAGCGTATCCATCATGATCGACTGATGGCATGGCCCGGCAATGGTTTTTATGCCCAGACGCTGGGCGTGGCCCTGAATGATTGTCACCATCATCTCATCCATCAGATTGCCGTGGACGTTGGTCACCATGTCTGTATCCAGCAGCAGATAATCGGCGGTGTTGGCGCTGAGCTGGCTGAAGACGTTCATATCGCGTCCGACCCGGGTCAGCACCACGCGACAGCCGGCCTGACGAAGCTTTTGCAGACCCTGCTGCACGTTTTCATCCGTATTGCTCAGCACATCAACGGCGATCGCCAGATGCAGCAGCCGCGCCGGCAGTGGACCTCTGGTGATCAGGTCGAGCAGCTCATCCACCAGCGTGACGCTGGCTAAACCCGCTTCTGAGAGCGGCAGCGCGACGCCCATTCCTTTGGCCGCCACCTGTGCGGCATAGGTACGGAAAAATTCGCTGAATATCCGTCGGTCCAGGGCGTGCAGCAGCTCCGGCTCCGCCAGCCCGGCGCGGAAGGCATGCTCTTCCAGCACTTCTCCCTGGCTGGTCCACAGCCGCAAGGAAATCAGCCAGAAGCTACTGCTCTCGGGAATGCGCGGCGAGGCGACGCTGCGGGCTATCATCAGCAGATGGTTATCTTTAATCATGTGCCACTGCTCATCCAGCGACATCATGCTGCGCGCGCTGTGGATCCGCTCCTGCTGGGGTTCGTAGACGGTGACCACGCCGCGCCCGCTGTTTTTCGAGGCGTAGCAGGCGATATCGGCCTGAGACATCACTTCCGCAGCCTGGTAATTGGTGTCGTCAATCAGCGTAATCCCCGCGCTGGCGCCAATGCGGTGCAGGCGTCCTTCCCAGGAGAAATGATAGTTGTTGATGGCGTCGATCAACCGGCCCGCAATATAGCGTGCGCTTTCGACGTTGCAGTCCGGCAGCAGCAGGCCAAACTCGTCGCCGCCCAGACGCGCCAGCACGTCGCTGGAGCGCAGCATGGTCAGCATCAGCGAAGAGAGTTCGCGCAGGAGAGCGTCGCCCGCCGCGTGGCCTGCCGTATCGTTCACCGCCTTAAAACGGTCAAGATCGATAAAGACCAGCGCGTGACGCTGATGGGTCTCCTGTACCGTCTGCAACAGGCGCTTAAGATGGTTTTCAAAGCTGACGCGGTTCGCCAGGTGGGTAAGGGCGTCATGGGAAGCGCTGTAGCTCAGCTGGCGCAGCATTTTGCGCGACTCGGTGACGTCCTGAATCACCAGCACCGAGCCGATGGTGTGTCCTTCCAGAGTGCTGAGGGGGGTTATGCTGTAATGAATGTCGAAACTGCCGCCATTGCGGCAGTTAAGCACCACATCCTGTTCGATATCGGTACGGGACATATCGCCGCTGTGGATGTTTTCCATTAACGGACCGTTCTCGCCGAAGGTAATGTGCAGCACCTTCAGAATGGGCTGACCCAGCGCTTCGCTTTGCGACCAGCCGCTCATCTTCTCGGCGACCGGGTTCATAAAGGTGATGTTCATGTTGATGTCGGTACACAGCACCGCTTCGCCGATAGAGTCGAGGGTGATATGCAGGCGCTCTTTTTCCTGGAACAGCGCCTCGTTCAGCTGCTTCACCTCGGTCATATCCATGTTGATCCCTAACAGCCGCTCCACTTCGCCCTGTTTGTTCAGCACCCGGTTCGCCAGCGAACGAATGTGGCGAATGCCATCCTTGACGCGAATGCGAAATTCCAGCTTGAAAGGTACCCTGGCCTGGAGTGACTCACGCAGGACCTGTTCGGCGTGCGTACGATCTTCAGGCACCATGGCCGCATGCCAGAGCTGCCAGGTGGGTTTAATGTGCGGGGGGATTTCGTAAAGCTCAAACATCCGTTTATCCCAGCTGATCACGTCCGGCTCCAGATCCCACTCCCAAATCCCGATGCCACCGGCTTCGTTAGCGAGAGTGATACGCTCCATCAGACGCTTATTCACCCACTCGGTCTGTTTCAGATCGTTGATGTCTTCAATCTGGGCAATAAAGTAGAGCGGCGTGCCGTCGGCATGGCGCACAACGGAGACGGCCAGCAGCGCCCACACCACCTCGCCGCTGCGGGTGTAGTAGCGTTTTTCGAGGGTGTAGGTGTTGATCTCGCCGTGAATCAGCTGTTGCAGCTGCTCCAGGTCGGTATTTAAATCTTCCGGCCAGGTTAACTGCTGGAACGTGAGCGACTGAAGCTCAGACTGGCTGTAACCGAGGAAATTGCACAGCGCCTTGTTGGCCTGGAGCCACTGGCCCTCAACGCCCACCAGCGCCATACCAATCGCGGAATACTCCATCGCATTGCGAAAACGTTCTTCGCTTTCCGTAATATGTTTACGCTCGGCCCTGAAGGCATACATCACCATCGTCATAATGTTGGCGGGAAGCAGCATCATCAGGAAGGGGAGCCACGGCGCGTTGAAGGTGACGATCATGCTGGAGGGCGTCATGGAGAGCGGATTTCGCGCCATCATCAGGGACACCATCATGATGGTGAATAAAAATATCAGGAACGCTTCCATACGCGGCAGACGCACCGCGCTCCACATCAGCAGAACGATAATGCAGGTGAATGGCCACGGCAGCCAGGTGATTGCCGTCCAGCTAAGAACCAGCGTGACGACCAGGGTCACCAGCGTTTCCAGCAGCAGTTTCGGGTTGCGGTGGCGCAGCAGGTAATGCGGCTTAAACAGCAGACCTAACGGCACCAGCGCCAGTGCGCCAATGGCTTCTGAAAGTACCCAGACAAGGAAATTACGCAGCGGCTCCGCGCTCGGCACCAGAAAATGAACCAGAACGCCCCCCACCAGCGGCGGCACCAGGGCACTGCCGAGGGCAAGCCGGACCCAGTCGTTGAGGTTTTGCAGCGGATTATACCAGGGGAGCAGCTTACGCAGTAACAGCGCGCCAACCGTGGCCTCAATGATATTGATCGCCGTGTAGGTGATGTTGATCGATGCCCATGAGAAGAGCATCCACGAGGCAAAAATATTGCCAAAGGAGCAGGCGAGCGCAATGCCGGGCCACATTTTTCCCGCATGGCGGTAAAACGCCACCATCATAATTGAAGTCGGGAACCATAGTGGCGCCAGCAGCGTACCGAAGCGAGTCAGCTCGAGGGAAAATAAGGTGAAGATGAACGTGACCAGACCCAGACAGACAAGCCGCAGTAAAGGATGTGGGGTAGTAACCAAAACCCGCTGGTATTGTTTATTCATTACCGCTCTATCCAGGGACGCCATGTTGTCAGGAGCCAGGTCCGGACGCGTGAAATTAATAATTTGGTTTATGCTAGTACAAACATTTTACAATTCATATGCTGAGTGGTCAGATTTTGACTTCATAGACTTATAAAATAGTTACTCTGCGAAGAAGGGTGATGAAATGGCGAAAAACCGGGCGTAAAAATTTTGCTAAAGGCGTGAAACAGCGCTTTTCAGCTCGCCTCGCATAACCTGCGCATTCGACTGGTATCACGCCCCCGAAATCCCTATAATTGCCGCGTTTGACGCTCCGGCGTCGTCCTTCCTTACATCCAGGTTAATCAGGTCGCTAAATTTATGACTGATAAGTCTCATCAGTGCGTCATCATAGGCATCGCCGGCGCATCGGCTTCAGGTAAAAGTCTTATTGCCAGTACGCTTTATCGCGAACTGCGTGAACAAGTGGGTGATGAGCATATCGGTGTGATTCCCGAAGATAGCTATTACAAAGATCAATCCCATCTTTCGATGGAAGAGCGCGTAAAAACCAACTACGACCACCCCAGTGCGATGGATCACAGCCTGCTGTTCCAGCATCTGGAAGCGCTGAAGCGCGGCGAGGCGATTGAGCTGCCCGTCTACAGCTACGTGGAACATACCCGCACCCAGGAAACGATCCGTATCGAGCCCAAGAAGGTGATTATCCTTGAAGGGATTTTGCTGCTCACCGACGCCCGTCTGCGCGAATCTATGAACTTCTCGATTTTCGTCGACACTCCGCTGGATATCTGTCTGATGCGGCGTATTAAACGCGACGTTAACGAACGCGGCCGCTCCATGGACTCCGTGATGGCGCAATATCAGAAAACCGTTCGCCCGATGTTCCTGCAATTTATTGAGCCTTCGAAACAATACGCCGATATTATCGTGCCTCGCGGCGGTAAAAACCGTATTGCCATTGATATCTTAAAAGCGAAAATCAGTCAGTTTTTTGAATAAGCCGTGTGAATTGTGTACCGTTCAGAGATAACCTGGTTTTGCCCTGACGCCGTAAGGCTTCAGGGCGCGATGCACGAAAGGAGAAAGTGCCATGCGTCTTTGTGACCGCGATATAGAAGCCTGGCTGGATGAAGGCCGCCTGTCTATCACCCCGCGTCCGCCGGTTGAGCGTATTAACGGCGTGACCGTCGATGTGCGTCTGGGGAATAAATTCCGCACCTTCAGCGGCCACACGGCACCGTTTATCGACCTCAGCGGGCCGAAAGACGAAGTCAGTGCGGCGCTGGATCGCGTCATGAGCGACGAAATCGTCATCGAAGAAGGAGAGGCGTTTTATCTCCATCCTGGCGAACTGGCGCTGGCGGTGACCTTTGAATCGGTCACGCTGCCTGCGGACCTGGTCGGCTGGCTTGACGGACGCTCTTCCCTGGCGCGTCTGGGCCTGATGGTGCACGTCACCGCGCACCGTATCGATCCGGGCTGGTCTGGCCGTATCGTGCTGGAGTTCTTTAACGCCGGTAAATTGCCGCTGGCGCTTCGTCCGGGAATGATGATTGGTGCGTTGAGCTTTGAACCGCTGACCGGCCCGGCAGACCGTCCTTATAACCGCCGTCAGGACGCAAAATATCGCAACCAGCAGGGTGCGGTTGCCAGTCGTATCGATAAAGACTGATCTGTGAGTTCACTGAGGAAGCCATGAGAAGAGTTCTGACAACGCTGATGATTTTGCTGGTGGTGCTGGTGGCTGGCCTTTCAGCGTTGGTGCTGCTGGTTAACCCGAATGACTTCCGGGCCTACATGGTGCGGCAGGTGGAAGCGCGCAGCGGGTATGAACTCAAGCTGGACGGGCCGCTTCGCTGGCACGTCTGGCCTCAGCTCAGCATTCTCTCCGGACGTATGTCCCTCACCGCGCCGGGTGCCGCGCAGCCGCTGGTCACGGCGGATAACATGCGTCTTGATGTCGCGCTCATCCCGCTCTTATCCCATCAGCTCCAGGTTGAACAGGTGATGCTGAAAGGGGCGGTGATTCAGCTTACGCCGCAAACCGAAGCCGTTCGTCAGGCGGATGCTCCGGTCGCACCGCGTGAAAACACCTTGCCTGACGTCCCGTCTGACACCGGCTGGTCGTTCGATATTGGTAATCTGAAAGTTGCCGACAGCGTGCTGGTTTTCCAGCATGAAGATGACGAACAGATCACCGTACGCAATATCAACCTCAGGATGGAGCAGGATGCCAACCATCACGCCACCATGGAGTTCTCCGGGCGGATCAACCGCAATCAGCGCGATCTCAACCTGTCGATGAACGCGAACGTGAACGCCTCTGATTATCCGCACCAGCTGACGGCGGACGTTCAGCAGCTTAACTGGCAGCTGACCGGCGCGGATTTACCCGCGAAGGGGATTGCCGGCCAGGGCACGATGCAGGCGGTGTGGCATGAAGAGCGCAAACAGCTCGAACTGAACGCGCTCAACCTCCAGGCCAACGACAGTGCCCTGAAGGGGCAGGCGAGCGTCACGCTTGATGAGAAACCTAAGTGGGTGCTGGATCTGCAATTCGACAAGCTGAACCTCGAGAACCTGCTTCCGCCCCAATCGGTGAACGCGACCGATGAGGGAGCCACGCAGGTGGGGCAAAGCCAGGTTACGCAGTCGCGTCCGGTGATCTCCTCAAATCTCGATCAGCCTGACTACAACGGCCTGCGCGGATTTACCGCCGACATTCTGCTGAAAGCGAACAGCGTGCGCTGGCGTGGGATTGATTTTACTGACGTCAGCAGCCAGATGTTCAACCACAACGGCCTGCTGGTCATCTCCGAGCTCAGCGGAAAAATGGGAGCGGGGAACCTCTCCCTGCCGGGCACGCTGGATGTACGCAAAGACGTTGCCAGCGCCGCGTTCCAGCCGCGTCTGGAAAACGTTGAGATTGGCACCATCCTGAAAGCCTTTAATTACCCGATTGCCCTCACGGGGCAGCTGTCGCTGGCAGGGGATTTCTCTGGTACGAAGATTGATGCGGACGCTTTCCGTCGTAGCTGGCAGGGGCAGGCGCACGTTGAGCTGAAAGATTCGCGCATGGAAGGGCTGAACTTCCAGCAGCTGGTGCAGCAGGCGGTAGAGCGCAGCAGCAGCGTGAAAGCGAATGAAAACTACGACAGCGCAACCCGTCTGGACAGCTTTACCAGCGAGCTTGCCCTCGACAACGGTCAGCTCTCGCTGGACGACATGCAGGGGACTTCGTCACTGCTGGCGCTGACCGGAACCGGCGCGCTGGATCTGGTGAAAGAGACGGCAGACACCCGCTTCAACGTCCGCGTGAAGGCTGGCTGGGAAGGCGAAGGCCAGCTTGTGGAGTTCCTGAAAGAGACGCCGATACCGCTGCGCGTGTACGGAAAATGGCAGGAGTTGAATTACAGTTTGCAGGTCGATCAGATCCTGCGTAAGCACCTTCAGGATGAAGCGAAACGTCGGCTGAATGACTGGGCGGACCGCAATAAAGAGTCTCAGTCAGGTAAGGACGTGAAAAAGCTGCTCGATAAGCTGTGATGCCTGTTGTGCCGGGTGGCGGCTTTGTCTTACCCGGCCTATAAAAGCCAGACACCGTAGGCCGGGTAAGCGAAGCGCCACCCGGATTTTTTACACCTCAAAATCCATCTCATCTTCACCGCGCAGCGGTATCAGCTGCACCTTCTGCACGCGATGGCTCTCTACCTGCAAGGTTTTGATCATGTAATCCCCCACCTGGACCTCTTCGCCCGGCTGCGGAATACGTTGCAGATATTCCATCAGCAAACCGGCGATGGTGTGGTATTCGCGCTTCTCATCCAGCGGAAGCGGAACGAACTGCACCAGATCTTCGAGCGGCATATGGCCGTTGGCGGTCCAGCTGCCGTCGGCGTTTTTCTGAATATCGTGACGCGCATCGATCTCATCCACCTCATTAGGCAGATTACCGGCGATGGTTTCCATCACGTCGCTGAGCGTTACCAGCCCTTCCACAGAACCAAACTCATCAACGACAAACGCGAAGTGGGTACGAGCGTTGCGGAACTGCTCCAGCGCGGAGAGCAGCGGCAGCGCTTCCGGGAAGACCAGCGGCTGGCGCACCAGCGCCCGCAGGTTGAGCGGCTCGCCGTGGAGCTGCTGTTGCAGGAGGTCAATCACGTGTACCACGCCCAGCAGCTCTTCTTCCTCTTCACCGCCGGTCACGACCACGCGGGTGTGCTGGTTTTTATCCAGCAGGGCGCGGATCTGCTCTTCCGGCGCCGTCAGGTCAATATGCTCAATGTCATGGCGGGAGGTCATGATACTGCTCACCGAGCGCTGGTTGAGGTTAAGCACGCGCTCTATCATCCGGCGTTCCTGCGGGTTGAAGATCTGCCCGTCGCTGTGGTCGGCAAGCATCGCCGCGGATTCAGCATCCAGCTCGGCATCCTCTTTTTTGCCGCTCAGCAGGCGCATCACCGTATCTGCGGTGCGCTGTCGTAATGTCTGGTTCGCGGAGAGAAAACGGCGACGGTTGAAAATGGCCAGCTGGTTGAGAAACTCAATCAGCACCGAGAAACCAATGGCGGCGTACAAATACCCTTTCGGGATATGGAAGCCAAAACCATCCGCGACCAGGCTAAAGCCAATCATCAGCAGGAAGCTCAGACAGAGGATGACGATAGTCGGGTGACTGTTCACGAAGCGCGTCAGGGCTTTACTGGCGAGCACCATCAGGGTGATGGCGATGATCACCGCGGCCATCATCACCGCCAGATGGTCAACCATCCCGACGGCCGTGATCACGGAGTCGAGAGAAAAGACGGCATCCAGCACCACTATCTGCGCGACCACTGGCCAGAATTTTGCACCGCGTCGCTGGGTGGGGTTTTCACTGTCTTTTCCTTCCAGCCGCTCATTAAGCTCAACCGTGGCTTTGAACAGCAGGAACAATCCGCCGAAAAGCATGATCAGGTCGCGGGCGCTAAAGCTCAGACCCTGCACGCTGAATAAGGGTTTGGTCAGCGTCACCAGCCAGGAGATTGAGGCCAGTAACAGCAGACGCATCACCATGGCGAGCAGAAGACCCGTCACGCGGGCGCGGTCGCGTTGTGAAGGGGGTAATTTATCGGCAAGGATGGCGATAAACACCAGGTTATCAATGCCGAGCACTAATTCGATGACGACCAGCGTCACCAGCCCGGCCCAGATTGATGGATCGGCAATCCATTCCATAGTAAATGCAATACCTTCTGTTATATGACTAATGTCACACTTCGATCATGGATAAAGCCGACGGAAATTGCAATGCCGGGGTGAGATTTCTCTTAATGCTACACTCAGGTAAACCCCATTTGCCGGGCGGTGTAAATAAGTTAATTGCGAAGATTTAATTACATAAGACGATATTTAGGATATATCGCAATAAATGGTCCGGCGATCTATTTTGTCAATATAAAGAAAATCCGAAAACCTTAAAACTTTGCTCTTAATATTAATCTTAAAAACGAATATTAGGACGGTTGTCTCCTTGCCTGCTATTAGGTTAGCTGCAACAATTCTTCCAGCATCAAATGTTAAATCTCCTTGTTGCTATTTTTGTTTCGGTCTTTGGTGAAGGTTATACATTATCAATCGCCCCTGTGAGGCGTTTGATATATTTCGCAAAAGGCCTTATCCAAGAGGGTGTCTAACCATAACGCATTGTTTAGTCAGTGGATTGGTAACTGAAAGCCAAGGGCGGTAGCGTGCCTGAAAGCGTGTGAATCAGCCTCAATTATTCTGTCAATAGCCAATGGATGAATAAGCTTTTTTTAGGACTGATGCCAGTTATATTGCTAAATGATTAACTGCATTCTGATTGTCACCACGACCCGCGCTTATTTTAATTGCACAGGATAATTACTCTGCCAAAGTGATAAATAATCAATGATGAAATCCAAAATGAAATTGATGCCATTATTGGTGTCTGTGACCTTGATGAGTGGTTGCACGGTCTTTCCCGGCAGCAATATGTCGACAATGGGCAAGGATGTGATTAAACAGCAGGATGCTGATTTTGATCTCGACAAAATGGTGAATGTGTATCCATTAACCCCACGTCTGGTGGAACAATTACGCCCACGTCCAAATGTTGCTCAGCCAAATATGTCTCTGGACCAGGAAATTGCCTCTTACCAGTATCGCGTGGGTCCGGGTGACGTCATTAATGTGACCGTCTGGGATCACCCTGAACTGACCACGCCTGCGGGCCAGTACCGCAGCTCAAGTGACACCGGTAACTGGGTTCAGTCCGATGGCACCATGTTCTATCCCTACATTGGCAAAGTGCACGTCGCGGGCAAAACGCTTGCTGAGATCCGTAGTGATATTACCGGCCGCCTGGCGCAGTACATTGCTGACCCGCAGGTGGACGTTAATATCGCCGCGTTCAGATCCCAGAAAGCCTATATCTCTGGCCAGGTCAATAAATCCGGCCAGCAGGCGATCACTAACGTCCCGCTCACCGTTCTCGATGCGATCAATGCCGCAGGCGGCTTAACCGACGGCGCTGACTGGCGCAACGTGGTGCTGACCCACAACGGCAAAGAGCAGCGCATTTCGCTTCAGGCGCTGATGCAAAACGGTGACCTGACCCAGAACCGCCTCCTTTATCCGGGCGATATTCTGTACGTGCCGCGCAACGACGATCTGAAAGTGTTCGTGATGGGTGAAGTGAAGAAACAGAGCACCCTCAAGATGGACTTCAGCGGTATGACCCTGACCGAAGCGCTGGGCAATGCGGAAGGCATCGATCTGACCGCCTCCAACGCCAGCGGTATCTTCGTGATCCGTCCTATCAAAGGCGAGAACGCGAAGGGCAAGATTGCCAACATCTACCAGCTGGATATGTCCGACGCGACGTCCCTGGTCATGGCAACGTCGTTCCGTCTCCAGCCGTACGATGTGGTCTATGTCACCACCGCGCCGGTTGCCCGCTGGAACCGTCTGATCAACCAGTTGCTGCCTACCATCAGTGGCGTTCGCTACATGACGGATACGGCGAGCGACGTTCATAACTGGTAAGCCGCGATGTTTAACAAAATTCTGGTGGTGTGCGTGGGGAACATTTGCCGTTCCCCCACGGCTGAAAGGCTGTTGAAAAATTACCAGCCTGCGTTAACGGTCGACTCCGCAGGGCTGGGCGCGCTGGTCGGAAAAGGTGCCGACGAACGTGCCGCAAGCGTTGCCCTTGAGCATAACCTCTCACTCGACGGGCACGTTGCCCGTCAGGTCTCTGGCCGGATGTGCCGGGAATATGACCTGATCCTCGCGATGGAAAAACGCCACATTCACGCGCTGTGCGATATCGCACCGGAGATGCGCGGCAAGGTGATGCTGTTTGGTCACTGGGATGGTGAGCGCGAAATTCCCGATCCATATCGCAAGAGCCGCGAGGCCTTTGAGGCGGTATACACCTTACTAGACCAGTCTGCCCGTCAGTGGGCGCAGGCACTGAAAGCTCAGCAGGGATAACAATGACAGAAAAAACAAGACCTTCTGCCGCCCCGACGTCGGGCAGTGATGAAATCGATATCGGTCGCCTGGTCGGGACCGTTATTGAAGCGAAATGGTGGGTGCTGGGTATTACCGCCATCTTTGCCGTGGCGGCGATCGTTTATACGCTGTTCGCGACGCCTATTTACAGCGCCGACGCGCTGGTGCAGATCGAACAAAATACCGGAAACTCGCTGGTTCAGGATATCGGCTCGGCGCTGGCCAACAAGCCGCCGGCATCGGAAGCCGAAATTCAGCTGATCCAGTCGCGCCTGGTACTGGGCAAAACGGTTCACGATCTGGGGCTGGATATCGCGGTCACCAAAAACACCTTCCCGGTATTTGGCGCAGGCTGGGATCGCCTGATGGGGCGCAGTAACGATACGGTAAAAGTGACCGACTTCGTGATCCCAAAAGGGGCAGGGGACCAAACCTTTACCCTGACAGTGCTGGGACCAAAACAGTATCAGCTGACCAGCGACGCGGGCTTCAGCGCACGCGGCGAGGTGGGGCAGATGCTGACCAAAGAGGGCGTCAGCATCAAGGTCAGCGCAATTCAGGCGCATGAGGGCGGGGAGTTTACGGTCACCAAATTCTCGACGCTCGGGATGATCAACAACCTGCAAAACAACCTGACCGTCACCGAAAACGGCAAGGACACCGGCGTCCTGAGCATGACCTTCACCGGTGAAGACAAGGATCAAATCCGCGACATCCTCAATAGCATCACCCGCAACTATCTGGAGCAGAACGTTGAGCGTAAGTCAGCGGAAGCTGCAAAAAGCCTGGCGTTTCTCAGTAAACAGCTGCCGGAGGTGCGCGCCCGTCTGGATGACGCTGAGAACAAGCTGAACGCGTACCGTCAGGACAAGGATTCCGTCGATCTGCCGCTGGAGGCGAAATCGGTTCTCGACTCCATGGTGAATATTGATGCGCAGCTGAACGAGCTGACCTTCAAAGAGGCGGAGATTTCCAAGCTCTATACCAAACGTCACCCGGCGTACCGCACGCTGCTGGAGAAACGTCGTACCCTGGAAGAAGAGAAGGCGAAGCTGAATGACCGCGTGACCGCGATGCCGAAGACGCAGCAGGAAATTGTACGCCTGACGCGTGATGTGGAATCCGGCCAGCAGGTTTACATGCAGCTGCTGAACAAACAGCAGGAGCTGAAAATCACCGAAGCCAGCACCGTCGGCGACGTGCGTATCGTTGACCCGGCGATTACCCAGCCGGGCGTGCTGAAGCCGAAGAAAGCGCTGATTATCCTCGGCAGCATTATTCTCGGCCTGATGCTTTCCATTGTCGGCGTGCTGCTGCGCTCGCTGTTCAACCGCGGTATCGAAAGCCCGCAGGTGCTGGAAGAGAACGGGATCAGCGTGTACGCCAGCATCCCGCTTTCAGAGTGGCAGAAGTCCCGTGACAGCGTCAAAACCGTTAAGGGCGTCAAGCGTTACAAACAGAGCCAGCTGCTGGCCGTGGGTAACCCGACTGACCTGGCGATTGAAGCGGTGCGCAGCCTGCGTACCAGCCTCCACTTCGCCATGATGCAGGCCAAAAACAACGTCCTGATGATGACCGGTGTCAGCCCGTCAATCGGTAAAACCTTCGTCTGCGCCAACCTGGCGGCGGTGGTGAGCCAGACCAACAAGCGCGTGCTGTTGATCGACTGCGATATGCGTAAGGGCTACACCCATGAGCTGCTGGGGACCAACAACGTTAACGGTCTGTCGGAAATCCTGCTCGGTAAAGGGGAAATCAGCGAGAGCGCCAAGCCGACGTCGATTCCGAAATTTGACCTGATCCCGCGTGGCCAGGTGCCGCCGAACCCGTCTGAACTGCTGATGAGCGAGCGCTTCACGCAGCTGATTGAGTGGGCGAGCAAAAACTATGACCTGGTGCTGATCGATACCCCACCAATTCTGGCGGTCACCGACGCTGCCGTGGTAGGGCGTCATGCGGGCACCACGCTGATGGTCGCACGCTATGCGGTGAACACCCTGAAGGAAGTGGAAACCAGCCTTAGCCGCTTTGAGCAAAACGGTATTGAGGTGAAGGGGGTCATTCTGAACTCCATCTTCCGCCGCGCGACCGGGTATCAGGATTACGGCTACTACGAGTACGAATACAAGTCTGACAGTAAATAATAATCCCCCTCATCCTAACCCTCTCCCCAGGGGAGAGAGAGGACTGCATGGTGCAGCTTTTCTCCCTCTCCCTCCGGGAGAGGGTCGGGGTGAGGGATAAGGGGAAGACCATGACCACACAACGCCCTTTGATTTCTATCTATATGCCGACATGGAATCGTCAGCAGCTGGCGATCCGCGCGATTAAATCGGTCCTGCGTCAGGATTACGATAACTGGGAACTGATTATCGTGGATGACTGTTCCTCCTCTTACGAACAACTGCAAAAGTTTGTTGAAGACCTGAACGACCCGCGCGTGGTGTACACTCACAACGCCATCAACTCCGGGGCGTGTGCGGTGCGCAACCAGGCGATTATGCAGGCGAAAGGGCAGTATCTGACCGGTATCGACGACGATGACGAATGGACGCCAAACCGTCTGTCAATCTTCCTGTCGCACAAAGCGCAGCTGGTGACCCACGCGTTTCTGTATGCCAATGACTATGTTTGCCAGGGCGAGGTCTATTCGCAGCCGGCCAGCCTGCCGCTGTATCCGAAATCACCGTATTCCCGCCGCCTGTTCTACAAGCGCAACATTATCGGCAATCAGGTGTTTACCTGGGCATGGCGCTTTAAGGAGTGCCTGTTCGATACCGAGCTGAAGGCCGCGCAGGATTACGACATCTTCCTGCGGATGGTGGTGGAGTACGGCGAGCCGTGGAAGGTGGAAGAGGCCACGCAGATCCTGCACATCAATCACGGGGAGATGCAAATCACCTCGTCGCCGAAGAAATTCTCGGGCTACTTCCATTTTTACCGCAAGCACAAGGACAAGTTTGACCGTGCCAGCCGGAAGTATCAGCTCTTCACCCTGTATCAGATCCGTAATAAGCGCATGAACTGGCGCACGCTGCTGACGCTGCTGTCGGTACGTAACGGCAAGCGTCTGGCTGACGGGCTTCGGGGGAAATAATGTTTCTGGAAGATTGCCGCGCTAACAGCTGGAGCCTGCGCCCGTGCTGCATGGTTCTGGCCTACCGTATTGCGCACTTTTGCTCGGTGTGGCGCAAAAAAAATGTGCTGAACAATATCTGGGCCGCGCCGGTGCTGGTGCTGTACCGCATCATCACCGAATGCTTTTTTGGCTATGAAATTCAGGCCGCTGCCACCATTGGCCGCCGCTTTACCATTCATCACGGCTATGCGGTGGTCATCAACAAGTTCGTCGTCGCGGGTGATGATTTCACCATTCGCCACGGGGTGACAATCGGCAACCGCGGGCCAGACAGCCTGGCTTGCCCGGTGATTGGCAATAACGTCGAGTTGGGCGCCAACGTGGTGATGATCGGGGACATTACCGTGGGTAATAACGTGACGATTGGCGCAGGCAGCGTGGTGCTGGACAGCATTCCGGACAACGCGCTGGTGGTGGGCGAGAAAGCCCGCGTGAAGGTGATTAAATGAACATTCTGCAATTTAACGTACGCCTCGCAGAGGGCGGGGCGGCAGGCGTAGCGCTGGATCTGCACCAGCGCGCGCTGCAAAAAGGACTCCAGTCGCGCTTTGTTTACGGTTACGGTAAAGGCGGCAAGAAAAGCGTCAGCCATGATAACTATCCGCAGGTGCTGAAGCAGACGCCACGTCTGACCTCCATCGCCAATATTGCGCTGTTCCGCCTGTTTAACCGCGACCTGTTCGGCAACCTGAATAATCTCTACCGCACCGTCACCCGCACTCGCGGCCCGGTTGTGCTGCACTTCCACGTGCTGCACAGCTACTGGCTGAATCTGGAAGAGGTGGTGGCGTTTTGTGGCAAGGTGAAGGCGCACAAGCCGGACACCCGTTTCGTCTGGACGCTGCACGACCACTGGAGCGTGACCGGACGTTGCGCCTTTACCGACGGCTGCGAAGGCTGGAAAAATAACTGCCAGAAATGCCCTACGCTCAGCAACTACCCGCCTGTGAAGGTCGATCGCGCGCATCAGCTGGTTGAGGGTAAGCGTCAGCTGTTCCGCGATATGCTCTCGCTCGGCTGCACCTTTATCTCCCCAAGCCAGCACGTGGCGGACGCTTTTAATAGCCTGTACGGAGCAGGGCGCTGCCAGATCATCAACAACGGTATTGATGTGGCAACGGAAGCGATCCTGGCCGAACTGACGCCCGTAGCCGTTACCCCCGGTAAGCCGAAAATTGCGGTCGTCGCCCATGACCTGCGCTACGACGGCAAAACCAACCAGCAGCTGGTGCGCGACATGATGGCGCTCGGCGACAAAATTGAGCTGCATACCTTTGGCAAATTCTCGCCGTTTGATGGCGCTAACGTGGTGAACCACGGGTTTGAAACCGACAAGCGCAAACTGATGAGCGCGCTGAACGGTATGGACGCGCTGGTGTTCAGCTCCCGCGTGGACAACTACCCGCTGATCCTGTGCGAAGCGCTCTCCATCGGCGTACCGGTGATTGCCACCCACAGCGACGCCGCGCGGGAAGTGCTGGAGAAATCCGGCGGTAAAACCTTCAGTGAAAATGAGGTGCTGCCGCTGGTGCAGTTGTCGAAGGCCGATATCGCGCAGGCTGTTTTTGGCACGGACCTGGAATCGTTCCGCAACCGTAGCCGCAAAGCGTACAGTGGACAACAGATGCTGGAGGAGTATGTCTCGTTCTATCAGAATCTGTAGTTATCTGCTGCTGCCGCTGATCTACCTGCTGGTCAACGTTAAGATTGCCCAGCTCGGTGAAAGCTTCCCGATCACTATCGTCACCTTCCTGCCGGTTCTGCTGTTGCTTTACGTTGACAAGCTTAACCTCAAAAAGCTGATGATTTCACTGGGCATCGGGTTTGGTCTGACGGCGTTTAACTACATCTTTGGTCAGTCGCTGGACGCCAGCAAATATGTCACCTCCACCATGCTGTTTGTTTATATCGTTATCATTATTGGCATGGTGTGGAGTATTCGCTTTAAAACTATTTCTCCGCACAATTATAGGAAAATCCTCAGGTTCTTTTATATTGTCGTCGGGCTGATTGTTGTGCTTGCGGCAATGGAGATGGTGCAAATTATTCTCACAGGCGGCAGTAGCCTGATGGAAATAATTTCGAAATATCTTATATACAGTAACAGCTATGTACTGAACTTCATTAAGTTTGGTGGCAAGCGTACAACCGCGCTCTATTTTGAACCGGCGTTTTTTGCTCTGGCATTAATCTCAATTTGGCTCAGCATCAAACAGTTCGGTATCAAAACCCCCAAGACCGATGCTATGATTCTTGCAGGAATCGTTCTGTCAGGGTCGTTCTCCGGGGTAATGACGTTTATTCTGTTTTACCTGCTGGAGTGGGCGTTCCAGTACCTGAACAAAGAGGCGATTAAGAAAAAACTGCCGCTGGCGATAATCTCTCTGACGGTATTTTTAGTGGGCGTAATATTTGCGTTTCCGTACATTTCTGAACGTCTGGGTGATTTGGGAACGGAAGGTTCGTCGTCCTATTATCGCATCATTGGTCCACTGGTGATGGTGGGTTATTCCTTAACCCATATTGATGGCGTAGTAAGATTCGGCTCACTTTACGAATATGTTGCATCATTCGGAATCTTTAACGGTGCGGATGTCGGTAAAACCATAGACAATGGTCTGTATCTGTTAATTATCTATTTTTCCTGGTTCGCCGTACTGTTGACACTGTGGTATCTGTTTAAAGTTTTCAAAATGATGATTAACGCGTTTGGTGATAACCAGAACTTTCGCGTGCAACTTTATCTGTTCACACCGGTGTCGTTGTTTTTTACCGGGTCAATATTTAGCCCGGAATATGCATTCTTAATTGTATGTCCGTTTATTTTGCGCAAAGCGCTGAATATTACGAGCGTATGACGAAATGAGGTGATTTATGTTTCTTAGCGTCATTACTGTCGCCTTTCGTAACTACGAAGGGGTGGTAAAAACCTGGCGCTCGCTGCGCAACCTGGCGCGCGATCCGAGCCTCACCTTTGAGTGGATCGTGGTCGATGGCGGCTCGAACGACGGCACGGCGGAGTTCCTGGAAAAACTCAACGGTGAGTTCAACTTACGTTACATCAGCGAGAAAGATAAAGGTATTTACGATGCCATGAATAAAGGCATCAACATGGCGCAGGGGCGTTACGCGATCTTCCTCAATTCCGGCGATGTGTTCCATGAAGATGTGGCGCTGTTTGCCCGTCAACTGGCGCGCCAGAAAGAAGATGCCATGTTTATTGGTGATGCGCTGCTTGATTTCGGCGAGGGGAAAAAAGTGCTGCGCGGCGCGAAACCAGGCTGGTATATCTACCACAGCCTCCCGGCCAGCCATCAGGCTATTTTCTTCCCAATGAGCGGCCTGAAAAAACAGCCTTACGATTTGCGCTATAAAGTGTCATCAGATTATGCCCTGGCCGCCAGCCTGTATAAATCTGGCTACCCGTTCCGTCGAATTAAAGGACTGGTATCTGAATTTTCAATGGGTGGCGTGTCAACCTCGAATAATCTGGAACTGTGCCAGGATGCCAAAAACGTGCAGCGTAAAATATTACGCGTGCCGGGGTTCTGGGCGGAATTATCTTATTTCTTACGTCTGAAAACGACGGGTAAAGCGAAAGCCTTATATAACAAAGCCTGAGATATAAGGAAACGTAATGCAGGAATTAAATGGATTCTCCGTGCCGAAAGGTTTTCGGGGCGGGAGCGGTATTAAAGTTCAACTGTGGTGGGCTGTACAGGCAACGTTATTTGCCTGGTCGCCGCAAATACTGTACCGCTGGCGCGCATTTTTACTGCGTCTGTTTGGCGCAAAAATAGGAAAAAACGTAGTCATTCGACCTTCGGTGAAAATTACTTATCCCTGGAAATTAACGCTTGGGGATTACGCCTGGGTTGGGGATGACGCGGTGTTATATACCCTTGGCGAGATTACGATTGGCGCAAATTCGGTGGTTTCACAGAAGTGTTATTTGTGCACCGGCAGCCACGATTTTATGAGCCCGCATTTTGATATTACCGCTTCGCCTGTTGTGATCGGTGAAAAATGCTGGCTGGCAACAGACGTCTTTGTTGCACCCGGTGTTTCTGTTGGCGATGGCACGGTAGTCGGTGCCCGCAGCAGCGTTTTTAAATCGCTTCCGGCAAATAAAATTTGCCGTGGCAACCCCGCAGTGGTGATACGCGAACGCGTTGAAACTGAAAAACTTTGATAAGTACAGAGGAATATAAACATGTCTAAAGTCGCTCTCATCACCGGCGTTACCGGACAAGATGGTTCTTACCTGGCAGAATTGCTGCTGGAAAAAGGGTATGAAGTTCACGGTATTAAGCGTCGTGCCTCTTCATTCAACACCGAGCGTGTCGATCACATTTACCAGGATCCGCATGCGGCAAACCCGAAATTCCATCTGCACTACGGCGACCTGACCGATACCTCCAACCTGACCCGCATCCTGCAAGAAGTACAGCCGGATGAAGTGTACAACCTGGGGGCAATGAGCCACGTTGCGGTTTCCTTCGAGTCCCCGGAGTACACCGCTGACGTGGATGCGATGGGTACGCTGCGTCTGCTGGAAGCGATTCGCTTCCTTGGTCTTGAGAAGAAAACCCGCTTCTACCAGGCATCTACCTCTGAGCTGTACGGTCTGGTGCAGGAAATTCCGCAGAAAGAGACCACGCCGTTCTACCCGCGTTCTCCGTACGCTGTGGCGAAACTGTACGCTTACTGGATCACCGTGAACTACCGTGAATCCTACGGCATGTACGCCTGTAACGGCATTCTGTTCAACCACGAATCCCCACGTCGCGGCGAAACCTTCGTGACCCGCAAAATCACCCGCGCGATCGCCAACATCGCTCAGGGCCTGGAGTCTTGCCTGCACCTCGGCAACATGGATTCCCTGCGTGACTGGGGCCATGCGAAAGACTACGTGAAAATGCAGTGGATGATGTTGCAGCAGGAACAGCCAGAAGACTTCGTGATCGCAACCGGCGTGCAGTACTCCGTGCGTCAGTTCGTTGAGATGGCTGCGGCACAGCTGGGCATCAAGCTACGCTTCGAAGGCACCGGCGTGGAAGAGAAGGGTATCGTTGTTTCCGTGACCGGCCACGACGCACCGGGCGTGAAGCCAGGCGACGTGATTGTCCAGGTTGATCCGCGTTACTTCCGTCCTGCTGAAGTGGAAACCCTGCTGGGCGACCCAACCAAAGCGCACGAGAAGCTGGGCTGGAAACCAGAAACCACCCTGCAAGAAATGGTATCCGAGATGGTGGCCAAAGATCTTGAAGCAGCGAAAAAACACTCCCTGCTCAAGTCTCATGGCTACGAGGTTGCCATCGCGCTGGAGTCCTGAGAATGACAAAACAACGTATTTTTGTCGCCGGTCATCGCGGAATGGTGGGTTCCGCGATTGTTCGCCAGCTGGAACAGCGCGGCGACGTTGAGGTGATTGTTCGCACCCGCGACGAGCTGAACCTGCTTGACAGCAAAGCGGTGCAGGACTTCTTCGCCAGCGAACGTATCGACCAGGTGTATCTGGCGGCGGCGAAGGTGGGCGGCATTGTCGCTAACAACACCTACCCGGCGGATTTCATCTACGAGAACATGATGATTGAGAGCAACATCATTCACGCGGCGCATCTGCACAACGTGAATAAGCTGCTGTTCCTCGGCTCATCCTGTATCTACCCGAAAATGGCGAAGCAGCCGATCGCCGAGAGCGAACTGTTGCAGGGCACGCTTGAAGCCACCAACGAGCCGTATGCGATTGCCAAAATTGCCGGGATCAAGCTGTGTGAATCCTACAACCGTCAGTATAACCGCGACTATCGCTCGGTGATGCCGACCAACCTGTACGGACCGCACGACAACTTCCACCCGAGCAATTCGCACGTGATCCCGGCGCTGCTGCGTCGTTTCCACGAGGCGACTGCCGAAAACGCCCCGGACGTGGTGGTGTGGGGCAGCGGTACGCCAATGCGTGAGTTCCTGCACGTGGACGACATGGCGGCGGCCAGCATTCACGTCATGGAGCTGGATCGCGAGGTGTGGCAGGAAAACACCGAGCCGATGCTGTCGCACATTAACGTCGGGACCGGCGTGGACTGCACCATTCGCGAGCTGGCGCAGACCATCGCGCAGGTGGTGGGCTACAAAGGACGCGTGGTGTTTGACGCCACCAAACCGGACGGCACGCCGCGCAAGCTGCTGGACGTGACCCGTCTGCATCAGCTGGGCTGGTATCACGAGGTCTCACTGGAGCAGGGGCTGGCCAGCACCTACCAGTGGTTCCTGGAAAACCAGCACCGCTTCCGGGGGTAATGATGTTTTTAAGTCAGGAAGATTTTGCCACGGTAGTGCGTTCCACTCCGCTGATCTCAATCGATTTGATCGTGGAGAACGAACGCGGCGAGTTCTTGCTGGGGAAACGAACCAATCGTCCTGCACAGGGCTTCTGGTTCGTGCCCGGCGGGCGCGTGCAGAAGGATGAGACGCTTACCGATGCGTTTGAGCGTCTCACTCTGGCGGAACTGGGCCTGCAACTGCCGATGGCAGCGGGCCAGTTTTACGGGGTCTGGCAGCACTTCTATGACGATAACTTTTCAGGCACCGGGTTCACCACGCACTACATCGTGCTGGGGTTCCGCCTGAAGGTGAGTGAGGCAGACCTGCGTCTGCCTGATTCTCAGCATGACGATTACCGCTGGTTAACGCCAGAGGCGCTGCTGGCAAGCGACAACGTCCATGACAACAGTCGGGCGTACTTCCTTGCGGAACGTCAGGCCGAGGTGCCAGGTCTATGAAAATCCTCGTCTACGGAATTAACTACTCGCCGGAGCTTACCGGTATCGGGAAATACACCGGCGAGATGGTCGAGTGGATGGCGAGCCAGGGACATGACGTGCGGGTGATTACTGCCCCGCCGTATTACCCGGAGTGGAAGGTAGGCGAACGCTATTCCAGCTGGCGCTACCGCCGCGAAGACGGCGCCGCGACCGTCTGGCGCTGCCCGCTCTACGTGCCGAAACAGCCCTCGACGCTGAAGCGTTTAATTCATCTGGGCAGCTTTGCCCTGAGCAGTTTCTTCCCGCTGATGGCGCAGCGTCGCTGGAAGCCGGATCGCATCATCGGCGTGGTGCCGACGCTGTTCTGCACGCCAGGCATGCGCCTGCTGGGCAAACTCTCCGGCGCGCGCACCCTGCTGCACATTCAGGATTATGAAGTGGACGCCATGCTCGGGCTGGGGATGGCCGGGAAAGGCAAGGGCGGCAAGGTGGCGAAGCTCGCCAGCGCCTTTGAGCGCAGCGGCCTGCACAACGTGGATTACGTCTCGACCATCTCGCGCTCGATGATGAACAAGGCGCAGGAGAAGGGCGTCCCGGCGGAAAAAGTGATCTTCTTTCCGAACTGGTCCGAAGTGGCGCGCTTCCGCGATGTGACAGACCAGGATGCGCAGGCGTTACGCGCGCAGCTCGGGTTGCCTGCTGAGCAAAAAATCATTCTTTACTCAGGCAACATCGGCGAAAAACAGGGGCTGGAGAGCGTGATTGACGCCGCGCTTCAGCTGAGCGAACACCCGTGGATGTTCGTGATAGTCGGGCAGGGCGGCGGTAAAGCGCGGCTGGAAAAAATGGCCAGCGAGCGCGGACTGACCAACATCCGCTTCTTCCCGCTTCAGTCTTATGACGCGCTGCCCGCGCTGCTGAAAATGGCGGATTGCCATCTGGTGGTGCAAAAACGCGGCGCGGCGGATGCGGTGCTGCCGTCCAAGCTGACCAACATTCTGGCAGTGGGCGGAAACGCGGTGATTACGGCAGAAGCCGCAACAGAATTAGGCCAGCTGTGCAACAGCTACCCGGGCATTGCCGTTTGCGTGGAGCCGGAATCGGTTCCTGCGCTGGTGACCGGAATTGAGCAGGCACTCGCCATGCCAAAAGAGAACACGGTGGCACGTGAATATGCCGAACGCACGCTCGAGAAAGAGAACGTGCTGAGCCAATTTATTGCAGATATACGGGGATAAATCATGAGTCAAACCACTTTGTATCCGGTCGTAATGGCGGGTGGATCCGGGAGCCGGTTGTGGCCACTGTCCCGCGTGCTTTATCCAAAACAATTTCTGTGCCTGAAAGGCGACCTCACCATGCTGCAAACGACGGTTAACCGTCTGCACGGCGTGGAGTGTGAAAGCCCGGTGGTGATCTGTAACGAACAGCACCGCTTTATCGTTGCCGAGCAGCTGCGCCAGCTGAACAAACTGACCGAAAATATCATTCTGGAACCTGCCGGACGCAACACGGCGCCTGCCATTGCCCTCGCGGCGCTGGCGGCAAAACGCAGCAGCCCGGACTGCGACCCGCTGATGCTGGTGCTGGCGGCTGACCACGTCATCCAGCAGGAAGAGGCCTTCCGCGACGCGGTACGCGCCGCGATTCCTTACGCTGAGAACGGCAAGCTGGTGACCTTCGGCATCGTGCCGGATCTCCCGGAAACCGGCTATGGCTACATTCGCCGCGGCAGCGTTACGCCTGGTGAAGGCGACAGCGTGGCCTTTGACGTGGCGCAGTTTGTCGAAAAACCGAATCTGGAAACCGCGCAGGCGTACGTGGCCAGCGGGGAATACTACTGGAACAGCGGTATGTTCCTGTTCCGCGCCGGTCGCTACCTGGAAGAGCTGGAAAAATATCGCCCGGATATCTTACGCGCCTGCGAAAAAGCGATGACGGTGGTGGATCCGGATCTCGATTTTATCCGCGTGGACGAAGAAGCCTTCCTCGCCTGTCCGGAAGAGTCCATTGACTATGCGGTAATGGAACGTACGGCAGATGCGGTAGTGGTACCGATGGATGCGGGCTGGAGCGACGTCGGCTCCTGGTCGTCACTGTGGGAGATCAGCGCGCATACCCCGGAGGGTAACGTCCATCACGGGGATGTGATCAGCCACAAAACGGAAAACAGCTACGTCTACGCCGAATCTGGCCTCGTCACCACGGTAGGGGTGAAGGATCTGGTGGTCGTGCAGACCAAAGACGCGGTGCTGATTGCCGACCGTAATGCCGTGCAGGACGTTAAAAAAGTGGTGGAGCAGATCAAGGCCGATGGCCGCCACGAACACCATATTCACCGCGAAGTCTACCGCCCGTGGGGCAAATATGACTCCATCGACGCCGGCGAGCGTTACCAGGTGAAACGCATCACCGTGAAGCCGGGAGAAGGGCTGTCGGTGCAGATGCACCATCACCGCGCCGAACACTGGGTGGTGGTGGCGGGGACCGCCAAAGTGACCATCGACGGTGAAGTGAAGCTGCTCGGTGAAAACGAGTCCATTTATATTCCGCTGGGGGCGACGCACTGTCTGGAGAACCCGGGGAAAATTCCGCTCGACTTAATTGAGGTGCGTTCCGGCTCCTATCTGGAAGAGGACGACATCATCCGCTTCCAGGATCGCTACGGGCGCGTGTAGCACTCCGCATCATGCCCGGTGGCGCTGCGCTTTCCGGGCCTACGAATGACAAAAATAAATTTGGCCATTACATGGTCAGGGCCAACTGTTGCCTGAAAAAGGGGTCATCATGGAAAAATTAACCTGTTTTAAAGCCTACGATATTCGCGGCAAGCTGGGCGAAGAGCTGAACGAAGACATTGCGTGGCGCATCGGCCGCGCGTACGGCGAATACCTGAAACCACAAACTATCGTGCTGGGCGGCGACGTGCGTCTGACCAGCAAATCCCTGAAGCTGGCGCTGGCGAAAGGGCTACAGGACGCGGGCGTCGATGTGCTGGACATTGGCCTTTCCGGTACCGAAGAGATCTATTTTGCCACCTTCCACCTGGGCGTGGACGGCGGTATCGAAGTGACGGCCAGCCATAACCCGATGGACTACAACGGCATGAAGCTGGTACGCAAGGGCGCGCGTCCTATCAGCGGTGACACCGGCCTGCGTGACGTGCAGCGTCTGGCCGAGGCCAACGACTTCCCGCCGGTGAATGAAGCCAGACGCGGCAGCTATAAGCAGATTAACCTGCAAAAAGAGTACATCGACCACCTGCTGGGCTACATCAACGTGGCGAACCTCAAACCGCTGAAGCTGGTGATTAACTCCGGCAACGGCGCGGCAGGCCCGGTTGTCGATGCACTTGAAGCCCGCTTTAAGGCGCTGAACGTGCCGGTGACCTTCGTCAAAGTGCACAACACGCCTGACGGCAACTTCCCGAACGGTATTCCTAACCCGCTGCTGCCGGAGTGCCGCGACGACACCCGCAACGCGGTGATTGAGCACGGCGCCGATATGGGTATCGCCTTTGACGGCGATTTCGACCGCTGCTTCCTGTTCGATGAGAAAGGGCAGTTTATCGAAGGCTACTACATCGTTGGCCTGCTGGCGGAAGCGTTCCTCGAGAAAAACCCGGGGGCGAAAATCATTCACGATCCGCGTCTTTCCTGGAACACCGTCGACGTGGTGAAGGCCGCGGGCGGCGAGCCGGTGATGTCCAAAACCGGCCACGCGTTTATCAAAGAGCGTATGCGTGAGGAAGACGCCATCTACGGCGGCGAGATGAGCGCCCACCACTATTTCCGTGATTTTGCCTACTGCGACAGCGGGATGATCCCGTGGCTGCTGGTGACTGAGCTGCTGTGCCTGAAAGGGCAGAGCCTGGGCGAACTGGTGCGTGACCGCATGGCGGCGTTTCCGGCGAGCGGCGAGATCAACAGCAAACTGGCGCAGCCCGCTGAGGCCATTGCCCGCGTAGAGCACCACTTTGCCATTCATGCGCTGGAGATTGACCGTACCGACGGTATCAGCATGGCGTTCCCGCAGTGGCGCTTCAACCTGCGCTCCTCCAACACCGAGCCGGTGGTGCGCCTGAACGTGGAGTCCCGCGCCGATACCGCGCTGATGGAAGCCCGAACGAAGGACATTCTGGCGCTGTTGAATCAGTAAAAAGAAAACCTTACCCCTCACCCTAACCCTCTCCCCAAAGGGGAGAGGGAACTTGAACACCCTCTCCCCTTTGGGGAGAGGGCCGGGGTGAGGGGCGAGGGGTAAGGTTTAGAACTAAAGGAACAACGATGACAAATCTAAAAAAGCGCGAACGAGCGAGAACGAATGCATCGTTAATCTCTATGGTGCAGCGTTTTTCTGATATCACCATCATGGTCGGCGGACTGTGGGCGGTGTGTTGGGTCAGCGGGCAGTCGTTCTTATACATGCACTTGCTGATGGCGTTGATTGCGCTGGTGGTGTTTCAGATGATCGGCGGCATGACCGATTTTTATCGTTCATGGCGCGGCGTCAAAATGACCACCGAACTGATGCTGCTGCTCCAGAACTGGACCTTAAGCCTGGTTTTCAGCGCAGGGCTGGTGGCGTTCAGCCATGATTTTGATAACCGTCTTGTGACCTATCTCTGCTGGTATCTGTTAACCAGCATTGGCATGGTGGTCTGTCGCTCGCTGATCCGCTTTGGCGCGGGCTGGCTGCGCAACCGCGGGTATAACCGTCGCTTCGTTGCCGTGGCGGGCGACCTGCCGGTGGGGCAGGTGCTGCTCGACAGCTTCCGCAAAGAGCCGTGGTTAGGTTTTGAAGTGGTCGGGATTTATCACGACGCGAAGCCCGGCGGCGTGCCGTCCGACTGGGCAGGTAACTACGAACAGCTTATTGACGATGCGAAAGCCGGCAAAATTCATAACGTCTACATCGCCATGCAGATGAAAGATGAATCCCGCATCAAGAAACTGATGCGCGAGCTGGCGGATACCACCTGCTCGGTGATCCTCATCCCGGATGTCTTCACCTTCAATATTCTCCACTCCCGTATTGAAGAGGTGAACGGGGTACCGGTTGTTCCACTGTACGACACGCCGCTGTCGGGGATTAACCGCGTGCTGAAGCGCGTGGAAGATATCGTCCTTTCGTCCCTGATCCTGCTGCTCATCTCCCCGGTGCTGTGCTGCATTGCGCTGGCGGTGAAGCTCAGCTCGCCGGGGCCGATCATCTTCCGTCAGACCCGCTACGGCATGGACGGTAAGCCGATCATGGTGTGGAAATTCCGCTCCATGAAGGTGATGGAGAACGACAAGGTGGTGACCCAGGCGACGCAGAACGATCCGCGCGTCACCCGCGTGGGCAACTTCCTGCGCCGTACCTCGCTCGATGAGCTGCCGCAGTTCATCAACGTGTTCACCGGCGGGATGTCCATCGTCGGGCCTCGTCCTCACGCCGTGGCCCATAACGAGCAGTACCGCACCCTGATTGAAGGCTACATGCTGCGCCATAAGGTGAAGCCAGGCATCACGGGCTGGGCGCAGATCAACGGCTGGCGCGGCGAGACCGACACGCTGGAAAAAATGGAAAAACGTATCGAGTTCGATCTGGAGTACATCCGCGAGTGGAGCCTCTGGTTCGATATCAAGATTGTTTTTCTGACCATTTTCAAAGGCTTCGTGAACAAAGCGGCGTACTAAGATGAGCTTACGAGAAAAAACCATCAGCGGCGCGAAATGGTCAGCCATGGCCACCATCGTCATTATTGGCCTCGGCCTGGTGCAGATGACGGTGCTGGCGCGCATTATCGATAATCACCAGTTTGGTCTGCTGACCGTCTCGCTGGTGATTATCGCCCTGGCCGATACGCTGTCGGACTTTGGTATCGCCAACTCCATTATCCAGCGCAAGGAGATCAGCCATCTGGAGCTGACCACCCTCTACTGGCTGAACGTCGGGCTGGGTATCTTCGTCTTTGTGCTGGTGTTCCTGCTGAGCGATGTGATTGCCGGCGTGCTGCATAACCCGGACCTGGCGCCGCTGATGCGCACCCTGTCGTTCGCTTTCGTGGTGATCCCGCACGGGCAGCAGTTCCGCGCGCTGATGCAGAAGGAGCTGGAGTTCAACAAAATCGGCATGATTGAAACCAGCGCCGTGCTGGCGGGCTTTACCTTCACCGTGGTCAGCGCCCATTTCTGGCCGCTGGCGATGACCGCCATCCTCGGCTACCTGGTTAACTCTGCCGTGCGCACGCTGCTGTTTGGCTTCTTTGGCCGTAAGATTTATCGCCCGGGGCTGCATTTTTCACTGGCGTCTGTTTCATCCAACCTGCGCTTCGGCGCGTGGCTGACGGCAGACAGCATTATCAACTACGTGAATACTAACCTCTCCACGCTGGTGCTGGCGCGCATTCTGGGCGCGAGCGTCGCGGGTGGCTACAACCTGGCGTATAACGTCGCGGTTGTCCCGCCGATGAAGCTCAACCCTATCATTACCCGCGTGCTGTTCCCGGCGTTCGCCAAAATTCAGGACGATACCGAAAAGCTGCGCGTGAACTTTTACAAGCTGCTCTCCGTCGTGGGGATCATCAACTTCCCGGTGCTGCTGGGGCTGATGGTGGTTGCCAGCAATTTCGTACCGCTGGTGTTTGGCGAGAAGTGGAACAGCATCATCCCGATCCTGCAACTGCTGTGCGTCGTGGGGCTGCTGCGCTCGGTGGGGAACCCGATTGGTTCTCTGCTAATGGCGAAGGCGCGCGTGGATATCAGCTTCAAGTTCAACGTGTTTAAAACCTTCCTGTTTATTCCGGCAATTATTGTGGGCGGCCACATGGCGGGCGCCATTGGCGTGACGCTCGGCTTCCTGCTGGTGCAAATCGTCAATACCGTGCTGAGCTACTTCGTGATGATCAAACCGGTGCTGGGCTCCAGCTACCGTCAGTACATCCTCAGCCTGTGGCTGCCGTTTTATCTCTCCTTACCGACGCTTGCGGTGAGCTACGGCCTGGGCGTGGTGCTCAACGGGCATCTGCCGCTGGCGGCGCTGCTTGCGGTGCAGGTCGCGGCAGGCGCGCTGGCGTTCGGCGTGATGATTGTGCTGTCACGCAATGCGCTGGTGGTCGAGATGAAGCGCCAGTTTTGCCGTAACGAAAAAATGAAAACGCTGCTTCGCGCAGGCTAATTTTACGAGGCCATTATGAAATTACTTATTCTTGGCAACCATACCTGCGGCAACCGTGGCGACAGCGCCATCCTGCGCGGTTTACTGGATGCAATTAACACCCTTAAGCCTGAGACAGAAGTGGATGTGATGAGCCGTTATCCGGTCAGCTCATCCTGGTTACTGAACCGCCCGGTGATGGGCGACCCGCTCTACAGCCAGATGAAACAGCACAACAACGCCGCGGGCGTGATGGGGCGCGTGAAGAAAGTGCTGCGTCGCCGCTACCAGCATCAGGTGCTGCTTTCTCGCGTGACCGACACCGGCAAGCTGCGCAACATTGCCATCGCGCAGGGCTTTACCGATTTTGTTCGTCTGCTGTCCGGCTATGACGCCATTATTCAGGTGGGCGGTTCGTTCTTCGTCGATCTGTACGGCGTGCCGCAGTTTGAGCATGCGCTTTGTACGTTCATGGCGAAAAAGCCGCTGTTTATGATCGGCCACAGCGTCGGGCCATTCCAGGATCCGCAGTTTAACCAGCTGGCGAACTATGTCTTCGGCCACTGCGACGCGCTGATCCTGCGTGAATCGGTCAGCCTCGACATGATGAAGCGCAGTGAAATCGACACCACCAAAGTGGAGCACGGTGTGGACACCGCCTGGCTGGTGGATCATCAGGATGACAGTTTCCAGGCCAGCTACGCGGTACAGCACTGGCTCGACGTGGCGGCAAAGCAGAAAACCGTCGCCATTACCCTGCGTGAACTTGCGCCGTTCGATAAACGCCTCGGCACGACCCAGGCGGCGTACGAGAAAGCCTTTGCCGATGTGGTGAACCGCGTGCTGGACAGCGGTTACCAGGTGCTGGCGCTTTCCACCTGTACCGGTATCGACAGCTACAACAAAGATGACCGTATGGTGGCGCTCAACCTGCGCAACCTGGTGAACGATCCGTCCCGCTATCACGTGGTGATGGACGAGCTGAACGATCTGGAGATGGGCAAGCTGCTCTCCGCCTGCGACCTGACCGTGGGCACGCGTCTGCACTCGGCCATTATCTCGATGAACTTCGGCACGCCAGCCATCGCCATTAACTACGAACACAAGTCCGCGGGTATTATGCAGCAGCTCGGCATGCCGGAAATGGCCGTCGATATTCGTCATCTGCTGGACGGGTCGCTGGGGGCGATGGTGGGCGACACGCTCGGCCAGCTGCCTGCGATCAACGAACGTCTGGCGGTGGCGGTAAAAGCCGAACGCGAAAAAGGTATTGGCATGGTGAAATCCGTACTCGACCGCGTCCGGGAGGGGAAATGAAGGTTGGTTTCTTCTTACTGAAATTTCCGCTGTCGTCTGAAACCTTTGTGCTGAACCAAATCACCGCGTTTATCGATATGGGGTATGACGTGGAGATTATCGCCCTGCAAAAGGGCGATACGCAAAACACCCATGCGGCGTATACCCGGTATGGGCTGGAGGCGAAAACCCGCTGGTTGCAGGATGAACCCGCCGGACGATTGAACAAACTGCGCCATCGCGCCAGCCAGACGCTGCGCGGCCTGCATCGCGCCTCGACGTGGCGGGCGCTGAATATGTCGCGCTATGGGGCGGAGGCCCGCAACCTGATCCTTTCCGCCATTTGCGGGCAAACGGCCCAGCCGTACCGGGCCGATGTCTTTATCGCCCACTTTGGCCCGGCGGGCGTCACTGCGGCAAAACTGCGTGAGCTGGGGGTGATTGACGGCAAAATCGCAACCATTTTCCACGGTATCGACATCTCCAGCCGGGAAGTACTGAACCACTACACGCCGGAATATCAGCAGCTGTTTCGCCGTGGCGACATGATGCTGCCAATAAGCAACCTGTGGGCCGGACGCCTGAAAACCATGGGGTGCCCGAGCGAGAAAATCACCGTTTCACGCATGGGCGTGGATATGGAACGTTTCACTCAGCGACCGGTCAAGGTGCCGGGCAAGCCGCTGCAAATTATCTCTGTTGCCCGCCTGACCGAAAAGAAAGGGCTGCACGTAGCCATCGAAGCCTGTCGCCAGCTGAAGGCGCGCGGAGTGGACTTCCACTACCGCATCCTGGGCATCGGGCCGTGGGAGCGTCGCCTGCTCACGCTGATTGAACAGTATCAGCTGGAAGACGTGGTCGAGATGCCGGGCTTCAAGCCGAGCCACGAAGTGAAAGCCATGCTTGATGATGCGGATGTGTTCCTGCTGCCTTCCGTAACCGGCGCTGACGGCGATATGGAAGGTATTCCCGTGGCGCTGATGGAGGCGATGGCGGTCGGCATTCCGGTGGTCTCGACCCTGCACAGCGGGATCCCTGAGCTGATCACCTCTGAACACTCCGGCTGGCTGGTCCCTGAAAACAATGCGCTGGCGCTGGCGGATCGTCTGGCTGCGTTCAGTGATATCGATCAGCAGACGCTGATCCCTGTGCTGCAAAATGCGCGGCAAAAAGTTGAAGCAGAATTCAATCAGCAGGTGATTAATCGCCAGTTAGCGAGCCTGCTGCAAACGCTGTAACGCTGAGGTTGTATGCTGAAAAAGATTACCCGACGCCGATTTGTCTCTTCTTTATCCGTCCTGGCTGCCATGCCGCTGCTGTCGCCCCGCGCTGTGCGGGCGGCAACCGGGAAGACGGTTTCTGTCGATCGCTACAACAACCACGACTGGATCGCCGCCTTTAAGCAGGCATTTACCGAGGGCGATACCGTTGTTGTTCCCGCCGGGTTAACCTGTGAAAACATCAATACCGGCATTTTCATTCCTGATGGCAAAACCCTGCTGATCCGCGGTGCGCTGAAGGGCAACGGCCACGGGCGGTTTGTGCTCCAGGAAGGCTGTAAGGTCATTGGGGAAGGAGAGGGGCGCACGCACAACATTACGCTGGACGTGCGTGGCTCCGACTGTGTCATTAAAGGGCTGGCGATGAGCGGCTTCGGCCCCGTCACCCAGATCTACATCGGCGGTAAAAAGCCGAGAGTGATGCGTAACCTGCTTATCGATCGCATTGCCGTGAGCCAGGCCAACTACGCCATTCTGCGCCAGGGTTTTCATAATCAGGTGGACGGTGCGCGCATAACCAACAGTAAATTCAGCCATTTGCAGGGTGACGCGATTGAGTGGAACGTGGCGATTAACGACCGCAATATCCTGATCTCTGACCACGTGATCGATAACATCAACTGCACAAACGGCAAGATCAACTGGGGCATAGGTATTGGGCTGGCTGGCAGCACGTACGACAATGACTATCCGGAACAGCAGACCGTTAAAAACTTCGTGGTGGCAAATATCACCGGCAGCAACTGTCGGCAGTTGGTCCATGTTGAAAACGGTAAACACTTTGTGATCCGTAATATCAAGGCCAGCAATATTACTCCCGACTTCAGTAAAAAGGCCGGAATTGATAACGCGACGGTAGCTATTTATGGCTGTGATAATTTCGTTATTGATAATATCGATATGGTGAACAGCGCCGGAATGTTAATCGGGTATGGCGTGATCAAGGGCGATTATCTGTCGATACCGCAAAACTTCAAACTTAACGATATTCGCCTGGATAACCGACAGCTTGCCTATAAGCTGCGCGGGATACAGATTTCCTCCGGCAATGCCACGTCGTTTGTTGCCATCACCAACGTCAACATGCAGCGGGCAACGCTAGAGCTGCACAACAAGCCACAGCATCTTTTCTTGCGTAATATCAACGTGATGCAGGAGTCAGCGACGGGACCTGCGCTTAAGATGAACTTCGACTTGCGCAAAGACGTGCGCGGGAAGTTTATGGCCAAAAACGAGACGCTGTTGTCGCTCGCGAACATAAAAGCGGTTAATGAAAAGGGGCAGAGTTCGGTAGATATTGATCGGGTCGATCAACACGTGGTGAATACGGAACGGTTGAATTTTGCGCTGCCGCACAGGTAATCCTACAGCCTATTTTGCGACTATTCCTGGTACGGAATCGCGATCTATTCAGATTACAACTACTGTAATTTGTGGTGGGGTGACCTAGGATTACTTCATATTTACGGTAAAACATGCTGGCGAAAACAGGTTTAAAAGCTATAATTCGTCAACCATTTTAAGGTGGAAGAAATAATGATTAATTTGAAAGCAGTCATACCGGTAGCGGGTTTGGGCATGCATATGTTGCCCGCCACAAAGGCCATTCCTAAAGAGATGCTGCCGATCGTTGACAAGCCGATGATTCAGTACATCGTCGACGAGATTGTTGCTGCGGGGATCAAAGAAATCGTTCTGGTGACGCACTCTTCGAAGAATGCCGTTGAGAACCACTTCGACACCTCTTATGAACTCGAAGCGCTGCTTGAGCAGCGCGTTAAGCGCCAGCTTCTGGCAGAAGTTCAGTCTATCTGTCCTCCTGGCGTGACCATCATGAACGTGCGTCAGGCGCAGCCGCTGGGCCTGGGGCACTCAATCCTCTGCGCGCGCCCGGTGGTGGGTGATAACCCGTTCATCGTGGTTCTGCCGGACATCATTATTGATACCGCTTCCGCCGATCCGCTGCGTTACAACCTGGCGGCAATGGTGGCACGTTTCAATGAAACGGGCCGTAGCCAGGTGCTGGCGAAACGTATGAAGGGCGATCTCTCCGAGTATTCTGTTATTCAGACCAAAGAGCCACTGGAGACGGAAGGGCAGGTGAGCCGGATCGTTGAGTTTATCGAAAAACCCGATCAGCCGCAGACGCTAGACTCCGACCTAATGGCAGTCGGCCGTTATGTGCTGAATGCGGATATCTGGGCTGAGCTGGAAAAAACTGAGCCGGGCGCCTGGGATCGTATCCAGCTGACCGATGCGATTGCTGAGCTGGCGAAGAAGCAGTCGGTTGATGCCATGCTGATGACCGGCGACAGCTATGACTGCGGTAAGAAAATGGGGTATATGCAGGCCTTTGTGAACTATGGCCTGCGTAACCTGAAGGATGGACAAAAATTTAAAGACAGTATAATCAAAATGCTATAAAGTTTATACTTGTTATATTAATCATAACTGCTTGACATTACGGATAGCGAAATATGATATTTTGTTGTCTGTAATAATGTTAATTCGACGGTTTGCTAAGTTGAGTTTTTATGCTTCTTTAGCAAACTTAATTATTTACTGGCGTGTTAATCTATGCTAGGGGCGGTAGCGTTGTCAATTGATAAAACAGTTAAAAATTTACTTTTTCTTGATATTTGTGGAACAGTGACCAAAGAAAATACTACTCTTGGTTTTTTGCGAACTATCGGAATAAGAGCAAGTATGACTGAACGCATTATAGGTTCTATTCTTTGGCGGTATTTTTCTTATGATTATTTGCGACCTAAATTATTAAAACGATTGGCAGGAAAAAATCAAGCAGAACTATTGAGTTTATCTAATGACTATGTTGCCTCATTAGATTATATCAATGAGGTTATAGAAATTATAGACGATTACAAACTCAAAGGCTATAAGCTTGTAATTATATCTGCAACGATCGATACTATAGCAAATGCTATTGCAAAAAAATTCGATGCGGTTTTATGTTACTCTTCCGTTCTTGAGTATAGAGATGGCACATGTACTGGACGGCTGTCGCACGACCTTTTGGATAATAAGCTTAGTTATATTAAGCACCTTTTCCAACATAATACAGCGATTATCACTGACAATTATGGAGATTATGAGATTGTCGCGCATTGTGCTGAAGCTTTGGGCATAGCGCATTGTAAAAATGATGAGGTTTTTTGGGGTAAAAACAAAGTTAACTTTATTAGAGTCAAATAATATAATGCAAAATATTCAGAAAAAAATGTTTTATATCCCTTTCTTATATTTTATTAATACTCGATCCAAAAATATTATAAAAAGCTTATCTTGGGTATGTATTTATATTATACCAATATTATTATTTTTGATGATATATAAGTTTGAATTCTTCTCGATTGCAGATTTTTATAAGTTTTTATTATCGTTAATACTAGTTTATACACTTTACGAGATCGGTTATATTTATAACGATACTGAAACTATAAAGCATGAAAAAAAACCAACCATAAGATTGAATAGCGAACAGTTTGTTTTCTATGAAACTAACAAAACAAATATTTATGCGTGTAGGTGCATATTAGCGGTTTTATTGACTGCAATTATTATTGTTATGGGAAGCCCTGTTCTGTTGGCTTTATTGCCTTGGGCAATAATATTTGTTTATACACTATATAACTATTTTCGTAGTAGAATAAACTTATTGTTACATTTCATATTGGTTGTATTACGTTATGGCTCACCATTGCTTATTGTTTTAGGATTCGATTCAAATATTATTTTAATTACCATTTTTATTTTCCCGATGATTAATTTATTAGAACGATGCGGGGAAAAGAGATTTGATCTTGTTTTTTTTCAAAGTAAGTGGTTTAAGAAACATAATTATTTGAGGGTGTTCTATTATTTTATTTGTACTTTGATTGGTTCTTTGTGCTACCTATTATATGGCGGAGTTACATTAAGGACTTTTATGCTAATATCAATATATTACCTGCTATATCGCAGTTTATCTGCTGTGTATATTAATAAACAGGGCTAAGTAATGATATCTGTAATTAATGGGGTTGTTGTAGCATTAAATTCTTTATTAATATTTTTTTCGCTTTTGATATTATTAAAAGATTTTTTTGTTAATCCATCAGGGGTGTTAATGAATATATTCTCGTTTACACTTCTGTTTGGCGTGTTTTACTACGGTGTTCCGTTCCTTAATATCGAGTTTTTGTATTCATTTTTCGGATATTCTATTGAGCAAAACAGCATAATAATCGCAAAATTTTTTGCATTCTGGGCGCTTTGTATCTTTTTTTTGGTTTATATCCTCACTCGTCAAAAGCATTTAAAATATGAATATCATTTGGTTAATATTCCTAGGAGAGGAATTTATTATCCTGAAATTATTTGTTTGTTGATAATGAGTGTATCCATCTTTGTCACTTGTTTTGTTATTGAAAGTATTGGGGGCGAGCTTATTTATAATTTCAATAACAGAGTTGCTGCCCAGGCAATTTATGCAGAATATGAGGTTAAGTTTAAACTGCCAATTTTATTTTATTTAACTTTTGCATCGTATTTCATTTTATATATTCGTAGTTATACAGGCAGTTTATTCAAACGTTCATTGATCGTAGTTCCATTATTTGTATGCGTGCCAGAAGTACTATCGGGTGGAAGAGATTTACTTTTTTCTTTTGTGTTTTATTTCTGTGCAATATATGCATTAAAAAAGCCAAAGAGAAAAATACTGTTTATTTCAGTTCCGGCTATTTGTGTAGTTCTTTTTATGGTTGTAGCGAGGTATTATCTTACGAGAGATGAGAGTGATTTATCCTTATCTTATAATGTTTACAGTATGTTGGCAGAGTTTTATCATACTGCATTCACTACGGCTTTTATTATTAATAATAATGTAAATGATATTTCTAATGGCTATCTTTATGTTACCTATCCCTTGTTGAAGTTTTTTAATCCTCTTTTAAATTTGGCTGGGGATTATATCGTGCTACCATGGTATGCAGATAACGTATCGTCAGTAATTGGTCGTAATTTTGGTTTTGCGGGTAATATACTATCTGAGTTTTATTATTATTTTGGTTATATTGGCTCGTTATTATCACCTATTATTATTGTATTTTTCTTTTATTTTCACAATAAAGCTAAGGCGAAATTTACTTTAACGGGATTAATAACATATCTAATAATATCAATTAATACAAGATTATTTTTCAGAGGAAGTTTCTGGGATAACTATACATCATTATTAATATGGGTTTTTATATATTTTATTTGCACAGGGCTATTATTTAATAAAAATAACATAGTTGTAGTGTCTCAAAGGATTAAATAAAATGAAAGGGTTGCTCGGTTTAGGTTTGCGCGCGAGTACTCTCGGCGGTAAAGTTCTATTGATGCTGTATTTGACACATGCATATGGTGTTTCTGTAGTTGGAGCCTACGGTATTCTTGTTTCAATAATTAGTTTTTCTGTATATCTTTCTGGATTAGAATTATATTCACTACTATTGAAATCATACACAGGAACCCAGCGAGGTTCTTGTTTTGCATATACGAATCAGATGTTTTTTTCGTTATTTTCAAGCTTAATAGTGTCTTTTTCCGTTGTTATCTATATGCACCAATATTTTCCGTATAAAGGTGTTACTATATTTGCGATGTTGCTTACTGTTACGGAAGTATTATTGCAAGAATATCATAGGATATTATTAGCAAAGGGAAGAGCAACTATTGCGAATATTCTGTTGTTTGTTAGAAATGGTGTATGGTGTTATTTTATATTAATTTTTTTATTTTATATAAAAGTCAGTGATGAAAAAATTGTAAGTTTTATTTCTTTTTGTTGGCTATGTGCTAATTTAATTGCGCTTTGTTTCGTTTTTCTCTATGCCAAGTATAATCTCATACTTTCTTTTACAAAGATAAGTTTTAAAATATTATATTTTCTGATTAGGAAATCTGTACCGATATTTATATCATCTATTTTTATTAGGGTTATAGTGTCACTTGATAAAGTGCTTTTGAGCCATTTCACTTCATTATCAATTGTAGGGGTGTATACCTTTTATACAAGTATTGGCAATGCATTACAGGCGTTATTGGATGCAGGTATGATTAGTTATAAATATAAAGATATTTTGTTTGTGAGCCGACAGCGAAAAGCTGTGGAGTTTATGGTTTATATCAAAAAGCTCTATTTTACTTCGTTAATTTGTATGGCGTCTATTTTTCTCGCCAGTTTGCTGTTTTTCACTATTTTTAATTACAATGATTATTATGAATACGCTTTTGCTTTATTGATTGTGTTGATATCATCAAGTTTACAATCTTTAGGAGCTCTTTTTAAACAGTATGCAATTATGAATTTTAGGAGTTCAATTCTCAAAGCAGGGTTATTATCATTTGCAGTATTTTTGATTGCGTGTGGCACTTATAAAGTATTACACCTTGGCCCTATTTATACAATCGCAATTAGCGTTTTGTTTGCTAGTTTTAGTTATATTTTATATTTGTGGAAATGGTTGAAAAAAGCTAATGAGTAATACCAAAGATGTGTTTATAATGATAAATAGTCTCACCCAAGGTGGTGCAGAAAGAGTAGCATTAAGAATCAGTCATGGACTTTCAAAGGTTAGACATAATACAAGATTAGTTTCTGTTAGTAATGATATTTTTTATTCAAAAGAGACAATAAACATTAATGTGTTAAATCAGTCAATTAGAATAAATAAATTACAGAGGGTTATTAGTTTATACAAATTTTTTAGCAATAAGAAAAAATGTACTGCTATTTGTTTTTCCTTGGATTTAAGTTGTTACCTCATTTTATTACGAACATTAAAACTATACAATGGAAAGGTTATTTGCAGGTTTATTAACAATCCAGATTTTGAAGTAGGCAATACTTTTATTGGAAAAGTAAAGAAAAAAATCCTTTTTCACTTAATTTCTAAAGCTGATGCTATCATATGCCAGTCAGATGCTATGAAAGCGAAATTGTCTTCGTTTGTTGAAAATAATAATATGGTTAGGATTTATAACCCTATAAAAATTAATTTTGAGTTTAATGCTTTAACGTTACCTGATAAGAATCATAATAAAGACAAGCTTATAAAACTTCTATATATTGGAAGATTTACACATCAGAAAAATATTTTTGATATTATCAAGGTGGGACGTGAGCTAGAGAATAGAAAAGTTAATTTTCTATGGACGTTAGTTGGTGATGGTGAGCTTTATAATGAGTTCGAGAGACAAGTCGATATAAATGGATTAAATCACCGATTTCACTTAACTGGAGCAGTTGACAATGTCAAGGATTTTTATTCCGAAGCAGATATGACTACATTAGTATCGCATTATGAAGGGTTACCTAATGTTTTATTAGAGTCTATCGCTTCAAATGTCCCTTGTATTAGTTATGACTGTCCGACTGGCCCTTCAGAGATCATAATTGATGGCGAAAATGGTGCACTAGTGAAAATGTATGATATTGATGCTTTTACAGATGCAATTATTGACATATATCACAAAGAAATGAAGGGTACTAACATTGCACTTACGTTAAATAAATTCAAGTACGAAAAGATAATACAAGAATATGACAACCTCATCAACAGTCTTTAACGAATTCAAATTTAGTATATTGATGTCAGTTTATATTAAGGAGACTTATGATAATTTTACAGCGTGCTATAAAAGTATAATTGATAATTCTTTATTGCCCGATCAGATTGTTATTGTACTGGACGGGCCTGTAAATCGTGAAATTCTTGGCTTTATCGAATGCGAAATAAATAAGGGTATCCCGATAACACTTGTTAAATCAGATCATAACCTAGGTTTAGGCTCGGCTTTGAACCTCGGATTAGAGTTTTGCCGGAACGAGTGGGTTTTTAGAATGGATACGGATGACATTTGCATCAATGATCGTTTTGAAAAGCAGGTAATGTTTATAAGAAATAATAAAGATGTTGTTTTAGTTGGTGGGCATATTGCAGAATTCGATGAAAATATGGAAGTGATGACAGGTATTAAATCAGTTCCTTTAACATACGACGATATAATTGGGTTTATTAAATACCGAAGCCCTTTCAATCATATGAGTGTTGCTTTCAGAAAAAGCGCAGTCATTTCAGTTGGTGGATATCAGCACCATCATTTTATGGAAGATTATAATCTCTGGCTAAGGATTGTTGCAGGTAATTTTAAAGTTGCTAACGTTAACGAGATCCTTGTTAACGTTAGAGGTGGGTCTGAAATGATTAAACGTAGGAAAGGCGTAGCTTATATCAAAAGTGAGTGGCTTTTGATGAAGATGAAATATAGTTTAAAAATTTCTACATGTTTCGAATCATTATATATCTTTATGATGCGTAGTATACCTCGGTTGCTTCCAACAAGTTTACTTAATGTTATTTATTCTTTTCTACGAAAGTAACCTAAACAAAAATATATTTGAATGTTGTTTTAGCAGTACATTTCGCATAAGATGTTTGTCAAATTTTTATTTGGCCATGCTAATAGTGGCGACCACACCTGACAGGAGTATGTAATGTCCAAGCAACAGATCGGCGTTGTCGGTATGGCAGTGATGGGGCGCAACCTGGCGCTCAACATCGAAAGCCGTGGTTATACCGTCTCCGTTTTCAACCGCTCCCGTGATAAGACCGAAGAAGTCATCGCTGAGAATCCAGGCAAGAAATTGGTTCCTTTCTATACGGTTAAAGAGTTCGTTGAGTCTCTGGAAACACCTCGTCGTATCCTGTTAATGGTGAAAGCGGGCGCAGGGACCGATGCAGCCATCGATTCACTGAAACCGTATCTGGATAAAGGCGACATCATTATCGATGGCGGTAACACCTTCTTCCAGGACACTATTCGTCGTAACCGTGAACTGTCTGCTGAAGGCTTCAATTTCATTGGTACCGGCGTATCCGGCGGTGAAGAGGGCGCTCTGAAAGGTCCATCCATCATGCCTGGCGGTCAGAAAGAAGCGTACGAACTGGTTGCGCCAATCCTGACTAAAATCGCAGCCGTTGCTGAAGACGGCGAGCCGTGCGTGACCTATATCGGTCCTGATGGGGCTGGTCATTACGTGAAAATGGTTCACAACGGCATTGAATATGGCGATATGCAGCTGATTGCTGAAGCCTACTCTCTGCTGAAGGGCGGCCTGAACCTCTCTAACGAGGAGCTCGCAGAGACCTTCACCGAGTGGAACAAAGGCGAGCTGAACAGCTACCTGATCGACATCACCAAAGATATCTTCACCAAGAAAGATGAAGAGGGTAAATACCTGGTTGATGTGATTCTGGATGAAGCCGCGAACAAAGGTACCGGTAAATGGACCAGCCAGAGCTCTCTGGATCTGGGTGAGCCATTATCCCTGATCACCGAATCCGTATTTGCACGTTATATCTCTTCTCTGAAAGAACAGCGCGTTGCAGCATCTAAAGTGCTGTCTGGCCCGCAGGCTAAACCCGCTGGTGATAAAGCGGAGTTCGTAGAAAAAGTTCGTCGCGCGCTGTATCTGGGTAAAATCGTCTCTTACGCGCAGGGCTTCTCTCAGCTACGCGCGGCATCTGATGAAAATAACTGGGATCTGAACTACGGCGAGATTGCGAAGATCTTCCGTGCCGGCTGTATCATTCGCGCTCAGTTCCTGCAAAAAATCACCGATGCCTATGCTGAAAACGCGGGTATCGCAAACCTTCTGCTGGCACCTTACTTCAAACAAATTGCTGACGAATATCAGCAGGCGCTGCGTGATGTTGTTGCGTACGCGGTGCAGAATGGTATCCCGGTTCCTACCTTCTCCGCTGCGGTGGCATATTACGACAGCTATCGTGCTGCCGTTCTGCCAGCGAACCTGATTCAGGCACAGCGTGACTACTTCGGTGCGCATACCTATAAGCGTACGGATAAAGAAGGTGTGTTCCACACCGAATGGCTGGATTAATATACGGTTAGCCATGCCATCAAGCCCGGTAGAGATACCGGGCTTTTTTATCTTGCCCGATCCACCTACTGTTTAATGGAATAGATTGCGTGAAAATTCTAGTTACTGGCGGTGCCGGTTTTATCGGTTCCGCGGTTATCCGACATATTATTAGCAATACTCGGGATAGCGTTGTTAACGTTGATAAATTGACCTATGCCGGTAATCTGGAATCCTTGCGTGAAGTAAGCGATAGCGAACGCTATGTTTTTGAGCATGCCGATATATGTGATAAAGAGGCAATGGCGCGTATTTTTGCTACCCATCAGCCTGATGCGATAATGCACCTGGCTGCCGAGAGCCATGTCGACCGTTCTATTACCGGTCCCGCTGCGTTTATTGAAACCAATATTGTTGGCACCTATATCCTGTTAGAAACAAGCCGTGCTTACTGGTCTTCACTGGATGAGGCAGCAAAATCCGCCTTCCGTTTCCATCACATTTCAACTGATGAGGTTTACGGCGATCTGCCTCATCCCGATGAACATTCTGACTCCACCCTGTTACCGCTGTTTACCGAGAAAACCGCGTACCAGCCAAGTAGCCCTTACTCAGCGTCAAAAGCGTCCAGCGACCATTTAGTTCGAGCCTGGATACGCACCTATGGTTTACCTGGGATTGTGACAAATTGTTCGAATAATTATGGCCCATACCACTTTCCTGAAAAGCTGATTCCTCTTGTTATCCTTAATGCGCTGGATAATAAACCATTGCCGATTTACGGTAAGGGCGATCAAATCCGTGACTGGTTATACGTTGAAGACCATGCTCGTGCACTGTATACGGTTCTGACCACGGGTAAGCCGGGAGAAACCTATAATATTGGCGGTCATAACGAGAAGAAAAATATTGAAGTTGTTCAGACCATTTGTGATCTGCTCGATGAAATGATACCGAAAGAAACATCCTATCGCGCACAAATTACTTATGTCGCGGACCGACCAGGTCACGACAGACGTTATGCAATTGATGCTCATAAAATTAGCGACGAGCTTGGATGGACTCCTGTGGAAACCTTTGAAAGTGGCATCCGTAAAACGGTTGAATGGTATTTGAATAACCAGGAGTGGGTATCGAATGTAAAAAGCGGGGCCTATAAGAGCTGGATTGAGCAAAATTATGGGGAGCGTAAGTAAATGACGAAACGTAAAGGGATTATATTAGCTGGCGGATCGGGTACACGTCTTTATCCCGTGACTATGGCCGTAAGCAAGCAATTGTTGCCAATTTACGATAAGCCAATGATCTATTATCCGCTCTCTACGCTTATGCTGGCAGGTATACGGGATATTCTGATTATCAGCACGCCTCAGGACACTCCGCGTTTTGAACAACTGCTCGGGAACGGTAGCCAGTGGGGATTGCATATCCAGTACAAAGTGCAACCAAGTCCTGATGGACTGGCACAAGCTTTTATTCTGGGTGAAGAGTTTATCGGTGAGGATAATTGTGCGCTGGTATTAGGCGATAATATTTTCTACGGACACGATCTACCCAGACTGCTTGAAGGCGCAGCAAGCCAGCAAGAGGGGGCGACCGTATTCGCCTATCATGTCAGCGATCCGGAACGCTATGGCGTCGTTGAGTTTGATAAAGACGGTACTGCAATTGGCCTTGAGGAGAAGCCTCAGCAACCCAAGAGTAATTACGCAATAACCGGTCTTTATTTTTACGACAACGATGTGATTGAGATGGCCAAAAGTTTAACGCCGTCCGAGCGAGGTGAACTCGAAATTACCGACATCAACCGCATCTATATGCAGCAGGGACGATTGTCTGTCGCGATGATGAGACGCGGTTATGCCTGGCTGGATACCGGAACGCATCAGAGTATGATCGAGGCAAGCAATTTTATCGCCACAATTGAAGAGCGACAGGGGCTAAAAGTTTCATGTCCTGAAGAAATTGCGTTCCGACGAGATTTTATTGATGCCGAACAACTTCGGGTACTCGCTGAACCATTGAAAAAGACCGGGTATGGTCAGTATCTGCTGAATCTGACCAAGGGATTAGTCTGATTTGACGAAGTAAGCAGTTTTCCTCTGCTTACTCTCGACTGTCCTTTAACGTCTTATTGTCGCTGTAAAACAGGTACTTTGCTTAGTGTAACGACAGGTCTTTTTGTTGAGCAAAAACATTTTTCAAAAAAACTGAAACCTTGACAGCGAATGAAGGTTAGCGATAAAAAACGCTTAGTTAATCATTGTGGTGACTGTGTTATGGTCATCAAAAACTCAAACGTGTAGAAGTCAAACAAATGAAAATAACCATCTCCGGAACAGGCTACGTTGGTCTCTCAAACGGTATTCTGATTGCACAAAACCATGAAGTGGTTGCGCTGGATATCGTGCAGGCAAAAGTGGACATGCTTAACCAGAAGAAGTCCCCGATCGTCGATAAAGAGATTGAAGAATACCTCGCGACCAAACCGCTGAACTTCCGCGCTACCACGGACAAAGAAGACGCTTACCGCGATGCGGATTTCGTCATCATCGCCACGCCAACCGACTACGATCCTAAAACCAACTACTTCAATACCTCAACCGTTGAAGCGGTGATCAAAGACGTTACGGCAATCAACCCGAACGCAGTGATGATCATCAAGTCGACGATTCCAGTGGGCTTCACCAAATCGATTAAAGAAGAGTTGGGTATTGATAATGTCTTCTTCTCGCCGGAATTTCTCCGCGAGGGCAGGGCGTTATACGATAACCTGCACCCATCCCGTATCGTGATTGGCGAGCGTTCCGAGCGTGCGGAGCGTTTTGCTGCGTTGCTTCAGGAAGGCGCAATCAAAAAAAATATTCCTGTGCTGTTCACCGATTCCACAGAAGCTGAGGCCATTAAGCTTTTCGCCAATACCTATCTGGCAATGCGTGTGGCTTACTTCAACGAACTTGACAGCTATGCCGAGAGCTTAGGTCTGAACACCCGTCAGATCATTGAGGGCGTGTGTCTTGATCCACGTATCGGTAACCATTACAACAACCCGTCCTTCGGTTACGGTGGCTACTGCCTGCCAAAAGATACCAAGCAGCTGCTGGCAAACTATCAGGCGGTGCCGAACAACCTGATTTCCGCCATTGTGGATGCCAACCGCACGCGTAAAGACTTCATCTCGGATTCCATTCTCGCGCGTCAGCCGAAAGTGGTGGGCGTGTATCGCCTGATCATGAAGAGCGGTTCCGATAACTTCCGCGCTTCTTCCATTCAGGGGATCATGAAGCGTATTAAGGCGAAGGGCGTGCAGGTCATTATTTATGAACCGGCGATGCAGGAAGATGAGTTCTTCCATTCGCGTGTGATCCGCGATCTGGATGCGTTTAAGAAAGAAGCGGACGTGATTATCTCCAACCGTATGGCGGAAGAGCTGGCGGACGTGAAAGATAAAGTCTATACCCGCGATTTGTTCGGCAGTGACTGATCAAAATCGTGATATAAAAAAACCCGGCGCTCTGCCGGGTTTTCTGTTTTTAAACGTTATAGAAGTTGCGGTACCAGTCAACGAAGTTTTTCACGCCTTCTTTGACTGAGGTTTGTGGTTTAAACCCAATAACGTCATACAGTGCTTTGGTGTCCGCACTGGTCTCCAGCACATCACCCGGCTGGATTGGCATCATATTTTTCACCGCTTCTTTGCCCAGCGCCTCTTCAAGCGCGGTGATGTAATCCATCAGTTCGACAGGCGAACTGTTGCCGATGTTATACACGCGATACGGGGCAGAGCTGGTTGCTGGCGAACCGGTTTCGACCGTCCAGTCGGCATCGGCCTGAGGAATGACGTCCTGTAGGCGAATAATCGCCTCCGCAATATCATCAATATAGGTGAAGTCGCGCTTCATCTTGCCGTAGTTGTATACGTCGATACTGTTGCCTTCAATCATGGCTTTGGTGAATTTAAACAGCGCCATGTCCGGGCGTCCCCACGGGCCATAGACGGTAAAGAAGCGCAGGCCAGTGGTCGGCAGGTTATACAGATGCGAATAGGTATGCGACATCAACTCATTGGCTTTTTTGGTTGCCGCATACAGGGATACCGGATGGTCTACGGAGTCGTCAGTAGAAAACGGCATCTTACGGTTGAGGCCGTATACAGAGCTGGATGAAGCATACAGAAGATGCTGAACCTTGTTGTGGCGACAGCCTTCCAGCACGTTAAGGTGACCTACCAAGTTAGCATCTGCGTAGGCATGCGGGTTTTCCAGCGAGTAACGCACGCCCGCCTGTGCGGCAAGATGGATCACGCGGTCAAATTTCTCATTGGCGAAGAGCGCAGCCATGCCCTCGCGGTCCGCTAAGTCCAGCTTGTGGAAGGTGAAACTCTCGGATTTGAGCAGTTCAAGGCGAGCGAGTTTGAGGTTAGGGTCATAGTAATCATTCAGGTTATCAATCCCAACAACCTTATGCCCTGCACCAAGCAGGCGCTTGCTGACATGAGAACCGATAAAGCCCGCCGCGCCAGTTACCAGAAATTTCATAGTTTCCTCATTTAGTCTGTGTTCTTGTTGATGCCACTGGGCATCAAAGTCCATCTATGATAACGCGTTGGGCTCGACATACATAACCCATCTTTCCGATATAACTCATCGGATTCTTATAGAAAAATCGCCAGCAACGGATACACTAAGGAGACAAGATTATGTTTGCCCTTTTTCATCTGTTAGGGATTGTATGACGCAAAACAACAACAACCTGGTCACACGCAACAATGACCCGGAGCAAATTGATTTACTTGATTTATTGCTACAGCTGTGGCGTAGTAAGTGGGTAATTGGGGCATTTGTTGCTGCTTTCATTGTTCTCGCCGTTATTTACATCACTGTTGCTAAAGAGAAATGGACGTCATCTGCCATCATAGCCCAGCCTGATGCCGCACAAATAGCCACCTATTCTAATGCACTAAACATCCTCTATGGCGGGGCAGCTCCTGCCATGTTGGATATTCAGAATCGTGCTATTAGTCGTTTTAATTCCTCCTTCTCGGCTTTAGCTCAGGCGCTGGAGAATCAGGAAGATCCGGAAAAACTGACTATTGAGCCTACCGTTAAAGGTCAAAGTTTGCCTTTAACGGTAAGCTATCAGGGCGAATCCGCTGAAGCAGCTCAAAAGCAATTAGCTCAGTACATTCAGCAGGTTGACGAGCAGACGGCAAAAGAACTGACGCTTGACCTCAGAGATAACCTCAAGCAGCAGATCACAACCCTGAACGACTCCCTCCAGAATCAGGAGAAAGTCGCTCAGGAGCAGAAAGATCTACGTATCAAGCAGATTACTGAGGCGCTGAAGAACGCAGAAGCCGCGAAGATCACCACTCCGCAGCTTCAGCAGACTCAGGATGTCACTCAGGAAACCATGTTCCTGTTGGGTACCGTAGCGCTCAAGTCAATGGTTGATAACGAAGCGTCACGTCCGCTGGTCTTCTCAGGCACTTACTACCAAACCAAACAGAACTTACTGGATATCCAGAACCTCAACGTTAACCCAGACACTATTCACGTCTATCGTTACGTTATGAAGCCAAATCTGCCTATCCGACGCGATAGCCCGAAAATTGCTATTACCCTCATCCTTGCCGTTCTCCTCGGCGGGATCATCGGTTCTGCTGTCGTCCTCGGCCGTAACGCGCTGAGAAACTACAAGCCAAGAGCCTGATTTACACACAAAAAAAGACCGGGTCTCCCCGGTCTTTTTTTATTTATGCCGTTTCCGCAAATTCTCAATCACCGTCGTTAAATCCAGCTCCTGATCCTGAAGCAGCACCAGCAGGTGATACATTAAATCCGACGCTTCGTTCGTCAGCTCCTCACGGTCATGCACAGTGGCCGCCAGCGCCGTTTCAACGCCTTCCTCACCCACTTTCTGCGCAATACGTTTGGTGCCGCTGGCGTACAGCTTCGCCGTGTACGAGCTCTCGGGATCCGCTGATTTACGCTCTGCCAGCAGCTGTTCCAGCTGATAGAGGAACAGCCACTGGTGGCTCGCCTCGCCGAAGCAGCTGCTGGTGCCTTTGTGGCAGGTCGGCCCAATCGGGTTGACCAGCACCAGTAGGGTGTCGTTGTCGCAATCTGGCGTAATGCTGACCACATTCAGGAAGTGACCCGAGGTTTCCCCTTTCGTCCACAGGCGCTGTTTGGTGCGCGAGAAAAACGTCACCTTGCCGCTGTCGATCGTTTTTGCCAGTGCCTCCTGGTTCATGTATCCCAGCATCAGCACTTCGCCTGAAACGGCATGCTGTACAACCACCGGCAGTAATCCGTCAGTTTTTTCCCAGTCCAGCTGCGCCTGTTGTTGCTCTGTTAACATACCCTGATCTCCACGCCCTGGTCGGCCAGGTACGTTTTTAACTCACCAATATTGATAATCTGTTTGTGGAACACGGAAGCGGCCAGCGCGCCGTCTACGTTCGCATCGCGGAAGGCTTCAAGGAAGTGTTCCATGGTGCCTGCGCCGCCGGAGGCAATCAGCGGAACCTGGCACACCGCGCGCACTTTTTTCAGCTGCTCGAGGTCGTAACCGTTGCGTACGCCGTCCTGGTTCATCATGTTCAGCACGATTTCACCTGCACCGCGTTTTTGTACTTCCTGCACCCAGTCCAGCGTCTCCCATTGGGTGACGCGCGTGCGGCTTTCATCGCCGGTGTACTGGTTAACGTGATATTTGCCCGTCGCGGTATCAAACCAGGTGTCGATCCCCACGACAATGCACTGCACGCCAAAGCGGTCCGCCAGACGCGTAATCAGCTCCGGATCTGCAAGCGCAGGGGAGTTAATCGAAATTTTGTCCGCACCGAAAGAGAGAATTTTCGCCGCATCGTCAGCAGATTTAATCCCGCCCGCCACGCAGAAGGGAATATCAATCACCTCTGCCACGCGCGCCACCCAGCTTTTATCCACCACGCGGCCATCGCTGGAGGCTGTGATATCGTAAAATACCAGTTCGTCTGCGCCTTCTTCGGCATAGCGTTTTGCCAGTGGAACGATGTCGCCAATGATCTCGTGGTTGCGGAACTGCACGCCTTTTACAACCTGACCATCACGCACGTCCAGGCAGGGAATTATCCGTTTTGCCAGCATTGAATCGCCTCCTTCACCGTAAATTTGCCTTCCAGCAGCGCGCGACCCACGATCACGCCGCGTACACCGGTTCCGCGCAGAGCGGCGATATCCGCCAGGTCGCCGATACCGCCAGAGGACTGAAACGCCACCTGCGGATAACGCGCGCAAACCTCTTCATACAGCGAGACGTTAGATCCTGCGAGCGTACCATCGCGTGAAATATCCGTGCACAGGACGTGCTTCAGCCCTACGGGGAGATACATCCCGACCAGCTCTTCCAGCGTTACGCCGGAGTTTTCCTGCCAGCCGCTGACCGCGACCTGCTTGTTACCCTGCGCGTCAATGCGCACATCCAGCGCCAGCACCAGCGCATCCGCACCGAAGCGGCGGAACCAGCCCTTGACACTTTCAGGATCTTTCACAGCGGTCGAACCGACTACCACGCGCGCCACGCCGGCGTCCAGCAAGGCGGCAACATCGGCTTCCGTACGCACGCCACCGCCCACCTGCACCGGGACGTCCACGCCAGCCACCAGTGTTTTAAGCAGCGGGATCTGGCGTTTGGCCGGATCTTTCGCGCCGGTCAGATCGACCAGGTGCAACACCTCAGCGCCCTCGGCGGCGTAAGCCTGTAACCGCGGCAGCGGGTCGTTGCCGTAGTCGCGCTGCTGCCCGTAATCGCCCTGGTGGAGACGAACAACCGTGCCGTCAATTAAATCTAAAGCGGGAATTATCATCACATCTCCAGGAAATTTTTCAGCAGTTGCGCACCGGCGGCGCCGGAGCGTTCCGGGTGAAACTGCACGCCGTAAAAGTTATCTTTCTGCACGGCGGCGGTGAACGCCTCGCCGTAATTGCACTGGGCGATGGTGTAGGCATTCACGGGCATGGCGTAGCTGTGAACGAAATAGAAGTACGCGCCGTCTTCGATACCCTGGAACAGCCTGTTGCCCGCTTTCGGATAAACGCGGTTCCAGCCCATGTGCGGCAGCGGCAGGCCGTGGTCGGTCATTTTCGGCACGTCTTCTTCAATAATGCCCAGCAGATCAACGCCGTTGCTCTCTTCGCTGCGGCGGCCAAGCAGCTGCATGCCGAGGCAAATGCCCAGCACCGGTTGAGTACAGGCTTTGATGAGATCCACCAGCTCGCGCTCATGGATCTGATCCATCGCCGCCTGGGCGGTGCCTACGCCCGGCAGAAAGAGTTTATCCGCGCGCAGCACCACATCCGAGTCGCGGCTCACCACCGGCTCGTAGCCGTGGCGCATAATCGCCGATTGTACGGAGTTCAGATTGGCGCATCCGGTGTCCAGAATCACCACGTTCATTACAGCACTCCTTTCGACGAGGGCAGGGCATCACCTTCCACGCGGATCGCCTGGCGCAGGGTACGGCCAAAGGCTTTGAACAGGCTCTCGACGCGGTGGTGATCGTTTTTGCCTTTGGTTTTCAGGTGCAGCGTCAGGCCCATGGTGTAAGAAAGCGAGCGGAAGAAGTGTTCCACCATCTCGGTGCTGAGATCGCCCACGCGCTGGTAGGTAAAGTCGGCTTTGTATTCAAGGTGCGGACGCCCGGAGATATCCATCGCGCAGCGCGCCAGGCACTCGTCCATCGGCAGAACAAAGCCGAAGCGGTTGATACCGCGCTTGTCGCCGAGCGCCAGCTTCAGGGCTTCGCCCAGCGCCAGGCCGGTATCTTCCACGGTGTGGTGATCGTCGATATACAGGTCGCCCTTAACGGTGATCTCCATACGGAAGCCGCCGTGAGTGGCGATTTGATCCAGCATGTGGTCAAAGAAACCGACGCCGGTGTGGATCTTGCTGCCGCCTTCGCGGTCCAGCCAGACCTTCACGTCGATCTGCGTCTCTTTGGTGTTGCGTTCAACGTGGGAATAGCGGTCGCGTCTGGTGAGTTGCTCGCCAATCATCGCCCAGTTTAGCGTGTCGCGGTTATAGCGCAGGCCCGCAATGCCCATGTTGTCCGCCAGCGTGATATCCGTGACGCGATCGCCGATCACATAGCTGTTGCTTTTATCCAGCGCCTCTTCCGCCAGATAACGTTCAACAAGCTTCACTTTTGGCTTGCGGCAGTCGCACTCGTCGGCAGGCATATGCGGGCAGATCAGCACTTCGTCGAAGGCGATGCCCTGCGAGGTCAGCACCTGCATCATCAGGTTGTGCGGGCCGTCAAAGTCTACCTGCGGGAAGCTGTCGGTGCCCAGACCGTCCTGGTTGGTGATCATCACCAGCTTATAGCCTGCTTTCTGAAGCTTCAGCAGCACCGGGATCACATCGGGTTCAAAGGCCAGCTTGTCGAAACGATCGACCTGAAAATCGCTGGGTGGCTCCGAGATGATGGTGCCGTCACGATCGATAAAGAGATACTTCTGACTCATACTTTCTCCGCTTTCAGGGCGTCAATCACGCGCTGGCTCTCTGCACGGGTGCCGACGGTAATACGCAGGCAGCCGCTCAGGGTAGGTTGTTTATTCTGGTCTCGTAAGATAATGCCCTGATCCCACAACGATTTAAATATCGCGCTTGAGGCGGTGAAGCGCACCAGGATGTAGTTGGTTTCCGAGTCGAACACCTGCTCCACGCACGGAATCGTTTTAAGGGCATCGACAAGATACTGACGCTCTTCCAGAATCTGCGCCACACGCTCGCGCATCGCGCTGATGCCCTGCGGGGCCAGCGCCTGTGCCGCAATATCGGCAACCGGCGTTGAGAGCGGATACGGGGCAATCACTTTCAGCAGCAGGTCGATAACCGCTTTATTCGCCAGCGTAAATCCACAGCGAAGGCCGGCGAGGGCGAAGGCTTTGGAAAGGGTACGCAGCACAACGAGATGCGGATACTCCTCAAGCCAGCCTGTCAGCGTCGCCTGCGGGCAGAACTCAATGTAGGCTTCATCAGCGACGACCAGCGCCTTGCCGCGCGTCATCTCCAGCAGGGTGCGGATATCCTGCGGATGAATAATCTGCCCGGTGGGGTTATTCGGGCTACAGACAAACACCACCTTCACGCCGTCAAGGTTATCGGCGATGCCCTGCAAATCCAGCTGCCAGTTGTCGAGCGCCTGCACGTTGCGGCAGGCCACGCCAAAGGTTTCGGCGCTGACGCTGTACATCCCGTAGGTGGGCTGGCAGTACATCACCGCGTCTTTACCCGGCTCACAGAAGGCGCGGATCAGCAGCTCAATCCCTTCATCAGCCCCACGGCTGACCAGCACCTGCTCAGGCTTCACCCCTGCATACAGGGCATAGTTCTCGATCACCGCTTTCGGCTGACACTCCGGGTAGCGGTTCAGCGTCTGCTGCGAAAGCTCAAAGGCCACCGCCGTGGGATATTCATTGGCATTCAGCCAGACGTCGCCGTTCCCGCCCAGACGACGCGCAGACTGATAGGGCGTCAGGCGACGGACATTTTCGCGGGCTAATTCTTCGATGTTCATGCTTGCTCCTTCAGGGCGGCAACGCGCAGCGTCACGGCATTTTTGTGGGCAGTCAGGCGCTCGGCGGCGGCCAGGGTTTCAATGGTCGACGCCAGCGAGGCAAATCCCTCGCGGGAGAGTTCCTGCACGGTCATGCGCTTCTGGAAATCCGCCAGCCCCAGGCTGGAGCAGGTTGAGGTATAGCCATACGTCGGCAGCACGTGGTTGGTGCCGGAGGCGTAATCCCCGGCGGATTCCGGTGACCAGTCGCCGAGGAACACCGAGCCTGCGCTGGTTATGCTGTCGACCAGTTCGCGCGCGTTGCGGGTCTGAATAATCAGGTGCTCAGGACCGTACTGGTTGGAGATGGCGATGCACTGGTCAAGATCGCGGGCCACAATCAGGCGGCTGGCGGATAGCGCCTGACGCGCCGTTTCCGCCCGCGGCAGGTCAGCCAGCTGACGCTCAACGGCGTCGCCCACGCGTTTTGCCATGTCGGCATCTGGCGTCAGTAAAATCACCTGCGAGTCAGGGCCGTGCTCGGCCTGCGAGAGCAGGTCAGAGGCCACGAAATCCGGTGTAGCGCCGCTGTCGGCAATCACCAGCACCTCAGACGGACCGGCAGGCATATCAATCGCCGCGCCGTCCAGACGCTGGCTGACCTGGCGTTTCGCCTCGGTCACGTAGGCATTGCCCGGGCCAAAGATTTTGTCGACCTTCGGAATGGATCCCGTCCCGAACGCCAGGGCGGAAATCGCCTGCGCACCGCCCACTTTATAGATCGCCTGCACGCCGCACAGCTTCGCCGCGTACAGGATCTCATCGGCGATCGGTGGAGGAGAGCAGAGCACCACCTTCTGACAACAGGCAATACGTGCCGGGGTGGCCAGCATCAGGACGGTCGAAAACAGCGGGGCAGAGCCGCCGGGAATATAGAGGCCGACGGACGCCACCGGGCGCGTCACCTGCTGGCAGCGTACGCCGGGCAGGGTTTCCACATCCACCGCCTGCAATTTCTGCGCGGTGTGGAAGGTATCAATATTTTTCACCGCGACGGCCATCGCCTGTTTGATGTCATCCCCCAGACGATTGCTGGCATCAATGATTTCCTGCTCGGTAACCTGTAACGCGTCGACCTCAGTTTTATCAAACTTCGCGCTGTACTCGCGCAGCGCGTCGTCCCCGCGGGCTTTGACGTTATCTAGGATCTCCGCCACGGTGCGGGTGATGCTCTCCGAGGCGGAAATTGCCGGGCGCATCAGCAGCTCGCGCTGTTGCGCGTCGCTACAGGTATTCCAGTCGATGATTGTGTTAAAGCTCATGGTCGTTACTCCATCATCTTCTCAATTGGCAGCACCAGAATGGAGCTTGCGCCCAGCGCCTTAAGTTTTTCCATGGTTTCCCAGAACAGGGTTTCGCTGCTGACCATGTGCATCGCCACGCGCTGCTGGTCGCCCGCCAGCGGCAGAATGGTTGGACGCTCAGCGCCCGGCAACAGGGCAATCACTTCGTCCAGGCGCTCGGTCGGCGCATGCATCATGATGTATTTGGATTCACGCGCCTGAATCACGCCCTGAATGCGGGTCAGCAGTTTGTCGATGAGCTGCTGTTTGGCGTCGGCCATCTCGCCGTCGCGCTGGATAAGGCACGCTTTGGAGCGGTAGATCACCTCCACTTCGCGCAGGCCGTTCGCTTCGAGCGTGGCGCCGGTGGAGACGAGGTCACAGATGGCATCGGCCAGGCCCGCACGCGGCGCCACTTCAACGGAGCCGTTCAGCAGACAGGATTTAAACTGCACGCCTTTTTGATCGAGGTAACGCTTCAGCAGGTGAGGGTAAGAGGTGGCGATACGTTTGCCGTTCAGCGCGGCCGGGCCGTCCCAGGCTTCATCGACCGGCGTAGCCAGCGACAGGCGGCAGCCGCCAAAGTCCAGACGACGCAGGGTAAAGTAGCGCGGATCTTCGCCCTGCGCGCGGCGGGTTAATAACTCTTCTTCCAGTACGTTTTCGCCGATGATGCCGAGATCAACGACGCCATCCATCACCAGGCCCGGGATATCGTCATCACGTACGCGCAGAATGTCGATCGGCATATTTTCAGCCAGGGCGATCAGGCGCTGGGTGTGCAGGTTGATTTTAATCCCGCAGCGGGCCAGCAGTTCGCGTGAATCGTCGCTTAAACGGCCTGATTTTTGAATAGCTATGCGTAAACGTGAGTTATCTAACATTCTGTGTTCCTCGTTAACCTGTTTTAACCTGTCTGAATGCGGTCCAAAAAAAGCCCCCGGAAGAAGATCTTCCGGGGGCTTTTTCATGCGTTCATGCACCACTGGAAGATCCAAACGTCTTCCAGCACACATCGCCTGAAAGACTAGTCAGGATGATGGTGATGATGGTGGTTTTTAAAAGGAACGCGTGTCATATAAATTCTCGTTGAATGCTTATGCATTTGATGTCTTTTAACCTAAACCAGTTGTACGCCATAAAGCAAGGGCTTTTTTTGATCATTAATTCATTTCATATTGATGGTATGAATTGTGCGTTCCACCAGGCTGGCGTAGCCTTATAACAGGCATCGTTAAGCGGAGAATGTAATGAAAAAGGTCGCGATTGTCGGGTTAGGATGGTTAGGAATGCCACTGGCGATGTCATTAGCCGCGAAAGGCTGGCAGGTGACAGGGAGTAAGACCACCCGAGATGGGGTTGAAGCGGCACGCATGTGCGGCATTGATGGTGTCGAGCTGCGTCTCGAACCCGAGCTTATCTGCGATACCGACGAGCTGGATGAACTGATGAATGTGGACGCGCTGGTCATTACCTTACCGGCGCGGCGCAGCGGCCCGGGTGAGTCTTTTTACTTGCAGGCGGTGCAGGAGATCGTCGACAGCGCCCTGGCGCACCATATCCCGCGTATCATTTTCACCAGCTCCACCTCCGTCTATGGCGATATCGACGGTACGGCGAAAGAAAACACCGAGCGCCGTCCGGTGACCGCCAGCGGCCGGGTACTGAAAGAGCTGGAAGACTGGCTGCACAATTTGCCTGGCACGCAGGTGGATATCTTACGCCTGGCCGGACTGGTGGGGCCGGGGCGTCATCCGGGGCGCTTCTTTGCCGGTAAATCCGCGCCGGATGGCCAGCACGGGGTTAATCTTGTGCATCTTGAGGATGTTATCGGCGCCATAGAACTGCTTTTGCAGGCTCCGAAAGGGGGGCACATCTATAATATATGTGCGCCTTCGCATCCGCCGCGCAGTACCTTTTATCCGCTGATGGCGCGCCAGCTGGGTCTGGCGCCGCCGGTATTCAGCGAGGCGCAGGGGGAACGCAAAGGCAAAATTATTGATGGCAATCGTATTTGCCATGAACTGGGATTTGAATATCAGTATCCCGATCCGCTGGTTATGCCCATGGAATAATTGCGCCGGCGGAGACAATCGCACACCGCAAGGGGGCGAAGATGAAACCGCTGCTGGATGTTCTTGTTATTCTGGATGCGCTGGAAAAAGAGGGGAGCTTTGCCGCCGCCTCGGCGAAGCTCTATAAAACCCCTTCGGCTCTGAGCTACACCGTGCAAAAGCTCGAGAGCGATCTTAATATCCAAATCCTTGACCGCACCGGGCATCGCGCGCGTTTCACCCGTACAGGGCAGATGCTGCTGGAAAAAGGGCGTGACGTGCTGCATACGGTTCGCGAGCTGGAAAAGCAGGCCGTCAAACTTCACCAGGGCTGGGAAAATGAGCTGGTGATTGGGGTTGATGATACATTCCCTTTCTCCCTGCTTACCCCGCTTATTGAGGCGTTCTATCAGCGCCACAGCGTCACCCGGCTGGTTTTTATCAATGGCGTGCTGGGCGGTTCCTGGGAGGCCCTGACGCAGGGCAGGGCGGATATCATCGTTGGGGCGCTGCATGAGCCTCCCCAGTTGAGCGAATTTGGTTTTGCGCGGCTGGGTGTTCTGGAGCAGGTTTTTGCCGTTGCGCCTCATCACCCGCTGGCGAATGAACCGGAGCCTGTTACCCGACGCGTCATTAAAAACTATCGCGCCATTGTGGTTGGAGACAGCTCTCGCCCCGAATGCGGCATTTCATCGCAGCTGCTGGATGAGCAGGAGGCCATCACCGTTTTTGATTTTAAAACCAAACTGGAGCTGCAAATAAGCGGCCTGGGGTGCGGTTACCTTCCCCGTTATTTAGCGCAGCGGTTTATTGACAGCGGAGCGCTGGTGGAAAAACAAGTTTTAGCGCAGAGCAGTAACGAACCGGTATGGGTGGGCTGGAATGAACAGACCGCCGGGCTTGCCAGTGCCTGGTGGCGAGACGAAATTTTAGCAAATAGTGCTATCGCCACAGTTTACGCTCAGTCAGATGATGGGAAATCAATCAGTTAGTAAAATTAATTTATGGGCAGGTTTCTCAATGTATTGCCTTTTGTATCTGGAATAGGGCAAAATGCCGCCGCTGCAAACAAATGAATAATCGACGATATAAAAGGCGTCGGTTATTTTTTTTTGCATGTACGAAACGAAACTAAAAACCAAGAGGCCGGGCTTCGTACCGGATAGATATTTACTAAAATCCGACAGTTGTTGTCGCTGAGGAAGAAAGAAATGGGGCAATTTTTCGCTTACGTGGCGGTTATCACCGTAAAGGAGAATAACTATGTCGCATAACGCAACTCCAAACACCTCTCGCGTGGAATTACGTAAAACGCTTACGTTGATTCCGGTTGTTATGATGGGCCTTGCCTATATGCAACCGATGACGCTGTTCGATACATTCGGTATCGTATCAGGCCTTACTGACGGTCACGTTGCAACGGCGTACGCCTTTGCGCTGGTCGCCATCCTCTTTACAGCGCTGAGCTACGGTAAACTGGTTCGCCGTTTCCCGTCCGCAGGCTCTGCGTACACCTATGCTCAGAAATCCATTAGCCCGGCGGTTGGCTTTATGGTGGGCTGGTCATCACTGCTGGACTACCTGTTCATGCCGATGATCAACATTCTGCTGGCAAAAATTTACTTCGAAGCGCTGGTGCCTTCCGTGCCGTCGTGGATCTTCGTTGTGGCGCTGGTGGCCTTTATGACCATCTCTAACCTGCGCAGCATCAAGACCGTGGCTAACTTCAACACCCTGATTGTGATCCTTCAGATGGGGATTGTTGCGGTTATCGTTGGGCTGATCATCTACGGCGTTTCCCACGGTGAAGGCGCAGGTACGCTGACCAGCACCCGTCCGTTCTGGTCTGAAGGCGCGCACGTAGTGCCGATGATCACCGGTGCAACTATCCTGTGCTTCTCGTTCCTGGGCTTCGACGGTATCTCTTCTCTGTCTGAAGAGACCAAAGACGCTGAGCGCGTGATCCCGAAAGCGATTTTCCTGACCGCGCTGATTGGCGGCCTGATCTTCATTGGTGCGTCTTACTTCTTACAGCTGTACTTCCCGGATATCTCTCGCTTTAAAGATCCGGATGCATCACAGCCTGAAATTATGCTGTACGTGGCGGGTAAAACCTTCCAGTGGGGCGTGCTGATCTTCTCCAGCGTCACCGTACTGGCTTCCGGTATGGCTGCGCACGCGGGCGTTTCTCGTCTGATGTACGTGATGGGCCGTGACGGTGTGTTCCCAACCCGCTTCTTCGGTTACGTGCATCCTAAATGGCGTACCCCGGCGTGGAACGTGCTGCTGGTGGGCGCTATTGCCCTGCTGGCGATTAAATTCGACCTGGTAACGGCCACGGCGCTGATTAACTTTGGTGCGCTGGTGGCGTTCACCTTCGTTAACCTCTCCGTGATTTCGCAGTTCTGGATCCGTGAGAAGCGCAACAAGACGCTGAAGGACCACATCAACTATCTGGTGCTGCCAGTGTGTGGTGCCCTGACGGTGGGCGCCCTGTGGATCAACCTGGAAGAGAGCTCAATGGTTCTGGGTCTGATCTGGGGTGCAATCGGTCTGATTTACCTGGCTTGCGTGACCAGAAGCTTCCGCAACCCGGTTCCTCAGTACGAAGACGTCGCGTAAGACTGTGTCGGGTGACGGCTATGCTCAACCCGACCTACAGTTTCGTAGGCCGGGTAAGCGTTAGCGCCACCCGGCAAAAAAAAGCCGGAGACATCGCCTCCGGCTTTTTTGTACCCGCTATTCAGACAATCTCTTGCGCATACTGGAACAGCGCTTTCAGCAGCGCCTGCTTCTCAGCATTCCCTTCATACTGACCGTAAAGCATCTCCAGCTCCTGGGCGTAGCTATTAAGAAACTCCGGCGTAAACACGTTGCGCCGATGCTGTAACCAGCGTTCCTGCTCTGCTTCATCCAGCGTGCCGGGATAGTTGCGCGCGCGATAATTAAACATCAGCTTCTCAATGCGCTTATCTGCGAAGGTGATATCCAGCGCGGGCAGGTTACGCGGGTCGGTTTGCAGCACGATATTCATCGCCGCGCGATCGGCGTCGCTGAAGAAGCCGTTATAAAGCTGCGCATCCACATTCTCAGACGGCACGAACGGCTCTGCTTCGGCAAAAATGGCGACGACTTTCTCGCGCACATGCGGGTTGTCGCGCAGCACTTTCAGGTTATCGAGGCAGTGCTGACGGTTAATCCCCAGCCGGTCGGCGTCTTCCGGGCGCAGCGTGTTGGCCTGCGCCAGCACCGGGCACTTATTGATGTGCACCAGTTTTACCGGTACGGCTGGCAGGTCACCCAGCGCCTCTTTCGGCGTATAGAGCCGTTCACGTAAGGTGTCGCTGTCGAGCTCAAGCAGCGGGGAGATATCTCCGGCGAGATCCACCATGATGACGGCGTTACGGTTGTCCGGATGCCAGGCAAGCGGCGCCACCCAGCTTGTATTCCCGCGCCACGCACCGAACATCCCTGAAATATGCACCAGCGGTTTCATCTGCGGCACGTCAATTAGCGTCATCAGCTTTTGCTTGCTGCGATGGCTCAACAGATACTCAAACAGGCGCGGCTGCGCGGTTTTTACAAGTTTCGCCATAGCGATGGTCGCGTAAACGTCTGCCATCGCGTCGTGGGCGTTGCTGTGCTCAATGCCGTTGGCCCGCGTCAGGTGCTCGAGCCTGAAGCTCGGCAAGCCGTCGTCGTTCTCCGGCCAGTTAATCCCCTCCGGGCGCAGCGCATAGCAGGCGCGCATGATATCCAGCAAATCCCAGCGTGAATTACGGTTTTGCCAGCTCCAGGCATACGGATCGTAGAAGTTGCGGTAGAAGATATTGCGCGTCACTTCATCGTCAAAACGGATGTTGTTGTAACCCACCACGCAGGTATTGGGCACCGTAAACAGGTCGTGGATGCGACGGGCAAATTCTGCTTCGCTAACGCCTTTATCCCGCGCTTCCTGAGGCGTGATGCCCGTCACCATCACCGCGCCCGGCTGCGGCAGATAGTCATCGGCGGGCTTACAGTAAAACACCTCGGGTTCGCCGATGACGTTAAATTCGTCATCGGTACGGATAGCCGCAAACTGCGCCGGTCGGTCCAGCGCCGGATGGGTGCCAAAGGTTTCGTAATCGTGGAACAAAAAAGTCGGGCGCGCGGCAGAGTCAGACACCAGTAATCTCATCCTGTTAAAAATTGACGTCTCTATGGTAAACGATTGGGGTGAGCAGTCTGAATAAAAAGCACCGTCAGGCAAGAAATTTGCGAGATTTGTTCCGAAAAAATCTGCGTGCTGTCACATTTTTTTGCAATTAAGGCAGGTAACGACATCAGAACTCCCGTAAAAAGGTCATCGATTTTTACTGACCTGAGGATATACCGTTGAAACGCCGTCTGTTTATTGCTGTTTCTTTACTCGCTTCGAGTATTTCATCCGCGCTGGCTGCCGAGCCGCTGGATTTTTCACCTCAGCCGCCTGCCATCCAGGCTGGCTCCTGGGTATTGATGGATTACACCACGGGTCAAATCTTAACGGCGGGCAACGAACATCAGCAGCGTAATCCGGCGAGCCTGACCAAACTGATGACGGGGTACGTTGTCGATCGTGCCATTGATAGCCACCGCATCAGCCCCGATGACATTGTGACGGTCGGACATGACGCATGGGCAAAAGGCAATCCGGTCTTTGACGGTTCGTCGCTGATGTTTCTGAAGGAGGGCGATCGGGTTTCCGTGCGCGATCTCAGCCGCGGCCTGATTGTTGATTCCGGCAATGATGCCTGCGTGGCGCTGGCGGATCACGTGGCGGGCGGTCAGCCGCAGTTCGTCAGGATGATGAATGACTACGTTGAAAAGCTGAACCTGCGCGATACCCACTTCGAAACCGTACACGGGCTGGATGCACCGGGTCAGCACAGCTCCGCTTACGATCTCGCCGTGCTTTCCCGGGCCATCATTCACGGCGAGCCTGAGTTCTACCACATGTACAGCGAAAAGAGCCTGACCTGGAACGGCATCACCCAGCAGAACCGCAACGGCCTGCTGTGGGATAAGACCATGAACGTGGATGGCCTGAAAACGGGTCACACCTCGGGCGCGGGCTTTAACCTGATTGCCTCCGCGGTGGACGGTCAGCGTCGACTGATTGCGGTGGTGATGGGGGCAGACAGCCCGAAAGGACGTGAAGATCAGGCGCGTAAACTGCTGCACTGGGGACAGCAAAATTTCGATACGGTGCAGATCCTGCATAACGGCAAAAAAGTGGGAACCGAGCGCATCTGGTACGGCGATAAAGAGCAAGTCGCGCTGGGCACGGATCAGGACTTCTGGCTGGCATTACCCAAATCGGAAGTGCCGAACATCAAGGCGAAATACGTGATGGATAAAAAAGAGCTGGAAGCGCCGATCGCCGCGCATCAGCGGGTAGGGGAGATCCAGCTGTACGATCGTGACAAGGTGGTCGCGCACTGGCCATTGGTTACGCTGGAAAGCGTTGAAAAGGGCGCCCTTTTCTCCCGTCTCGGCGATTATCTGCATCATAAACTCTGACCTTTTCGGGCAGACTGGCAGTGTTGCGAGTCTGCTCACATAATAAACACTCCCGGTTTGCCGATAATCTCGATTCTGCTTTACAGTGTATATATATACAGTAATAAGCGGAGGCAGCATGGACTACAGCATCAGGCAGCAACAGAAACGTACGATCGCTGGCTTTCATCTCGTGGGGCCGTGGGAAAAGACGGTCAAGCAGGGATTTGAACAGCTGGTCATGTGGGTAGACGGGCGTCATATTCAGCCGCAGGAGTGGGTGGCCGTTTATTATGACAATCCGGATGACGTGCCGGCAGAAAAGCTCCGCTGCGTTACCGCCGTAACGGTAACGGACGATTTCACTATTCCTGAAAACAGCGAAGGGGTGATGATGACCGAAATTGCTGCCGGAGAGTATGCGATTGCCGCCGCGCGCGTCGAAAATCATGATTTCGCCACTCCATGGTATCAGTTCTTCAACTCCCTGCTGGAAGACAACAAATTCCAGATCGCGGCAAAACCCTGCTTCGAACGTTATCTTAACGATGGCAATGCTGACGGCTACTGGGATATTGAGATGTTTGTACCGGTAGAGCACAAAGTGGGATAATCCTGCGGAATGCAGGGTTTTTCAGCCGGGCGCGATCCACCCGGCTGAAAACACAGTACAATTGTGGTTTGCCGTAGAGCTGGAGACGGGTGTGCGCCCCGACAAGTCATTAACCCCTTTTGAAATTCGGTTATACAAACATTATCGCGTGGTGCACGGTTGCCGCATTGCGCTGGCGTTTGTGTTGACCTTCGTACTGGTTCGTCTGCTGGATATCCCGGAAGGGACGTGGCCGCTGATCACGCTGGTGGTGGTGATGGGTCCGATCTCATTCTGGGGGAACGTGGTCCCGCGCGCTTTCGAACGCATAGGCGGCACCGTTTTAGGCTCAGCGCTTGGGCTTATCGCCCTGAAGCTGGAGCTGATTTCGTTTCCGGTCATGTTGCTGTGGTGCGCGGTGGCGATGTTTCTTTGTGGATGGCTGGCCCTCGGCAAGAAACCGTATCAGGCGCTGCTGATTGGCATTACGCTCGCGGTTGTGGTCGGCGCACCGGCGGGCGATATGACCACCGCATTGTGGCGAAGCGGGGATGTAATCCTCGGCTCGTTGCTCGCCATGCTGTTTACCGGCATCTGGCCGCAGCGCGCCTTCCTGCACTGGCGCATTCAGATGGCAAACTACGTCACGGCATTTAACCGGGTCTACCAGGCCGGGTTTTCGCCGAATCTGATTGAGCGCCCGCGTCTGGAAAAGCACCTGCAAAAAATCCTCAATGATGTGGTCAAAATGCGCGGGTTGATTACCCCGGCAAGCAAAGAAACCCATATCCAGAAAGCCATTTTTGAAGCTATTCAGACGGTCAGCCGTAATCTGGTCTGTATGCTTGAACTGCAAATCAATGCCCACTGGGCCTCACGCCCCAGCCATCTTCTGATGCTCAACGCGCATACGCTGAAAGAGACGCAGCAGATGACGCAACAAACCCTGCTGACCATCGCCCATGCGCTCTACGAAGGTAACCCACAGCCGATACGGGCGAACAGCGAGCGGCTGAACGAAATCGTCGCCGAGCTCAAACAGCTGATGAATGAGCGCCAGGGCGACAATGTGGCGGAAACGCCCATCCATGGTTATGTCTGGCTGAGTATGGAGCTGGCGCGACAGCTGGAGTTGTTATCGCAGCTGATTTGCCGGGCACTGCGCAAATAAAAAGCGTATGTGATGCCTGCTGCTTCGATTCAGCAACAATTAGGGTTATGATGGTTTTAAACGATATACTCATTGTCATTCGCAGCCGCTGTCTGTTAAAACGGTTGCTTTAACGAATCCGAATCTCACATTATCAGGGGTGTAAAAATGGAAACTACCAAGCCTTCGTTCCAGGATGTTCTGGAGTTCGTCCGCCTGTTCCGCCGCAAAAACAAGCTACAGCGCGAAATCCAGGACGTAGAGAAGAAGATCCGTGACAACCAGAAACGTGTCCTGCTGCTGGACAACCTGAGCGACTACATCAAGCCTGGCATGAGCGTTGAAGCTATTCAGGGCATCATCGCCAGCATGAAGAGCGATTATGAAGATCGCGTTGATGACTACATCATCAAAAACGCTGAGCTGTCCAAAGAGCGTCGCGACATCTCCAAGAAGCTGAAAGTGATGGGCGAAATCAAAAACGTCGACGCTAAAGGCGAGTAATCGCACACTCTGTTGCCCGGTGACGCTGCGCTTACCGGGCCTACAGGACTGTTATTACGTAGGTCGGGTAAGGCGAAGCCGCCACCCGACAATTTCACGAACGCAGAAAAGCAAAAAGCCTGCTCTAAAAGCAGGCTTTTTAAATTTGGCTCCTCTGACTGGACTCGAACCAGTGACATACGGATTAACAGTCCGCCGTTCTACCGACTGAACTACAGAGGAATCGTTGTGGAGGCTTATCTTAGCGGCGAAAAAACTTTTGTCAAACCTGATCTCAGGCAAAAGCGTTTGATTGATGATTCTGTCGTCATTTTGTTGTAAATCCAAACATAATTTTATGGAAAATACTTTGCAGGATACGCATTTCTGCCCCATCATTTGAAATGGAGTTTCAACTTTCTCTCTAAGGTCCATTTTGAACGTCACCGCACCCCTACGCCAGGCGATTATGCGCACGCCCTGGTATGCAAAACGTAAGAGCTATCGAGTTCTGTTCTGGCGTGAAATCACCCCCCTTGCCGTGCCTATTTTCCTGGAGAATACCTGCGTCCTGCTAATGGGGGTGCTGAGCACTTTTCTGGTGAGCTGGCTCGGTAAAGAAGCCATGGCCGGGGTAGGGCTGGCGGACAGTTTCAACATGGTGGTGATGTCCTTCTTTGCCGCTATCGATCTCGGTACGACGGTGGTGGTGGCGTTTAGCCTGGGCAAGCTTGATCCGAAGCGTGCCCGCGAAGCGGCCAGACAGTCGCTGATGATCATGACCCTCTTTTCGATCATCCTTGCGGCGGTTATCCATTATTACGGCAAAGAAATTATCGACATTGTCGCGGGAGAAGCGACCAGCGAGGTGAAGGATCTGGCTCTCACCTACCTGGAAATGACGGTGCTGAGTTATCCGGCGGCTGCCATCGCGCTGATTGGTAGCGGTGCGCTTCGTGGAGCAGGAAATACCAAAATTCCGCTGCTGATTAACGGCGGCATGAACATCCTGAATATCATTATCAGCAGCGTTTTGATTTACGGCGTCTTTTCCTGGGAGGGGCTGGGCTTTGTCGGCGCGGGTTTAGGGCTGACCATTTCCCGCTATATTGGTGCGGCGGCGATAATTGGCGTACTGATGGCGGGAATTACGCCATCGCTGCGCCTGACGCTGAAAAGCTATTTCCGTCCGCTTAACTTCGCCATTATCTGGGAAGTGATGGGGATCGGGATTCCGGCCAGCATCGAATCCGTGTTGTTTAACGGTGGGAAACTGCTGACGCAGATGTTTGTTGCCGGGATGGGAACAGACGTCATCGCCGGCAACTTTATTGCCTTCTCCATCGCCTCACTCATTAACCTGCCGGGAAACGCGCTGGGGTCGGCGTCGACGATCATCACCGGCAGACGCCTCGGAAAGGGGCAGATAGGGCAGGCGGAACGACAACTTCGGCACGTCTTCTGGCTTTCAACTATTGGACTGACGGCGATTGCGTGGGGAACTGCGCCTTTTGCCGGGCTGATGGCCTCGTTCTATACGCATGAAAATGACGTGAAAGAGGTCGTGAAGGTGCTCATTTGGCTCAACGCGGCGTTTATGCCAATTTGGGCCGCGTCCTGGGTACTTCCTGCCGGGCTGAAAGGGGCGCGCGATGCCCGGTTTGCGATGTGGGTCTCCATGCTCGGCATGTGGGGCTGTCGCGTTGTGGCGGGCTACACGCTGGGGGTAATGTTGGGTATGGGCGTTGTCGGCGTCTGGCTGGGGATGTTCCTTGACTGGGCCGTGCGCGGGGCGCTGTTCTACTGGCGCATGGTGAGCGGGCGCTGGCTGTGGAAATATCCGCGAAAAAAACCGGAGCAGGAGGTTTCGGAAACGGCAAGTGCCTGACAAATGTGCGAAGTGGAGAATAAATCGGCAAACGATTGAAAATCTGCATTCACCCTTTGACATCCTCAGGGCGCATCGATAATATGCGCCCCGTTCACACGATTCCTCTGTAGTTCAGTCGGTAGAACGGCGGACTGTTAATCCGTATGTCACTGGTTCGAGTCCAGTCAGAGGAGCCAAATTTGAAAAGCCTGCTTTTAAAGCAGGCTTTTTGCTTTTCTGCGTTCGTGAAATTGTCGGGTGGCGCTCCGCTTACCCGACCTACGGAATCCCAGGCCGGGTGAGTGGGTCCTTGTTATCAGCGGAACGGTGGCTCATTGAAGGTGCGCAGCTTGCGGGAATGCAGTTTGTCGCCCTCTGCACGCAGTAAATCGATGGCGCGAATGCCAATCTGAAGATGCTCTGAGATCGCCCCTTCGTAAAAACGGTTCGCCTGGCCCGGCAGTTTGATCTCGCCGTGCAGCGGTTTATCGGACACGCACAGCAGCGTGCCGTAAGGGACGCGGAAGCGATAGCCCTGCGCGGCAATGGTGGCGCTTTCCATATCGATTGCGACCGCACGGCTGAGATTGAAACGCAGGGCGGAGGCGGAATAGCGCAGCTCCCAGTTACGATCGTCGGTGGTAACGACCGTACCGGTACGCAGGCGCTGCTTCACCTCTTCACCCGGCATGCCGCTCACCTCTTTAGTGGCGTCGTACAGGGCGCGCTGCACTTCCGCGATACTCGGAATAGGAATATCCGGCGGCAGAACCGCGTCAAGGACATGGTCGTCACGCAGATAAGCGTGGGCGAGGACGTAATCGCCAATCAGCTGGCTTTCACGCAGGCCGCCGCAGTGGCCGATCATCAGCCAGACGTCCGGGCGCAGTACCGCCAGATGGTCGCAGATGGTTTTCGCATTCGACGGGCCAACGCCGATGTTAATCAGCGTAATGCCCTGACCGTCGGCGGTGATCAGGTGCCAGGCTGGCATCTGGTGCTTTTTCCACGCCAGATCGGAGATGGCCTCTTCCGGTGCTTCGGTTTCGGCGGTGATCCAGATCCCGCCCGCGCAGGAGAGGGCGATGTAAGGGCTGTCCGGGTCGAGGATCTGGCTACAGCCCCAGCGGACAAATTCGTCTACGTAGCGGGTGTAGTTGGTAAACAGCACGAACGGCTGGAAATGTTCGGCAGGGGTGCCGGTGTAGTGACGCAGGCGTGCCAGCGAGAAATCGACACGGCGGGCATCAAAGTGCGACAGCGGTGAAAACTCTGCCGGGTGATAGATCCCGTCCGCCGTCTCATCGCCAATCTGCGACAGCTCAGTGGTCGGGAAGTGGCGGGTCAGCCCCGCGCTCATGGAGCGATCCAGCGTCAGCGCCGAGCCGTCTATCACGTACGGGTAAGGGATCTCGTGCAGGGACGGCTCAACGCTGATATGCGCGCCGTAATCCTGATACAGCAGGGTAAGCTGCTCTTCCAGATAGGGGCGGAACAGCGCTGGTCGCGTGATGGTCGTGCTGTAACAGCCGGAGTGGGTGAAACGCGCATAGGCGCGGGTTTTTGGATTGCTGCTGGCGCTGCCGTCCCAGGTGACAGAGAGCGATGGATAAACAAAAAGGCCCTGGGTTCTGGCCTTTTCATCGGGAAGTTTCCCTGTTTCGATATAATCACTGATGGCGCTGCGCAGTGCATTGACGGACTGTTCATACAGCGCGTCGAGTTTTTCCAGCGCCTGAGCCGGGGTCAGGCTGGAGCCCTTATTATTCATGTCTGTCTCCTTGTTCCACAGGTGTGCGGCTATACCCGATAGTATGTCACACGCCTGTGAAACAAAAGTGAGGAGATCAGCTGTGCGCGGTTTCCTTCATCAACAGGGCGGTGGCGGCAGAAAGCAGGCAACCCGCCAGCAGATAAATCGCCACGCTGTGCCAGTTACCGCCGGAGAACGTCACCAGCGCGGCGGCGATAAACGGCGTAAACCCGCCGCCGACCACGCTCGCCACCTGATATCCCACGCCCGCGCCGCTGTAGCGGTAGCTTGCGCCAAACAGCTCGGTAAACATTGGCTGCTGCACGCAGACCACCATATCGTGAGCGATGTTCGCAAGCATGATCGCGAAGAAGACAATCCAGAAGACCGACTGTGCCTCCAGCGCCATAAAGAACGGCCAGGCGCTGAGTGTGCCAATGAGCGCCCCGGTGATATATACCCGTCGACGGCCAAAGCGATCCGCCAGCCAGGCGAAGCAGGGGATGGTCAGGCAGCTGATCCCGCCCACCACCAGGCCGATATTCAGGAACAGCTCGCGCGGCAGCCCGAGATTCTGCGTGGAATAGTTCAGGGCAAAGGCGGTGACGATATACATCGTCAACAGTTCGCACAGGCGCAGGGCGATAATTTTCAGAAAAGCGCCAGGGTGCTGCACCAGCGCTTCCATCACCGGCAGCCGTTTTTTCGCGACCGGTTTTTCGCGCTGCTGCCGTTCAAACTCAGCCGACTCTTCCATGCCGTTACGGATCCACAGGGCCACCACGACCAGCACAATGCTGAAGATAAACGGAATACGCCAGCCCCAGCTCAGGAACTGCTCGTCTGTCGTGAGCTGGCTTATTAGCGACACCAGGCCCGTGGAGAGCAGCAGACCCACGCCATAACCCACCTGCACGCCGCTGCTGTAAAACGCTTTCTTATTCTTCGGCGCGCTTTCCACGGACAGCAATGCCGCGCCGCCCCATTCACCGCCGACGGCAAAGCCCTGAATGGCGCGCAGCGTCACCAGCAACACCGGAGCCCACCAGCCAATCGAGGCAAAGGAGGGCAAAATACCGATCAGCGCGGTGGCAATGCCCATCATCCAGACGGTGAGCATCAGCATACGTTTCCGGCCAAGGCGGTCACCGAAGTGGCCGAAAATTACCCCACCCAGCGGACGAAACAGAAAACCGACGCCGAAGGTGGCAAACGCAGCAAGCGTGCCCATGGCGGGGCTGATCTGGGGAAAGAATTCACGGTTAAAGACCAGCGCAGCGGTAATACCGTAGAGCAGAAAGTCATACCAGTCGACGACGGCGCCTGCGAAGCTACCTAAAGCGGCGCGGCGGGCGCGGTTAAGCGAAGGTGTCTCCTCGTTGCGGCGAGCGGAGATAAGGGTGGAGTCCATAGTTGTCCTGTCTGTACTGATTTTTAATTATTGGTATAAGAAAAGGTCACTCACATCACGGCCGTCATATTGACGGAATGTATGAGACTACCGCGACAGGCGGCCTGAGAAAACGTTTTTATCTTTCCTGAAAGCGCAGAATAAATAAATTTCATCTTATCGGGCGACAACATAAATCAGCCTGTTTGGCTCCGGTTAGGGCTGAATGGTTTACAGTAATAACGATCGCTGCGTGACGTAAGCTGAGGGTATAACGATGCAACGCCTCTTTCCTGCACTGTGGGTAGTCCTGTTTTTAGTCGTATCTCCGCTGCATGCGGAGCCGAAAGTCTATGGCGAACAGCGTATTCACCGCTGGTGGGATGCAGTAACGGACGATATTGCGCAAACCTGGGAACAGCCGGATCGTTACGATCTCTACCTTCCGTTTCTGAGCTGGCATGCTCGATTCATGTATGACAAAGAGAAAACCGACAATTACAACGAAATGCCGTGGGGCGGGGGGCTGGGCGTGTCCCGCTACAACGACGAGGGCAACTGGAGCGCGCTCTTTGCCATGATGTTCAAAGATTCACATAACGAATGGCAGCCTGCGATGGGCTACGGCTGGGAGAAAGGCTGGTATCTGGATAACGCAAAAGATTTCCGTCTGGGGCTGGGGGCCGCTGCGGGGATCACGGCACGCGACGACTTTGCCAACTATGTCCCGCTGCCGTTTATCTTCCCGCTTTTCTCTGCCGGATATAAGCGCGTCACCGTCCAGTTCACCTATATTCCCGGGACCTACAACAACGGCAACGTGCTGTTTGCCTGGCTGCGCCTGGGCTTTTAGAGGGTGATCACTTTTTTGGCCACTGCGTTGGACAGGATCAGCAGCGAAAACAGGACCGACGTAACAAACGTAAGCACAATCAGAGCAAGTTTGGTGCTCAGGGACGTCACCGGAATGAGCGCGGTCAGCAGGTGAAACACCGAGTAGTGCATAATATAGACCCCGGTCATGGTTTTGCTAATGGCGGCCAGCACGGACTCTTTAAACTCCGCATTGCGGCGAAACCGCACGCCGTTGGCCGCAATCACCAGGGCAATAATCAGAATATAGATTTGCGATCCGGTAAGAATAAAGGCGTTTCTGTCTGCTTTAAATAGCGCAAAAAAGAAGTGCCGCTCGTAAAACCACGTGAAGAGATAAATAAATGGTATGGCAATCACCGCGGCCCTGACCACATTTTTGCGGCCGATCCACGCCGCGATCTGCGGATCGCAAAAGAGCTGCCCCGTCAGATAAAACAGCAGCCACGTCCACAGGCGATACTGCGGCGACAATGAAAGGACGTGGGCATCAGGATAGAGGGCTGACAGCAAATCGTACCCGTATGAGAAAAGCAGCAGGGCGGCAATGACCCCGCAAAAGAGCATTCGTCGCTGACTGAGCCGCTCCACCACCGGGTGAAACGTGTAAATCACGATAAACGCGAACACGAACCAGGGCTGGATCAGATATCCGCGCTGATAGGGCTCCCACAGGTAGTAAATCGTTACCCAGAACAGAAAGACGATCACCAGGCTTTTGATCTTATCCAGCTGCCAGCGCGTGCCGTGTCGGGATTGCCCGTCCAGATACCCTGCAACCACAAAAAATAACGGCGTGGCGATGGTCGAAATGAAGGTTAAAAAACCGAGGATCCAGTGATAGTCATAATCGTAATGATCCCAGGTGTTGTAGATGGTGAAAAAGGTCACCGCCGTCATACAGCCCAGCGTCTTGATGATATTCAGCCCTGTCGCATTCATTGTTGTTCAGCTTTGTCCTTACGATGGAAACACGCGTAAATTACGGGGAGTACCAGCAGCGTCAGGATTGTAGCAAACCCAAGCCCAAACATAATCACAACGGCCATGCTCTGGAAGAACACATCCAGCAGCAGAGGGGCGAGGCCGAGTACGGTCGTAAAGGCGGTGAGCAGGATGGGACGCAGGCGCGACGTGGCGGCGTACACGATAGCACTGTGCTGATCCTGCTGCGCTTTCTGCTGTTCTATCTCTTCCACCAACACAATGCCGTTGCGGATCAGCATCCCGCTCAGGCTCAACAGGCCAATCAACGCCATAAAGCCAAAGGGGATGCCGGTAATTAAAAACCCCGGCGTCACGCCGATCAGCGCCAGCGGCACGGTCAGCCAGATAGCGACGGCGTTTTTCACCGAACTGAACATTAGCACCGTGATCACAAACATCACCAGATACCCGAGCGGCAGCGTGGTAAATAGCCCCTGCTGCGCTTCGCTGGAGTTCTCCGCGTCCCCGCCCCACTCAATGCTGTAGCCGTGAGGCAGGGGCAGGGCATCTATTTGCGGCTTCACGCGGGCGAGAATATCGCCGGAGGTTTGCTGGCTTAGCGGGTCAGGGTCGGTCTGCACGGTCAACACGCGGGAGCGGTCACGGCGCAGGATCAGCGGATCTTCCCACTCCAGCGCGAAGCCGCTGATGACGTTGCTCAGCGGAATATACTGCTGCCGGGTCTGGCTCCAGACCAGGACGTTATTCAGGTGATTGGCGTCCAGCCGCTCGCTTTCCGGCGGGCGCACCACCACGGGCAACAGGTCGCTGCCTTCTCTGTACAGTCCTGCCCGACTGCCGGAGAAATTCATCTCCAGTGCGTTATCGACGTCCTGCTTATCCACGCCAAGCTCACGTCCCAGCGCAGTGACGTACTGCGGGCGGAGCACTTTGCTGCGATTTTGCCAGTCGTTCCTGACGCTGTCCGTCGCCGGATCGCGCGTAAGGATGTTGTCTACCTGGCTGGCGATCAGACGCAGCCTGTCCGGATCGGGGCCTTTAATACGTATTTCAATGGCGCTGTCGCCGGAGGGGCCAAACATCACCCGCTTCGTGCTGGCGTTAACCTGCGGATAGTTCCGTGCGATGTATTCATCCATGTGGCGGGTCAGGGCGGGGATGTTACGCTGGTCGTCCATTCTCACCATAATTTGCGCATAGTTGCTGTACTGCCGCTGTCCGCTGTAGGTCAAAATAAATCGCATACTTCCCTGACCAATCGTCGAGACCGTAGTTTCCACGCCTGGCTGGCCGTTAATGGTTTTCTCGATATCACCGGTCATCTTCTCGGTCCAGTTAATGTCGGTACCGTAAGGGAGCCAGAGGTCGACAAAGAAAATTGGCGTACTGGAGGAGGGGAAGAAGTTCTGCCGCACCGAGCCAAAGCCCCAGATGGCGGCGGCCAGCAGTGCGGCCATCACTACCAGCGTTGGCGCTTTACGCCGTAACAGCGCGTTGAGCACACCCTGATAGATCCGATAGATGCGTTTGTCATAGGGATCCGTTTCGTCGGCCTTTGGCGGTGCAGCATCTCGTTTAAACAGCCACCACTTAATCAGCACTGGCGTAATGGTGAGGGCTGAGAACCAGCTCAGCATGAGCGAAATCAGCAGGACCTGAAACAGCGACTTACAGTATTCGCCGGTGGAATCCTGCGACAGCCCGACGGGCGCAAAGGCCAGGATGGCGATGACCGTTGCACCCAGCAGCGGCAGCGCAGAACGGCGAATAATGTCGCTAATGGCGTTCATCAGGGACGAGCCCTGCTGCCGGGCTACCAGTACCCCTTCGACAATAACAATGGCATTGTCGACCAGCATGCTGAGGGCGATGATCAGCGCGCCCAGTGAAATGCGCTGTAGTTCAATACCCCAGAGATACATGATCAGCAGCGTGCCCAGCACGTTGAGGGCGAGGGAAAAGGCGATAATAATCCCGCTGCGTAAGCCCATAAAGATCAACAACACGCCGATGACAATTGCCAGCGCCATCAGGAAGTTAATGATAAATCCGTTAACGGAATGCCCGACCTCCGCCGCCTGATCGTAAAACAGGTCGATATGGATACCTGCCGGTTTCTCGGCTGACATCTGCTCTAGCTTCGCCTCCAGGGCATGTCCCACGTCGATCACGTTAACGCCGGGGATAAAGGAGACGCCCATGGTGACGGCTTTTCTGCCGTTGGCATGGTAGATGCTGGCAGGGGACGCATCCAGCCCGCGTGACAGGGTGGCAATATCCCGTAAGCGGGTAGCCGCCCCAACGCCGGGCGGGGTCACGATGAGATCGGCCAGCTCGTCAATACTTTCGAATTCACCGGTAGGATGCAGACGAATTGACTCGGTACCGGAGGGGATCTCTCCCGCGCTGGAGACCACGTTCAGCCTGCTGAGCTGGGCAGAAAGCTGGTTCAGCGTTATCCCGCGCGCGGCCATTTTGCTCAGAGAAATGTCCACGTTAATCTGCTGAGTGAGGGCTCCTCCTATGGCCACTTTGCCCACGCCTGGCACGAGGACCAACTCCCGGCGCAACTGCTCGGCATAGCGAACCAGTTCCGGATTGCTGAATTCATCTCCGGAAATGGCAAAGAAAAAGCCGAACACATCGCCAAAATCGTCATTCACAAACGGGGTCACTACGCCGGGTGGAAACTGTCTGGCGGCATCTCCCACCCGGCGACGCAGTTCATCCCAGATTTGCGGCAGTGCATTTGAGTGGTAGCGCGAGGCTATGTTGACGGTGATCTGCGACAGGCCGTTGGAGGAGATGGAGCTGACGTTATCCAGATAAGGTAACTGCTGAAGCGCGTTTTCCAGCGGCAGGGTGACCTCTTCCTCAACCTGCTGTGCCGACGCGCCCGGATAATGGGTGATCACCACCGCCGTTTTGATGGTAAACGCCGGATCTTCCAGTCTGCCGATGTTCAACAGGGCAATAATGCCGCCTACGCCCAGCAGCAAAATCGTCAGCCAGACGCGAACCGGGTTGCTGATAAACTGACGAGAGATATCCATTACAGTCCCCGTTCACGCGTCCAGATACGTACCGGCTGGTTGGGATGTAGCTCCCCAACGCCTGCGGCCACCACGCGTTCACCCGCCTTAAGCCCACCGACGATGACGACCCCCTCAGCGCTGACTTGCCCCACGCTGACCTTACGATCTTCAAGGTGCAACGTATCGCCTTCGCCCGTCACCACCCAGACGTGTGGCTCATTGCGCGGGCGGTTATCCGGGTTAAAGACCGCTTCAACCGGCACCACCAGCGCCTCACTGCCCACGCCCGCCGGAAGGTTGGTTAAATTGATGGTGACCGTTCCGCTGACGCCGCCCACGACGGGAAAATCATCCGGGCGGGGCATGGTTAAAATCACCTGCCAGGTCAATGTGTTGCTGTCGCTACTGCCTGAGTGCTCTTTGTACACAGCGGTAAACTCGCGACCGGGCAGGGCGTTGATCCTCACTACCGGTTTGTACTGCGCATTGCGGATATCGAAGGTGTTAAACAGATTCTCTGGAAGGCTGAACACCACGTCCAGCAGATCGGTACGGGTCAATGTGACGACGGGCTGGCCAGCGGAGACGACCTGATGATTTCGCACATGGACACTGGCCGCTGTCCCGCTAAAGGGGGCGACAAGCGTCATCTGGCTTAATTCCTCGCGCGCAATCTGTAGCGCGGCGTTTGCAGAATCGCGGTTTGCGCGCTGGACATCCATCTCGGCCTTCGACACGGCCTGGCGTCCCGCCAGGGTCTGGAAGCGGTCGAATTGCCTCTGCGCCAGGGTCGCCGCCGTTTGCCTGTCGTTCAGACGCTGCCGGGCTTCGCGATCGTTAAGACTGGCGAGCCGTTGCCCCTGTTTGACAACGGCACCCTGGCGAATGTCCAGGGTCTCAATCTGCCCGGCACGTTTGAATGCGAGATCCGTGGCATCGCCGGATTCGATACGGGCGGGAAAGACGCGCTGCTGCGCGTTCCCAGCCTTCACCACCTCTGCGACTTTTACCATTTTCGGCAGGGGCGCGGCGCGGTCGGATTTCGGATCGCACGCCGTCAGCAGCAATAAAACAACAGGCAGAAGAGAGAGGTAGCGCTTCACAGTATTCCCCTGATAATCATTGTTTTATTTATTTCGTCATCAATGCTGGGGTGGCGCTATTCTGCCAGGGCCGAGACGACCACATAGGTAAATAAACCGATTGCTGTGCTGGCGATAATGGCGAGCGCAATAAACAAACCAAGGCGAATCAGGCTTAAACCGTACATGCATTCCTCCATGAGGTTGAAGGTGGCGCGGGATAAAGAGAATAAACGTGTTGCATGTCTGACTATGAGCATAGTCGGTGAATAAATAAATGTTAAATAACCATTATTAGTGGCGTGACATACTCAGGCGAAACAAGCGTTACGATGGTGTATCCCCTTTGAATAACATCCTGATATTCCTGTGCTACGTTTAATAGCATCCATTCCTTTTTTCCGTAAAAGGCATTCACGCCCGTACCTATGGGGTTGATGCGATCTCTCCTGATTCACTCACTGTTGTGTTGGTTATAAAAAAGGATGCTTGATATGTATAAAACGATTCTGGTGCCGGTGGATGTATACGAAACAGCATTGTCTGACAAAGCGCTACAGCATGCCCAATTCCTGGCGCAAAGCGCATCGGGTGATGTCCATCTGCTGTACGTTATGCCAAAGTTCTCGGCAGAACTGACCCGCGGTTTTATTGCAGACGCGAGAAAGATGGATGAATATATGATTAATAATGCTAAAGAAAAACTGGCTGCGCTGGTAAAAAAAATCAACCTGCCGGAAGCGAATGTCCATCTTCATGTTCGCAGCGGGAATATACGTGATGAGGTAATCAAACTGGCGGATGAACTTAACGTCGGTGCGATTATTGTGGGATCGCGTAATCCCAATATTCAAACCCATTTATTAGGGTCAGAGGCGGCGAGTATCGTTCGTTATGCGCATGTTCCTGTTTTCGTTATTCGTTAATGACATGAAAGCAAGGTGATTTCTGAAAAGAACCCGAGGAAGGAACGATGATAACAGAAAAGCCTCACCGCCCGTATTATCAACAGACCGTTGATGAAACCCTGACAAATATCCAATCCAGCCTCGACGGACTCAGCAGTACAGAAGCGACCGCCAGGCTGGAAAAATACGGCGAAAATGCCTTACCGCAAAAACCGGGTAAACCTGGCTGGCTGCGCTTTCTGGCCCATTTCAACGATGTTCTCATTTACGTTCTTCTGGCGGCGGCGCTGCTGAAGCTGATAATGGGACACTGGGTGGATATGTTTGTCATTCTTGGGGTAGCCATCATTAACGCCCTGATTGGCCATATTCAGGAGAGCAATGCGGAGAAATCGCTGCAAAGTATTCGCAATATGCTCTCCAGCGAGGCTGTGGTTATCCGGCAGGGCAACCATGAAACTATCCCGACGACAGCGCTGGTGCCCGGAGATATCGTCGTGATACGCGCCGGGGATCGCATTCCTGCCGATCTTCGTGTGACAGAGGCGCACAACCTGCGGGTGGAAGAAGCTATTCTCACCGGCGAATCCACGGTAGTGGAGAAAAGCAGCGATGCGCTCCACGGGGAGTTGCCGTTAGGCGACCGTTACAACCTGCTTTATTCTGGCACCACCGTCAGCTCCGGCGGGGGAAAAGGGCTGGTGGTGGCGACCGGTGGGGAGACCGAACTCGGCCATATCAACCAGATGATGTCAGACATTGAAAAACACCGTACCCCGTTGATGGTGCAAATGGACAAGCTCGGCAAGACCATTTTTATCACCATTCTGGTGATGATGCTGGCGCTGTTCGTTTTCAGTCTTATCTTCCGTGATATGCCCGTATCAGAGCTGGTGCTGTCGCTGATTAGCCTTGCGGTAGCGGCGGTGCCGGAAGGATTACCGGCCATTATCTCGATCATCCTCTCGCTGGGCGTGCAGGCGATGGCGCGTCGTAAGGCGATTATTCGCAAGCTGCCTACCGTGGAAACGCTGGGGGCGATGACGGTTATCTGCTCGGATAAAACCGGCACCCTGACCATGAATGAGATGACGGTAAAAGCGGTGATTACCGCGGACACCACCTACCGCGTGGAGGGAGACAGCTATGAGCCGGTGGGCGCGATTCATCCTGTTGACGATACGACACCGGTCACCGTGACCCAGGGATCTGTGCTGGAGCGCTATCTGCGCACCGTCGATCTCTGTAATGACAGCCAGCTGATCAAAGATGAGCAGGGGCTGTGGAAAATCACCGGCGGGCCCACCGAAGGCGCGTTGAAGGTGCTGGCGGCCAAAATCCCGCTTCCGGCAATTGACGCCGAACTGCGCAGTAAAATCCCATTCGATTCGCAATATAAATACATGTCCACCCTCTATCGCCTGGGTGACGAAGAGGTGATGTTAATCACCGGTGCGCCGGACGTCCTTTTCCGTCTTTGCCAGCACCAGCAGACCCAAAACGGGCTGGAGCCGTTCAACCTGCACTACTGGGAAGAGAAGATTGAAGAGTATGCGCGCGAAGGATTGCGCATGGTGGCTGCGGCCTGGAAACCGGCCGCCAGCGGGCAGCGCGAGCTGACGCATGCGGATCTGCAAGAGGGGGTCATCCTGCTCGGCATTGCGGGCATGATGGATCCCCCGCGCCCGGAAGCCATTTCGGCCATTGCCGACTGCTTGCAGGCGGGCATTCGCGTGAAAATGATTACCGGGGATCATCCACAAACGGCGATGAGCATTGGACAGATGCTGGGTATTGGCAACGCGGCGAGCGCCATTACCGGGCGCGAGCTGGAGGCGATGGACGACCATCAGCTGAGCGAGGCGGCGCAAAAATACGATATCTTTGCCCGAACCAGCCCGGAAGATAAATTCCGCCTGGTGCAGGCGCTGCAAAGTAAGCAGGAAGTGGTCGGGATGACCGGGGACGGGGTGAACGATGCGCCGGCGCTGAAGCGGGCGGATGTCGGCATCGCGATGGGGATCAAAGGTACTGAAGTCACCAAAGAAGCCGCCGATATGGTGTTAACGGATGATAACTTTGCCACCATTGCCCGGGCGGTCCATGAAGGGCGTCGGGTCTACGACAACCTGAAAAAGACCATTTTGTTCGTTATCCCGAGCAACATCGCCCAGGCTTTGCTGATCATTATTGCCCTGCTGGCGGGAAACCTGATCCCATTAACGCCGGTACTGATCCTGTGGATGAACATGGCAACCTCGGCAACGCTGTCGTTTGGCCTGGCGTTTGAAGCGGGTGAGAAGGACATCATGAACCGGCCGCCGCGTAAGTCTAACCTGCATGTGATGGACGGTTATGCCATCTGGCGAGTGGTGTTTGTCGGCCTGATGATTGCCATCAGCGCCTTTGTGCTGGAGGCCTGGCTGCAACCTCGCGGCTACTCGCCGGAGTTCATCCGCACCGTGTTGCTGCAAACGCTGGTCACCGCCCAGTGGTTTTACATGCTCAACTGCCGCGTCACCGACGGCTTCTCCCTGAGTAAAGGTCTGCTGGCTAACAAGGGGATATGGATCGTGAGCGGCGTACTGCTGGCCCTTCAGCTTCTGATCATCTATGCGCCGTTCATGCAAATGCTGTTCGGTACCGAAGCGCTACCGTTCCGCTACTGGATCATCACCTTCCTGATTGGGTTTGCGATGTTCATGATTGTTGAAGCAGAAAAAGTCCTTACCCGGAGATGGCGCACGACGAAAAGATGACTGAATGAGCAGGCTAAGCCTGCCCACCGGCAGGCTTTCTCTTTGACTGAGTACAGAACACTATGATTCGATTTGCCTCGTTCGTTTTTACGCTTGGTATTCTGGTTCCCGCTGCATCTGCTGTAACCTACCCCCTCCCTCCCGAGGGCAGCCGCCTGGTGGGGGCGCCAGTCACCAACACCGTGCCTGAGGGCAATACCCTGCCGCTCGAAGCGTTTGCAGCGCAGCACGGGCAGGGGTTGAGCAATATGCTGGAAGCCAACCCGGGGGTAGATCCGTTTTTACCGCGAGCCGGAACACAGCTGGTGGTGCCGCAGCAGCTTATTCTGCCGCCAACGGTGCGCGAGGGGATTGTGGTGAACGTCGCGGAAATGCGACTTTACTATTATCCACCCGGCAGCAACACGGTTGAGGTGCTGCCTATTGGCATCGGCCAGGCCGGGCGCGAAACGCCGCGTAACTGGGTAACCGCCGTTGAGCGCAAACAGGAAGGCCCGACCTGGTCACCCACGCCAAATACGCGACGCGCTTACGCGAAAGAGGGGAAAACGTTGCCCGCGTTCGTTCCCGCCGGGCCGGATAACCCGATGGGGCTGTATGCCCTCTATATCGGCAGGCTGTATGCGATCCACGGTACCAACTCAAATTTCGGCATTGGTCTGCGCGTCAGCCAGGGCTGCATTCGCCTGCGTAATAACGATATCAAATACCTGTTCGATAACGTTTCGGTGGGGACGCGGGTACAGCTTATCGATCAGCCCGTAAAAGTGACTACCGAGCCGGACGGTAGCCGTTGGGTAGAGGTTCACGAGCCGCTTTCACGCAATCGCGCGGAATTTGAATCGACAAATAAGGTGCCGCTGCCCATTTCAGCCGCACAAAGGACGCAGCTAATAAGTGAAGGGGCGGGCGCTGAGCTGGAACGGCGGTCAGGGATGCCGGTGAAGCTTGCTATGACTGGTAGTGCCTCGCTTACCGGGCCTTGAGGACCGTAGGTCGGGTAAGGCGAAGCCGCCACCCGACAATTTTACCGAACGCAGAAAAGCAAAAAGCCTGCTTTAAAAGCAGGCTTTTCAAATTTGGCTCCTCTGACTGGACTCGAACCAGTGACATACGGATTAACAGTCCGCCGTTCTACCGACTGAACTACAGAGGAATCGTGTGAACGGGGCGCATATTATCGACCTGCGTACGCCTTGTCAAAGGATGGATCACCGACTTTGCACTGTTTGCTGACAAAACCAGCAAAGTGACGTTTTTGCCAACGGAATGCACCATTATTGTGCAGATATACCCCGAATGGGGCAGATCGGAAACCGTTGTCCCCTTCTCAAAACAGGCACCAGTGATTGGCTTTCCTTATTTTCAGCCGCTTAGCAGCGACATACACCCGCTGCAAAAAACTGGCATCCATATTGCAAAACCTGTTTAACAACACAGCCGTTACCGGCACGCTATTTTCGAACAGGGGGCAACATGAACTTAAGACGACTGAAATACTTCGTAAAAATCGTCGATATCGGCAGCCTGACCCAGGCGGCTGAAGTGCTGCATATCGCGCAGCCTGCGCTGAGCCAGCAGGTCGCGACTCTGGAAGGCGAAATGGACCAGCAACTGTTGATCCGCACCAAGCGCGGCGTAACGCCTACCGAAGCGGGAAAAATTTTATATACCCATGCCCGCACGATCCTGCGTCAGTGTGAACAGGCGCAGCTGGCCGTGCACAATGTGGGGCAGACCCTGAGTGGCCATGTCTCCATCGGCCTGGCGCCGGGAACGGCTGCATCGTCGGTAACCATGCCGCTGCTACAGGCGGTGCGCGCGGAGCTACCGGAAGTGCTGGTTTATTTGCATGAGAACAGTGGTTCCGTACTCAATGACAAACTGCTCAATGGTCAGCTGGATATGGCGGTGTTGTACGATCGCTCCCCGGTTGCCGGGATCACCAGCCAGCCGCTGCTGAAGGAAGATCTTTACCTGGTCGGTACCCGTGATTGCCCCGGTCAGAGCATTGATTTAACCGCTGTGGCAGAGATGAACCTGTTCCTGCCGCGCGACTACAGTGCCGTGCGCGTGCGTGTTGACGAAGCGTTCTCGCTGCGTCGTCTGACGGCCAAAATTATCGGCGAGATTGATTCTATTTCCACGCTGACTGCCGCCATTGCCAGCGGCATGGGGGTAACGGTTCTGCCCGAGTCTGCCGCACGTTCACTGTGCAGCGCGGCGAACGGCTGGATGGCCCGCATCACCACGCCATCCATGAGCTTACCGCTGTCGTTGAATATGTCTGCGCGCGGCTCCCTGTCACCGCAGGCGCAGGCGGTGAAAGAGATCCTGATGTCTCTGGTCAGTAAGCCGTCCCTGGAAAATCGCGAGCTGCAACTCGTCAGCTGATATTCCAAATAAGCATAAGATGCTGGTTTTTATTATTTGTTCTCCAGCCCGGCTGACTCTAACAATAGCCTTATGTCAGATGCGCCGGAGTGAATTGTGAATTTCCAGCAACTTAAAATTATTCGTGAGGCGGCCAGGCGGGATTACAACCTGACCGAAGTCGCCAATATGCTTTACACCTCTCAGTCGGGCGTCAGCCGACATATCCGCGAGCTGGAGGAGGAGTTAGGCATTGAGATTTTTATCCGTCGCGGCAAGCGCCTGTTGGGTATGACCGAGCCAGGCAAGGCATTGCTGACCATCGCTGAGCGCATTCTCAACGAGGCCAGCAACGTTCGTCGGCTGGCGGATCTCTTTACCAACGACGCTTCGGGTGTGCTGACTATCGCCACCACCCATACGCAGGCGCGTTACAGCCTTCCGACGGTTATCAAAGCATTTCGTGAGATCTTCCCGGACGTACGTCTCGAACTGATCCAGGGCACGCCGCAGGAAATTGAAGTGCTGCTGCATAACGGCGGGGCCGATATCGGTATCGCCAGTGAACGGCTGAGCAACGACCCGCTGCTGGTGGCGTTCCCGTGGTTCCGCTGGCACCACAGCCTGCTGTTACCCGCCGATCACCCGCTGAATCAGGTTTCGCCGTTGACGCTGGAAGAGATCGTCAAATGGCCGCTTATCACCTACCGGCAGGGCATTACCGGACGTTCGCGCATTGATGAAGCATTCAAGCGTAAAGGGCTCACCCCGGACGTGGTGCTGAGCGCGCAGGATTCCGACGTGATCAAAACCTACGTCGAGTTAGGGCTGGGGATTGGCCTGGTGGCCGAGCAGTCTGGCGGCGAATATGAAGCCGGAAATCTGGTGCGTCTGGATACGCGTCACCTGTTCGATGCGAATACCGTCTGGCTGGGGCTAAAGCGCGGGCAGCTTCAGCGTAACTACGTGTGGCGTTTTATCGAGCTGTGCAATGCGGGGCTTTCCGTGGATGAGATCAAACGCCAGGTGATGGAGCCGGAAGAAGTGGCGATTGATTATCAGATTTAACTACGCGTCTGCCCGGTTGCGCTGCGCTTTCCGGGCTTGTATTCCCCCTTCACCCTGTTTCTCCTTTATTTCTGAAGACGGCTTCCATATTTTGCATCCTTAACCTGCATACCAGCCAATCTGTCTGCATAATCGGCACTATAGTTTTGCATCTATATAGTTTTTGATCTATGTTGTACAAGGAGGTCCCGTGTGGGCGATTAAAACTACGGACAGGTTTGACGACTGGTTCACCTCATTAAACGATAGCGAGAGAGCCAGCGTACTGGCCGCGCTACTTGTATTGCGGGAAAAGGGACCGGGTCTGTCCAGACCGTATGCCGATACGCTGAAAGGCTCCCGCCACAGCAACATGAAAGAGTTGCGTATCCAGAGTAAGGGTGATCCGCTGAGGGCATTTTTCGCTTTCGATCCGAACCGTACGGGTATTGTACTGTGTGCGGGCAATAAGTTCGGTAATGAAAGGCGATTTTACGATGAGATGCTCCTCGTTGCGGATCGGGAATACACTCGCTGGCTGAACACATTAAAAGAGAGGAATTAACGCGATGGGCAGAACCCTGGAGCAGCTTATTGCAGATGAAAAACCTGAGGTTGTTGCCAGCGCACAGGCAATGGCAACGGATATTTTGCTCAATATCCATCTGGCCGAGTTACGTGAAAAAGTGCAAAAAACGCAGGTAGATATGGCCAGGGCGTTGGGTATTAAACAACCTACTGTCGCCGTTATGGAAAAGGCAGGTCGCGATATTAAGCTTTCTTCTTTGAAACGCTACGTTGAGGCCGCCGGAGGGAAGCTACGGCTGGATGTAGAACTGCCCGATGGTTCTCATTACGAGTTTGTGTTGTAACCCACAAAAGCAAAAAGCCTGCTTTAAAAGCAGGCTTTTCAAATTTGGCTCCTCTGACTGGACTCGAACCAGTGACATACGGATTAACAGTCCGCCGTTCTACCGACTGAACTACAGAGGAATCGTGTGAACGAGGCGCATATTATCGACCTGCGTGCGCCTTGTCAAAGGGGAAAACACCGTTTTTGTTCGTTTGCCGAGAATTTCAGCAAACCGATGATTTAATAGCAAATTTGCTTTCAAATTGCACAGCATAATGCGCCGCCCGCAGGCAGGCGGCGCGCAGGATCAGAACAGTACGGAGTAGTTCAGACCAAAGGTACGTCCACGGCCTTTATAAGTATAAAGACCCGGTGCGCCGTAGGTTGGGCTATACAGCCCCGGTGCGCGCTGGCCCCAGGCGGTGGTGTAGTCTTTGTCCAGCAGGTTTTCCACGCTGAAGCTGACTTTGCCCACCGGCAGGGCGTAGCTGCCGAGGAAATCAACGGTGTTATAGCCATCGATCTTCTTACCGTCGGCGTCAGACACGTCGAAGGTTTGTGTGCTCTGCACGCGCAGCGTCCAGTCGCCCGGCGCCCAGTTGACCCATGCGCTGGCTTTCGACGGGCTGGCGCTGTCGACCGTCAGCTTCTCCCATTTCCCGTTTTCACGCGTTTCGGACTTGATGGCGTTAAAGTTCGCCCCGGTACTCCAGTCGCTGTCGGTGAAGAAATAGTCCACCTGGCCTTCAACCCCGTAGATACGACGTTTGTCGTCCTCCAGGTTGATGGTCATGTCGCTCTTGTTGATGGTGATGGTTTTATCCGAGAGCGAGTAGTAGGCCGCCACCTGGGTACGCAGGTTATCGCCGGTGAAGCGCCAGCCCAGCTCGTAAGCATTGACCTTAATACCGTCCAGCGTTGAGTCGTTCACATTGACGCTGTTTTGCAGGCGATAGTGACCATCGACCAGCTGATAGGTGCCGGAGCCGTAGTACTTCGCCAGGTCCGGGATCTCGAAGCCCTGGGAGAAGTTAAACCACAGCTGCTGCTGTTCGGTAAGACGTCCAAGGATCCCGGCGTTAAACAGGAAGTTGTTGTAGTCGGTTTTCCCGCCCGGCACCGCGTCAGCGGAGGTCGCTTTGCCCGTGGCGATTGCCTGCTGCTGGGCGTAGCCGACAAAATCGTCCACCTTGTTTTCGGTGTACTGGTAACGCACGCCGCCGCTCAGGGTGATGGCGTCAATGTCATAGCTGGCTTGCAGGAACGGCGCGAGGTTGGTAATGCTGTAACCCGGATAACGGCCCACGTTGTAGGCGTTATCCAGCTCCATGCCGCCGCTCGCCGCCGCTTTGCTTAAGTCGAAGAACTGCTGGTTGGCATCGAACGTTTCATGGTCGGCATCCACACCCCAGGTGAGGGTCAGGTCGTCCATCGGCTTGCTGTTCAGCGTCAGCTTGCCGCCGTAAAAATCGGTTTTCTGCTGGGATGCGCCAATGCTGGTCACCGCGCCTTTGCTCAGCGTCGGGAACGGGTAGTAGGTCAGGCTCTCGTCACGGTAGTAAATCTGCGCAACCAGATCCTGGCCCCAGAAGTCGGTGTTCGAGTATTGCAGGTTGATCAGGTGACGCTCTGTGCCCGGGATACGGTCAGAGTTCAGGTTGTCTTTGTTATAGGCTTTGGCATCGCCCGTGACCGCAGCGAAATTCTCCCCAAGGAACAGGCCGTGCTTGCCGTCGGATTCGCTCTTGTAGTACTGAGTGGTTAACTGGAGCTGCTGATGATCGTCGATGTTAATGGTGCCTGTCCCCATCACGTCGATACGGTCGGAATACTGCAAGCCGGTCTGGGTGTTATCGATAATCACCTCGTCGCCGTTGCCGTCATACCAGCCGCCGTAGCGCTGATAGGAGACCGACAGACGACCAGAGGCGTTGTCATTGCCGCCGCTCACGGCTGCCGATACGTTCTCATCATGGTCGTTATGACTGTTAAACCCGCTTTTTGCCCCGGTCTGGAACTCCACTTCGGTCTCCGGCTGGCCTTTTTTGGTGACAATGTTCACCAGACCGCCGGTACTGCCGCCGCCGTACAGCGAGGTGGCGCCGGAGATCACTTCGATGCGGTCAATGTTGAACGGATCGATAGAGTCGAGCTGGCGGCTGTCGCTGCGGGACGAGTTCAGACGTACGCCGTCCACCATCACCATCATGGAGCGACCGCGCAGGTTCATGCCGTAGTTGGTACGTCCCTGGCTGCTGACGTCCATGCCGGGGATCAGCTGGGCCAGCACGTCTTTAATCTCTTTCCCGCCCTGAACCTGCTGCTCAATTTCCGCCCGCTCAATAACCCAGGTGGTTTGCGCCATCTCTGCCACGCTGCGATGTGCCCGGCTGGCGGAGACCACAATATCTTCTTCCTTTTGTTCTTCCGCCCACGCAGAGGTAGAAAGCATGGCAAGCAAGCACGGATTTAAAACCCAAAGATGAGAACGTTTCATTGTTATGTTGATCCTGAATGTGTGTGTCAGTACTCGGTGGTCTTTATTAATGATTTAAAAACCTGGCTGCTCTCCGGGCTGGTGGTGCTCCGCCAGTGGATCACGCCGGGGGTGGTTGCCAGCTCAAACGGCTCGTCATCGTGAGCGCGATTCAAAATTCGCGCCGCGCGCCAGGCCATCAGGCTGAGCTGGGGTTCGGCAATACCGAGACGGTGCATCCCGGCATTGACGGCAAACAGGCGGTTGCTCTGCGGGCCGTCCCATTCAAGGGTAAAATCGTTGTTGATGCAGAAGGCTTCATCCTCATCCAGACGCAGTCGGGAAGAGAGCGGGGCGAGAAACGCGGGCTGTACGGCGCGGTAGCCGGTGGCGAAAATCACCACGTCGCTTTCCAGCTGTTCGCGCCCGCCGTCCAGGTGATGCTGGATGCTGAGGCGATGTCCGGTTTCCTGGCGCGTCAGCGCCGTCACCGAGCGGGACGGCATCAGGTGCGCCCAGGGTTTTTCGCGCAGCACTTCGAAGCGGTGATACATGGCGCGATAGATGGCCAGCAGCGACTCCGTGGTGATCCCGTCGGAGGTCATCTTCTGCTCCTGCAACATCTGACGTCGGGCGTCGTCACCAAGGGTCGAGAAGCTGTCCACGTACTCCGGCGTGAAATATTCGTTAGCAAACGCGGCTTCATCCAGCGCGTTGTAGTTGTTGCGGCGCGACACCCAGTTGAGGCTCAGCGGCTGGCCCCATTCGCCACGGAAGATATTTAAAAACAGATCGGCACCGCTCTGGCCACCGCCGACCACGGTGACGCGCTTGCCCGCTAAATCTGGCATGCGCAGCATCATTTCGCTGGCGTGGAAGCAGGTGTCGTCCTGCGCGGTGACGCAGTCTGGGAGATTGATCTGCTTCCCAATCCCCACGCAGACGTGGCGCGCCAGGAAGCGATCCCGCTGGGTCACGACCTCAAACAGGCCGTTTTGCTCATCAAAGCGGACCTGCTGTACCTGCTGGCTGAAGGCCAGGTTAGTGAGGTTATCCGCCGCCCAGCACAGGTAGTCGGCAAACTCCTCGCGCGAGACGGTGCGCTGCTCGGTGGTGAGGAAACGGTAGAACTTTTTGCGCTGTACCAGATAGTTCAGGAAGCTGTGGCGGTTGGTAGGCTCCACGGCGCTGACCAGATCCTTCAGGAAGCTGGTCTGCATATGGCAGTCCGGCACCATCATCCCCGGGTGCCAGGAGAAGTGCGGCTTGCGTTCAAGAAACAGCGAGCTAAAACCGTCCAGCCCCTCTGCCAGCGCGGCAATACTGAGGTTGAACGGACCGATACCAATGCCGATGAAATCATAGGTTTTCATTGCGCTGACTCCTGGGAGACCAGAAAAAGAGGGTTATCAAGATCGCAGACGTAGTTCGGTAGCATGCGGCTGCCGCCGTCGTGTTCAGAGAAGGTCAGTTTGACCGGGTTGAGGATCACACGAATAATCTGCGGCTTAAACAGGTCGAATTTGGCGAAGCGCGCTGCAAGATCCGGATGGGCGGCCATATAGCGACGTAACACCAGCGCCAGGATCTGATAGAAGCGGGGTTCGCTCACGCCGCATTGCAGGGTGAGGCGGGATATAAAGCGCAGCACCGTAACAAAGTTGCCGGTTTGCAGGTCGTGAATGATGTAATCCGCGCTGAGGCGCGCCGTCACCGCTTTTACCTGCTCCGGCAGGCTCTGCGCCTGCGGGAAATCTTCATCCACCAGGCGCATGTCGCCCTGGAAATCCTTCAGCAAAATGCGCTGCGGAACGTAATCTTTCATCACCAGCGTGACGTTCTGGCCGTGGGCGATGAGCGCCACCCCGTAGCGACAGAGCAGGTGATAGAAGGGGATCACCGTCGCCTCAAACAGCTTTTCCAGCCATGCGTCAGCGGTTAACCCCGAGCGTTTGATCCACGCGTCAATCAGCGGGCGCCCCTGGTTATCGGTTTCCATCAGCGCCGCCATCAGCACCGCCTGTTCGCCATCCTGTAAATAGCAGGATGGGTTCTCGCGCCAGATCACCCCCAGCATCTCCTGATAGCGGTACGGCGCCTCAGGCAATGCGGCATAACCCGGATGCGACAGATATCCGGCTGCGGGTTCGCCAAGCACCTGCGCCCCGGAGTGAATCAGCGTGGCATCGCTGGCGAACTGCTGCTGTAGCCAGCGCGAGGCCAGCGGACCGGCGGCGATATACTTGCCCGGAATACCGCGGTAGCAGGAGGTGTTGTAGATGGTCAGCGGCAGCTTGATGTCATACGGCGCGCGACGGCTGGCGTTGGTCAGCGTGCGCAGGGACTGCTGCGCCAGATACTCATCGCCGAACTCACCCAGTTCTACCATCTCACCGCGCGCGAGCTGCGCCAGGAAATGAATGGCAATTTTTTGCTGCCACTGCCACGGGTGCAGCGGCACCGGCAGCCAGCTGTTGTTCAGATCCAGCTCCTGCCAGCGGGCGTCGAACCGCTCGCGCTCGGCATCGTCCATGGCGCTGGAGAGCAGGGCGTTAATATCGCAATCGGCGTCGCTGCTCCAGACCAGACGCTCGCGCTGCACGGCGACCCAGTGCAGGCGGAAACGCCCGCGATATTCCGGCGCGTACAGGCGCAGGGCATCCAGCCCCCAGCCGCGGCGTCCCTTGTTGAAAATAAACTTCGGGTGACCGCGCATCAGGCACTGTAGTTCGTCCGGGTCGAGGTGGATCAGCGCATCGGCATCCAGCGTTTCACGCGCCTGCAACAGCTGCATGTCACCCCGCAGCGTGGCGTAGAGATCTTCCATGTGCTCCGCCGTTTGCGCGTCGCTCATCTCCAGCACGATGGCCAGTTGCAGCAGCGCGTTTTCCGCTTCGACCGCCGCGCCGCTGGTGGTGGTCAGGGTGTCAGGGTCAATATGCAGCCAGCCCCAGATCCCACGCGTGGCGCGAAACTGCCAGCACGCGTTGCCCATACTGATGCGCCAGTTGTCCGCCGTAACCGGCTCGGCGCGCAGGGTGCGTTCATATTCCAGTTCGGCGAGGATCTTCGCCACCATCTCGCGGTTCACTTTCTGCCAGAGTGCGTTCACAGTTCCACCTCGTGGAAGAAGCGATGACGCTCGCTCATGATCAGACGGGAGCGTTTGTGCGGGAAGTCGAACTCTTTCACCGTGTCGAAACCAGCGGACGCCAGATGGCGGAACAGACGCTGGTTGTCGAAGCGCGGTTCCGCCACAATGCGCGCCGTGCGCGGTTCATCAAGATACAGATAGTGGCTGAGGCCGCGCAGCCAGCTGCGGATATACTGCGCCCCGCGCCAGTTCTCTTCGCCCACCAGCATGTGCAGCCCACGGTCAAACGGCTGCCAGCGATAGTGGCGGCCAATGCGGTCTTCTGCCGCCCAGTAGAGTTCAAAATAGCCGAACGGCTGGTCATCGAAGCAGCCGATAACCGGGTAGCAGTACGTCGAATCAAGCTGGCGACGCAGGTAGTTCTCCTGCTCGGCCTGCGGGCCCGCCATCTCCCAGAAGGCATTCACGCGTGGGTTGTTCATCCAGCGGGTGAAACGCTCGCCGTCCAGCGCCACGTCCGCCACGCGGAAGCTCAGGGTGCGCTTAATCTGCGGATCGTAACGGCGATACACCTCGCCCTGCGGGCAGTGAGGGCGCAGCGGGAAGTACAGCTGACGGCTTTCATCAAACTGCATTCCGCCGCTCGCCTGCGGACGTTCGCCTTTCAGCCACAGCGGCAGCTGCCAGAAAATTTCACGCGCCAGATAATCCCCGCTTACGAGGCTAAACAGCGCCTGCGCCTGAGGTTCATCCTGCCAGGCTGCCCACGGCAGGGTAATGCCGGTCAGGGCGGGCGCGGCAACAAACAGCTGGTCGAGGGCGTCCACCAGCCAGCCGTCCGGGAGCCCGGTCAGCCGCTCCAGCACCGCGCTGCCGTCGAGACCCAGCGTCAGCGGCAGGTTTTGTTCCGTGACCGTGCAGCGAAAGCCGTAGCCGGAATGGACGATATTCGCGTTTGCCATCACGCCTTCTCCTTATAAAACGGGTTGCTAAAGTCGAAATAGATCACCGCCGGATCGACGATGGTGTTTTCGTTGCGATCGTGCAGGTAGCAGAAGAAGTTGCCTTTGCAGTTCCAGGTCGGGCTGTCGAGCACGTAATCGAGGCAGCGGGTCTGCTTCGCTGTCGTGCGCAGTTCGGCCAGCGCGTCACGCACGCGGGACATCAGGTTCTCTTCGCTGTCGAAACCGGCAGCGGCGAGCGCGGCGGTGACGGCAAGGGTAGAGTTCAGCAGCAGGTAATAAGGGAAGTAGCGCAGCAGCTGGCTCTCACCGAAGCGGTTTTCCACCTCGGTTTCACCTGCCTCTTTCAGCCACGCGTCGGCCCCTTCGGTCCAGGCGCTGCCCTGGCAGTCGCGGTAGATCAGCCCAACGGGGAAATCCTGCTGCATCTCAACGAGGATATTTTGCTGGTGCGCCAGCAGGACCAGACCGTAGTCCGCCTCGGCGCTGAACAGCGGAAGCAATACCCGGTCGCAGTAGGCGTCCAGCCAGCAGCGCGCGGACTGGGTGAGCGGGAGATCCAGACGCTGGCTCAGACGACGCACCGCCGCGGCGAGCAGGCTGTCGCCGCCGTCCGGCGCGGCCTGGGTCAGGCTCACCAGCACGTTGGTTTGCGTTTCAGGGGTATCGAACAGCAGGTTGACGCGCAGGGCCATCAGACTCTCTTCCTGAACGACGCCGTGCTCATCGCACAGCCCCGCCCAGCCATCCTCCTGCATCACGCGCATGGTCGGGTAGCGCGCCTGGAGTTCCTGCCAGCGTGCCGTTTTCGCCAGCCGTGCCAGGCGCATGCCGCGCTTAACCTCTTTCACCGACAGCGTGCGCACGGAGTTGGTCAGCCGCACGCTCAGGGAAAACTTAATCATGTCGCTGTTGGTTTCGCTGTACAGCGAGCGGGAAGAGCTGGTGGGCAGCCATTGCGCACCGGCTTCGCCCAGATCGCGCAGGGCGCCTTTTTCTACCAGACGCTGGCACCAGTCCTGCTCCAGCAGATAGTCGGCCTGCCACGGGTGCATCGGCAGCAGCCAGCGGGTGTCGGTGAAGTGGCCGAGCAGCTCCGGTGCGCTCTGTGCGGCAAAGCGCAGCAGACGCTCGCGCAGGGAGACGTTCAGGCTGTCACCGGTAATCAGCTCATACCCAACCGCAAACCAGCGCAGCGGGAAGCGGGAGGCGAAATCCGGCAGATAGCGGCGCGCTTCGGCCTCGTTAAACGGCTCGTGCGACTTTGGGGCAGGATGAAAAGCATGGCCGACCAGCAGCGCCTGTTCCGCTTTGGCAAAGGTCAGCGGCTTATCGCGCAGGTTTGCCCAGTTGTGGCGTAAATCAATGGCCTGCCAGGTGTGCGTATGGCTTTCCAGGACGCGCTGCTTAAAGCGAGCCAGCGTATCGGCATCCAGTTCGCCTTTTACCGTCTCTTTTTCAATAATAAAATCAATCAGTTGATGGAATGTGACCGTGTCACCGCCGTCGCTGTCGGCCTGAATCAGCGTTGCCGGAAAACGATACTGGTGATGCTGCGTGGGGGAGAAATAGCGTACCGGAACCCGAATGGCCTGGGTTGGGGAGAGCGGGATATGAATCTGCGATAACTCATCCGCACGGGTTGCGGGAAGATAGTGCCAGTCCTTCGTTTCGCGCAGCAGCGCGTTCAAAAAACACTGGGCCGCAACATCTGTACCGGCGGAGCGGGGCAGAGTACGCATAGTTGTACCTCATTCCATGACTGATAATAATTCTCGTTATGATATTCATTCTGTTTACAGTGGCAACTATTTTTGCAATATTTGTTTTCATAAACTTCATAATTTCCACACATTTATTGACATTATCTTCACAATTTTATGCGCACTCGTACTGAGAATCTCACTGACGTTGTGGCCCCCAAAACTAACTGGCCCCTGGCACTGGGCGCCGGTTTATTAGGTATTGGGCAAAACGGTTTGCTGGTTATGCTGCCGCAGCTGGTCTCCCTGACCGGACTGTCGCTCTCCGTCTGGGCCGGGCTGCTGATGTTCGGCTCGATGCTCTTTTTACCCGCCTCGCCCTGGTGGGGACGCCAGAGCGAGCGGCACGGCTGTAAGATCGTTATGCTGGCCTCGCTGGGCGGCTATCTGGCGAGCTTTGTCGTGATGGCGCTGGTGGTCTGGGCGATGGCGAACGGTGCGCTGAATGCCTTCTGGGGAATGGCAGGCCTGGTGCTGTCGCGCATGCTTTACGGCCTGACGGTATCAGGGCTGGTGCCTGCGGCCCAGACGTGGGCCATTCAACGCGCGGGGCTGGATAAAAGGATGGCGGCGCTGGCGACGATAAGCTCTGGCCTGAGCTGCGGGCGTCTGCTGGGACCGCCTCTGGCCGCGCTGATGCTCAGCGTCAGCCCGGTCGCCCCGCTCTGGCTGATGGCGGTGGCGCCGTTTATCGCGCTGCTGCTGGTGCTGCGCGAAGCCGCCGATCCCCCGTTGCCGCCGGTGGCGCACCAGTCGACGCGGTTACAGGCCTCCATGCTGCCTTTCCTGGTGCTGGCACTGCTGCTGGCGGCGCTGGTCAGCCTGATGCAGCTTGGTTTATCGCCGCATCTTCACCCGTTATTTAATGGCGATGCCGTGCAAATCAGCCATCATGTCGCGCTGCTGCTGAGCCTGGCCGCGCTGGCGACCCTGGCGGCGCAGTTTCTGGTGGTACGCCCGCAGCATTTTACCCCGAGAGTTTTACTCTTAATTGCCGCGGTCTTGATGGTGGCGGGTCTTGGGCTGATGTGTCTCGCCAGTTTAGCCCTGTTCTACGTGGGAATTGTCATCACTTCGCTGGGGGCCGCCATGGCAACGCCGGGATACCAGCTTTTGCTCAACGATCGGCTGACGACGGGCAAAGGCGCAGGGGTGATCGCCACCAGCCATACGCTGGGGTACGGGGCCAGCGCGCTGCTGGTACCCGTGGTGACGCGCTTTTACGGCGAGCAGTTTTTGATTACTGCCGCATGGGGAATGGCGCTGCTGTTTCTCGCGGTGAGCGTGTGGGTACGATCGACCGATCGTACCTCTGCTGAACATTAGTGGAACGGATGAGAGGATGTGCTGGCTGCGTCCTCACTTTGCCGCAGACGCTGAAGCGGATCCTGCTGATAAAACTGGCAAAAACGCTGCCACAGCGCCGGGAAGCGCGGGGCAAAAAGCTCAGGTGCGCTAAAGAAATACTCGGACAGTACCGCAAAACACTCGGCGGGATCGGTCGCGGCATAGGCATCAATGCTGGCCGCGCTTTCACCCACCAGGTCTATCTCATCCTGAATGTTTTCCATCGCCGCGTGCAGGTCGTGCTCCCATCCCGCGACTTCACGCAGCGGGATCAGCGGCACGCCGCTGGCGCGATCGCCGTTGCGGGTATCCAGCTTATGCGCCACTTCGTGAATGATCAGGTTGAAGCCCGAGGCATCGAACGAGTCCTGAATATCCAGCCAGTTGAGGATGATTGGCCCTTGCTGCCAGCTTTGCCCGGACTGCACCATACGCTGGTTGTGCACAAGCCCGATGTCATCCTCCCACTCATCATCGACGATAAACGGCGCCGGGTAGATCAGCACTTCGTGGAAGCCATCCAGCCATTCGATACCCAGCTCCAGCACCGGCAAGCAGAAGAGCAGGGCGATGCGGGAATTTTTAAGCGGATCCAGTTCGAAGCCCTGTAGCGGTACCAGCCGTTTTTGCTGTAAAAAACGCTCGGCCAGCTGAATCAGCTTTGATTGCTCTTCAGGCAAGAGATTCGCCAGCACGGGGATCGCCAGAGCCTCATCCCAGGGCAGCGCCATATTTCGACCAGCGTCGTTCGTTTTCCAGGGCCACTTAATCATCGCTTTGCTCGTTACTCGCACGTGAACAAAATGGAAAGGTCAGGGGCTGTTAGCATGCCAACATACTCTGTTAAGCAGTATGACACTCCTCTTCGGCTGCATGCAGACTGGCAGCCTGTTTAAGAGGAATCCAGCCCGCATAAACTATCACTATGTGCCGTCAGGTTGATAGCGCTTTAGGGGTATCCCCTTCATTTTGTGAAGTATGTCGTGCGCGACTATGATAAATCTCTTCTTACCCTACCGTGCTTAAGGATCCCGTCAGTATGCCCGTCAATTTTGACCTCAACGATCTCTATGCCTTCCGCGCTTTACTGGAATATGGCAATTTCCGTCTTGCGGCGGAGTCTATCTGCCTTTCCCAGTCGGCGTTGAGTCGCAGAATTGAAAAGCTCGAGGCGGCACTGGGGACAAAACTGTTCGACAGAACCACCCGGCGCGTCACGCTGACCCTGTATGGACAGACCTTTGCCGACCGATGCGGACAGCTGCTTGCTGATGTGGAGTCCATGCTTTCGGATATCGATAAGGCCAGCGAGGAGCGTACGGGGCTAATCACCGTGGCGACGGTGCCGTCCGCCGCCTGTTACTTTATGCCGGATGTTATCCGCCGCTTTCAGTCCCGTTACCCCCGCGTGCGCATAAAACTGATCGACAGCAGCGCCGGAAATGTTATCGAGGCCGTCACCCGCGGACAGGCGGATTTTGGTATCTGCTTTGCCCGGAGTTTGCAGCCCGACATCGAGTTTGTCCCGCTGGTGGAGGATGTCTACGTGGCCGCCTGCCGGCGCGACAGCCCGCTTGCAAAAAGAAAAAGCCTGACGTGGCAGGCTTTTTATCAGCAGGATTATATCGGTCTGGATAAGACCTCCGGCAACCGCAATCTTCTCGACCAGCGGGTCGGGCATATTCGGCCTGAACGCCCCAGCATCTGCGAAACGCGGCACGTGACGACCATGCTGGGGATGGTTGAAGCCGGGATCGGCATTGCGGCCGTTCCCGCCATGTCAATGCCCCGCGCAGAGCATTCGCTGCTGACGTCGGTACCTTTAACCGAGCCTGAAGTCAGGCGAACCGTGGGGCTGATCCGCCGCCGCGGGCGGATCCAGTCCTATATTGCTGCCGAACTCGAAACGCTAATTACCGAGCAGTATCGCGAGGTGCACTGACGGGCGTTAAGCCCGTTGCCGTAATGACGCTGGCGGCCTGTGGCGAAGAGAGAAAGGCCAGCAGCGCTTTTCCCTGTTCGGGATGGTCAGCCTTCTGCGTTACGGCTCCGGCGAAACGGGTAATGTACTGCATGTCGTCAGGCAACTTACCCACAAACATCACCCCCGGGACCGGCAGAAGCTCGCTCACCTGCTGAAAGCCGAGATCGTATTTCCCTTTTGCCACTTCAGACGCCACCGGGATGCGCTCAACCCGGTGCGCTTTATCGTGGACCTGGCCGTCGATGCCCAGCTTACGGAACAGCTGGCTCTCTACATACCGGCCGCTGGCGCTGTCGGAATAAGCTATGGAATGCGCCTTCAGCAGCGTTTGCCGCAGGGCAGGCACCGTACTGATATCCGGCACCGGCGCGCCCGCTTTGACGACCATCCCGACGGGCGAATCCGCCAGCTCCACGCGGGAGCCCGCCGCCGTCCTGCGATCCTGTTCCAGTTTCGCCAGCGCATCGCCCACCATAATCACCACGTCCGCTTTTTCGCCCCGGGCGAGCCGGGCCGGAATGGCCTGCGGCTTTTTGCCCATCGACGGGCCGGAGATCACAATGAGCCTGTCACCGCTTTGCGCTTCGTACTGCGGCGTCAGCTTCTCCAGCGCCGCTTTGAAGCCGCCAGAAATCATCACCGTCACATCCTGCGCAAGCGCGCCCGCGCTGAGGGTGGCGAAGGACAGGGCGGCAATCACCGTTCTGAATGTAAGCATGAGGGATCACTCCTTAACGGCAGTTTGCAGGATTAACGTGCGACGACGATAGAGATAAAGCGTTGCCAGCAGGGCGCAAACGGCGGCAAAGCTCATCCAGTAGCCCGGAGAGGCTTTGTCGCCGGTGTACTCAATTAAGGCAGTCGAAATCACCGGCGTGAAACCGCCAAAGACCGCCGTTGCCAGGCTGTAAGCCAGTGAGAAGCCCGCCACGCGCACCTCTGCTGGCATGATCTCCGTCAGGGCCGGGATCATCGCGCCGTTATACAGGCCGTAGAGGAAAGAGAGCCACAGCAGCACGGTCAGCATCATTGAGAAGCTCGGGGCTGCGGCCAGCATCGTCAGCGCCGGATAGCTGGTCGCCAGCGCCAGCAGCGTCATGGCGATCAGCACTGGTTTACGCCCGAAGCGATCCGACAGCGCGCCGCCCACCGGAAGCCAGATGAAGTTGGACACCGCCACCAGCAGCGTGACCAGAAGACTGTCCGACGCGCTAAGCATCAGGACTTTTTTACCGAAGGTCGGCGCGTAAACGGTGATCAGGTAAAACGCGGTGGTGGTCATCGCCACCATCAGCATGCCCGCGACGACTACCGGCCAGTTGGCGAGCAGCGTTGTGAAGACCTGACGCATTGCCAGATGGTGGCGACGGGCGCTGAATTCCTCGGTCTCTTCGAGCTTGCGGCGCAGGAAAAAGATAAACGGCACAATCAGACAGCCAAACAGGAACGGAATACGCCACCCCCATTCGCGAATGGCACTCTCTTCCAGCACCACATTCAGGGCGAAGCCCATCGCCGCCGCGATCATAATGGCGACCTGCTGGCTACCCGACTGCCAGCTGGTGTAGAAACCCTTGCGGCCCGGCGTGGCGATCTCCGCCAGATAAACCGAAACCCCGCCCAGCTCGGCGCCTGCCGAAAAACCCTGCAACAGGCGGCCGGTCAGCACCAGCAGCGGCGCCCACAGGCCAATGCTCTGGTAAGAAGGGATCAGCACGATCAGGAAGGTTCCGGCGGCCATAATTGACAGGGTGACGATCAGCCCTTTACGGCGACCCACTTTATCAATGTAAGCCCCCAGCACAATGGCCCCGATCGGACGCATCAGGAAGCCCGCGCCAAAGACGGCGAAGGTCATCATCAGGGACGCAAATTCACTGCTTGCCGGAAAAAAAGTATGGGCGATGTAGGTGGCATAAAAGCCGAACAGAAAGAAGTCGAATTGCTCAAGAAAGTTGCCCGACGTGACGCGGAAAATCGCGCCCGCTTTGGCACGAAGCGTTGCAGGTGAGGTTGAGGAAACCATGATTATCTCCAGTTTTATAGTGACGTTATGCTCGTCTGTTTCTGAAAACTGGATCAGGAAGTGGAAATTAATAAGCGCAAATAGCGCATGGACTGATGCGCGTGGTGCATTAATGACAAAGCGTTGACCAGTATTTACATGTTCAACAATAACTTAACATTTCGGTGATCTTTTATTTACTCGATTTCGCTAAGTTGCTGATATATCAGTTTTGTGACATCGCGCAGGTGAGAAGCCAGGCGGGGCCTGGCTTGGGATTATCAGCGCAGCGCGTTCGCAATCGCGCTAAACATCAGCGACGCTTCCAGCGGCTGGGCGCTGAATGACGGCTCTGCCTGCGGCCAGGTGGACCACTGGACGATAACCAGATTTTCTTTCTGATTAACCATGATCATCTGACCAAATATACCCAGCGCCCACAGGGAATCCTTCAGCGAATTTTCGACTTTCGGCTCCACGTGTGTGGCGGTGGCTGGTACTTCGTTGTTCCACCACTGGTAGCCGTATAACCCCTTCGGATGCGCGTCGGACACCGATCCTTTGGCCTGTGTCCAGGCTGAGGACTGTTTCACCCAGCCCTCGGGGAGGATCTGCTTCCCGTCCGGCAGCGTACCGTTATGCAGGATAAACTCCCCGAAACGCCCCCAGTCTTCCAGCGTGGCGTTGAACCCATGCGCACCCACGTCGTGCTGGCCTTTGCTGTAGGCATGCCACACGCCGTCGCTCGCCATGCCGTACGGCTGCCAGATGGTCTTCTCCAGATACGCCGCGAGCGTCATGCCGGTGGCGCGCTCAAGCACATCGCCTAACAGCCAGGCGCCACCCGAGGAATAGGACCAGTTTTCGCCCGCCGGGTGTTCACGGTGTAACCCCTTCACCAGGGTGCGCACGCAGTTGTAGGTGCCCGGCTTCGCTTCGCATTCGGTAAGCCGGGCGAAGTCAGATTGCGGGTTGGTGTAATCTTCGTTCCACGCCACGCCAGAGGTGTGGGTGATGAGCTGTTTTAGCGTTACGCCCTCCCAGGCGGTGCCTTTTAAGTCAGGTTCGTATTGGGTGACAAGGTCGTCCAGGGAGTGGATTTTCCCTTCTTTAATTGCAGCACCCACCAGCGCGGAGACCACCGATTTGCCCACGGAACGCGACGTCCAGAGCGTTGAGTCGGTATTGCCTTCACCCAGGTATTTATAGGCCACTTTGCCGTTTTTCAGCACCAGCATGCCGCTGACGTTCTGGCGTTTCAGGTAATCCTGAAGAGTGTAACTCTTACCCTTCACCTGATAGCGGGCATCGGTGAGCGGTTTTTCTGCGGGCAGCAGCGGCGTAGCGTTGCCGTGGCGGAACACATCCCCTGCGTAGTTGCGGTAGTCATTGCGAAAGCCCACCACGCGATCGGCCTGGTTCCAGGTGAGCATGGTATGCGCGTCCGGGAGTCTGGCATCGAAAGGCGCCGGACAGGTGGTGAGGTCGGTACCGTTGCAGGCCGCCATAACGGCGGGCGAAAGCAGGCTACTGACAACCAGCGCCGCGAGCAGCGTGCGGTTTGTTTTGATTTTCATATTTATCTCGTTTGGCTCAGGAAGGACTTCAGTTTAAGAACCTGCGGCCTATAATAAAAAACGCGTTATGGGGGAAAATCCCCCGTAAAAATTGCGTGGAGAATGGCGTGGCATCACTGATCTATTCCTTTGCCCAGCTTGAGGCGTTCACTGCCGTCGCTGAACACGGCAGCCTGATGAAGGCGGCCAGTAAACTCGGCAAAGATCGTACTACCCTGCGGGATCTGATCGATTTCCTTGAGGATGGGCTGGGCTATGCTCTGTTCCTGCGGGAGGGGCGCAGCCTGCGCCTGACGCCGGAGGGGGAGCAGCTTCAGCGGCAGGCGCACCTGCTGATGCGCCAGGTCAAAGCGTTTGAGGCGTTTGCCAGATCGGTGCCGGACAGCGCGACGCAGGACATTGCCCTCGTTTACGATCCGTTCACCCCCAGAGCCTTTTTGCAGGCGCTGATTGCCACGCTGGCGACGCAAAAGATCCGCCTGAGCCTGACCAGCGCGTCACGCGATGAGGCGGAAGCCATGCTGGCAAACGGTCAGGCCGACCTGGGGATCTGCCAGGCGCGCAACCGCAGCGTGGGCAATGAGATGGAGTGGCGGGCGCTGGGGGCGATCGAAATGGATTTTTACGCCGCAACGGCGCTTTTTGCGGAGGTGGCGTCGCCGGTGTCGCTGCTCGATCTCTCCCTGGTGCCGCAGGTGATTATGCATGCCGCGTCAGACGAGCCGGTTGCCCGTCGCCTGCAAATTTCAGGGCACACGCTTTTCACTAACGAACTGGAGATGCTGCGCGGCTTGCTGGAACAGGGCTGCGGCTGGGGGTTTTTGCCGACCCATCTTCAGGCAACGCAGTGGAAAAATGTAAAAAGGCTGCCCACCGAAGTGGGCAGCCAGGGGATAAGCCAGACGATGGTCACTATCTGGAAGCCGGGCAGCGACAAGCGCGGGTTGATCAACGATACGCTGTCGCTGCTTCCGGCGTTATGGAAACGTTCAGCGCTGTGAGCACCCTTTGCACTGTTTATTCTGGATCTGCTGGAAGAAGTCGTTGCCTTTGTCATCCACCAGGATAAACGCCGGGAAGTTCTCCACTTCAATTTTCCAGATCGCTTCCATTCCCAGTTCAGGATACGCCACGCACTCCAGGCTCTTGATGCTGTTTTGCGCCAGCACCGCCGCCGGGCCGCCGATGCTGCCGAGGTAGAAGCCGCCGTGCTTATGGCAGGCGTCGGTGACCTGCTGGCTGCGGTTACCTTTGGCCAGCATGATCATGCTCGCACCGTGGGATTGCAGTAGGTCCACGTAGGAGTCCATACGCCCGGCGGTGGTTGGGCCTAAGGAGCCAGACGCGTAACCTTCTGGCGTTTTCGCCGGGCCTGCGTAGTAAATCGGGTGATCTTTAACGTACTGCGGCAGTTCTTCCCCGTTGTCGAGCAGCTCTTTCAGCTTCGCATGGGCGATGTCACGCGCCACGATGATGGTGCCGCTCAGCGACAGGCGGGTGGATACCGGGTGCGCGGAAAGCTGCGCCAGAATGTCGGGCATCGGCTTGTTCAGATCAATGCTTACCACGTCGCCTTCTCCCTGCTGGCGCAGGGATTCAGGAATATACTGGCCCGGATTGTGCTCCAGCTTCTCAATCCAGATCCCCTCGCGGTTAATCTTCGCCTTGATGTTGCGGTCAGCGGAGCAGGAGACGCCCATGCCGATCGGGCAGGAGGCGCCGTGGCGCGGCAGACGGATCACGCGAATATCGTGCGCGAAGTATTTCCCGCCGAACTGCGCGCCAAGGCCGAGGTTTTGCGCTTCCTGAAGCAGTTCCTGCTCGAGCTGGACGTCGCGGAATGCCTGGCCGTGCGCATTGCCTTCGGTTGGCAGGCCATCGTAGTAGCGCGCAGAGGCGAGCTTGACGGTTTTCAGCGTGGCTTCCGCTGAGGTGCCGCCGATAACGAAGGCGATATGGTAAGGCGGGCAGGCCGCGGTACCCAGGGTCCGCATCTTCTCAACCAGATAATTTTTCAGTTTCGCCGGGGTGATCAGCGCTTTGGTTTCCTGATACAGATAAGTTTTATTGGCAGAGCCGCCGCCTTTCGCCATGCACAGGAATTTATACTCGTCACCATCAACGCTGTAGAGGTCGATCTGCGCGGGCAGGTTGGTGCCGGTGTTCACCTCTTTATACATATCCAGCGCCGCATTCTGCGAGTAGCGCAGGTTATCTTCAATGTATGTGTTATAGACGCCCTGGCTCAGGGCCGCTTCGTCACCGCCGCCGGTCCAGACGCGCTGGCCTTTTTTGCCCATGATGATCGCGGTGCCGGTATCCTGACAGGTTGGCAGCACGCCTTTCGCCGCAATTTCGGAGTTGCGCAGGAATTGCAGGGCAACGTACTTATCGTTCTCGCTGGCTTCCGGGTCGCTCAGAATAGCCGCAACCTGCTTCTGGTGAGAGGTGCGCAGCATAAATGCCGCGTCGTGGAAGGCCTGCTGTGCCAGCAGGGTCAACGCCTCTGGCTCGACTTTCAGCACTTCCTGACCGTCGAACTCGGCAACGGAAACGTGCTCTTTGGTCAGCAGATAGTATTCGGTGTCATCGTGCGCAAGAGGGAAGGGGTTTTGGTAGATAAACGGTTTGTTTGACATAGCGTATTGCTCCACAAAAATAAAACCGCCGGAGGAGAAGTCCGGCGGTCAGGAATCAGAACATCATGGACATCCACGGGTAGCCAATCAGCAGCAGAGCTGCCAGGAAGATGGCACCGAAGATGGTACCGAGGCGCCAGTAGTCTTTGGTTGGCAGGTAGCCGCTACCGTAGTAAATCGGGCTTGGACCCGTACCGTAGGGGGTAATGATCCCCATCACGCCCAGCGAGGTCACCATCAGCAGAACGAACACTTCCATATTCATGCCCGGAATGGTGGAGGCGATGGTCAGCATCGCAGGCAGCAGCGCCGTGGTGTGCGCGGTGGTGCTGGCGAACAGGTAGTGCAGCAGGTAGAACGCCAGCAGCAGCACGATGGTGGCGACACCCGGAGAGATACCGCTCATCAGCAGGCCGCCTTCTTTACCCAGCCAGCTGATAAAACCGGTGGAGGAGAGGCCATCCGCCAGCGCCACCAGGGTGGCGAACCAGACGAAGGTATTCCACGCGGCTTTGTTACCGGTGATATCGTTCCACTCCAGCACGCCGGTCCACAGCATCAGGCCAACGATCAGCAGGGCAGCCATGGCCGGTTCAATCCACGCCGCGGCGAAGATCCACATCAGCAGCGCACAGCACACGAACACCAGCAGCAGGATCTCATTGCGCGACAGTTTGCCCAGTTTTTCCAGTTCACGGGTCGCCCACAGCGGTACTTCGTTATTCACTTTTACTTCCGGCGGGTAGAACCAGTAGGCCAGCAGCGGCATGGTCAGGATCAGCAGGATGCCCAGCGGCAGGAAGGCGAGGAACCAGGTCCCCCAGGAGATATCAATTCCAACCGTGCTTTTTACCAGCGCCAGCGCCAGCAGGTTAGGTGCCAGAGCGGAAAGGAACATCGAGCTGGTGATACAGGCCGCGGTGATGGCTACCCACATCAGATACGAACCGATTTTGCGCGCGCTTGGGTCATTGGGTTTTGAACCGTACAGCGGCGGCAGGTTGGCGATGATCGGGTAGATGGTCCCGCCGCTGCGCGCGGTGTTGGATGGGGTGAACGGGGCCAGCAGCAGGTCCGCAAACGTAATGGCGTAACCGAGCGTCAGGCTGCGACGGCCCAGGTACTTCACCAGAATCAGCGCCAGACGGCGGCCGAAGCGGGTTTTGTCGTAGCCTGCGGCGAACATAAAGGCACCGAAAATCAGCCAGACGGTGGAGTTACCAAACCCGCTGACCGCCCATTTAAAGGAGGCGCCCGCCAGCTTGAATTTTGGGTCAGCCAGCTGTTCCGGGCTAAAGAGTACCCACTGGCTGCACAGCGCAATCGCCACGACGCCGGTAAGACCGATCACGGCGCCCGGCAGCGGTTCGAAAATTAAGCCGACGATGACGCCGACAAAGATGGCGAAGTAGTGCCACGCATAAGGCGGCAGCCCTTCCGGAACGGGGACAAACAACAGCAGGACGGCAACAATGACGGGCAAAGCCATCATCAGCAGTCGTTTTGCTGTTCCATTTGATGCCAGATTCGCCGCAGGAGGCGTTACAGCAGTTTTTGTATTCATAGTTTCACGTCTTAAGTTGTCAAAAATTCGTCGCCCGGCGAAAACACAAATTCGATTGAAATATCCTTTTTGCTTTTTTTAGTTATTTAAGGTGCGGATTTGTGTTTTCACTAATAGCGATTTAACGCATTTTGGTTTGCGCTAAATAAAAAATGATGATGTTTTTATATTGCTCTTTTGAATGCCATAACTATTGATCGCGATCAAAAAAACGGAACTGAATGGCTATTTTTATATTTTTTATAATAACCACTCTGAGTAGTGTGGTTATTCGCTAGCTTTACGCATTTTATGTATCAAAACTATAACATTTAAATTCTGGTGATTTTGTTTATCTTTGTTTTATAAGGTTTTTTGATAGATTTGGTGTATTGGTTTGACCTTTTATAATTTAACTTTTTTTAAATTCTTGTGAACGAGTGAAACATTCCCGCTAACACCAATGTGTTATTAATGTTATCGAAGGGATTAAATAGTTTATTAACTAACGTAATGACTTTAGAAACTAAAAAAAGCTTTATATTACTATCATGACATCGGCAAAAAACACGAAATAAAAAATCATCCCGATAACGAATTCTTAATTTTTAAAGTTTGGAGTTTCTATTATGAGCACTAACGAACGTATTTTAAGCCCCTTCACATTACCGAATGGTACTGAACTGAAAAACCGTTTGTTAATGGCCCCGATGACAACCTGTACCGGTTATTACGATGGCACCGTGACCAGCGAGCTGGTGGAGTACTACCGCGCCCGCGCGGGCAGCATCGGCACCATCATCGTTGAGTGCTGTTTTGTTGACGATCTCGGCCTGGCGTTCCCGGGCGCAATTGGTATTGATAACGACGAGAAAATCGCCGGGCTGGCAAAAATCGCTGACGCCATCAAGTCCAAAGGCTCTAAAGCCCTGCTGCAAATCTACCACGGCGGCCGTATGGTCGACCCAAAACTGATTGGGGGTCGCACGCCGGTTGGCCCAAGCGCCGTTGCCGCGCCGCGTGACGGTGCCGCCACGCCGGTTGCCCTGACCGCGGAAGAGGTGGAAGGCATGATCGGCAAGTTCGGCGAAGCCGTGCGCCGCGCAATTCAGGCCGGGTTCGACGGCGTCGAAATCCACGGGGCGAATACCTATCTGATCCAGCAGTTCTTCTCCCCGAACTCTAACCAGCGCGACGACGAGTGGGGCGGCAGCCGCGAAAACCGCGCGAAATTCCCGCTGGCGGTGCTGGACATTACCCACAAGATGGTGCGCCAGTACGCGGACGACGCGTTTATCATTGGCTACCGTTTCTCTCCGGAAGAGCTTGAAGTCCCGGGCATTCGCTTCGAAGACACCCTGTATCTGCTGGAAAAACTGGCCGCGCGCGGGGTAGATTATCTCCACTTCTCCCTTGGTGCCGCCCTGCGTTCATCTATCGTCGATACTCAGGACCCGACGCCACTTATCGAAAAATACTGCGCCATGCGCTCTGACACGCTGGCGCAGGTACCGGTAATGGGCGTTGGCGGCGTGGTGAATGCCACGGATGTGTATGAAGCGCTGGATCACGGTTACGACCTGATTGCCGTTGGCCGCGCCACCATCGCCTATCCGAACTGGACCGATCGCATCGCGGCGGGCGAAAGCCTGGAGCTGTTTATGGACAGTACCCGACGCGAAGAACTGAGCATCCCGGAACCGCTGTGGCGCTTCTCGCTGGTGGAAGCGATGATCCGCGACATGAGCATGGGCGAATCTAAATTCAAACCGGGCACCTTTATTGAAAAAGTGCAGGACGATGCTAACGAGCTGGTGATTAACGTCAGCCTCGAAACCGACCGCATCGCCGATATCGAACTGGCCTCCGGCCCGAGTGAAGACGTCGAGTTTGTCACCAGCTTCGAAGAGATCCGTACCCGTATTCTGGATGCCAACACCCCGCACGTGGACGCGATTACGGGCGCGACCAGCCAGAGCGAGGCGGTGAAAAAAGCGGTCTCGAAGGCGATGCTGAAATCCAGCAAAGCGCTGGCGGCGGAAGAGGGCGCAGACCCGAATGAGACTAAAAGCGTGGATGTGGTGGTGGTCGGCAGCGGCGGCGCCGGTCTGGCAGCGGCGATTCAGGCGCATGACGAAGGCGCGAGCGTGCTGATCGTCGAGAAAATGCCCACCATCGGCGGGAACACCATTAAAGCCTCGGCCGGGATGAACGCGGCGGAGACCCGCTTCCAGCGCGTGAAAGGTATTCAGGACAGCAAAGAGCTGTTCTACCAGGAAAGTCTGAAAGGCGGTGGCAACAAGAACGACCCTGAACTGCTGCGTCGCTTTGTCGAGAACGCGCCGCAGGCTATCGAATGGCTGGCCACGCGCGGCATTATGCTGAACGACATTACCACCACCGGCGGGATGAGCATCGACCGTACGCACCGTCCGAAAGACGGTTCCGCAGTGGGCGGGTATCTGATCAGCGGCCTGGTGCGTAACGTCAACAAGCGCAACATCGAGGTGATGCTGGATACCTCCGTGAGCGACATCATTTTCGAAAATAGCGAAGTGACCGGCGTGCGTCTGACCACCGAAGAGAACGAAACCCTCACCGTGGCAACCAAAAGCGTGATTGTGGCAACGGGCGGCTTCAGCGCCAACAGCCAGATGGTGGTGAAATACCGTCCGGATCTGGCAGGGTTCGTTACCACCAACCACAAAGGGGCGACCGGAGGCGGTATCGCGCTGCTGGAGCGTATCGGTGCGGGCACCGTGGATATGGGCGAAATTCAGATCCACCCAACCGTTGAGCAGAAAACGTCGTATCTGATTTCCGAATCCATCCGCGGCGGCGGGGCGATTCTGGTAAACCAGCAGGGCAACCGCTTCTATAACGAAATGTCGACCCGCGACAAAGTCTCGGCGCAGATCATCGCGCTGCCGGAGAAATACGCTTACATCGTCTTTGACGAGCATGTTCGCGCCAAAAACAAAGCCGCGGATGAGTACATCGCAAAAGGGTTTGTTACCAGCGCCAGCTCGCCAAAAGCCCTGGCGGAAGCACTGGGGATGGATCACCACCAGTTCCTGGCAACGCTGGAACGCTACAACGGCTTTGTGGAGAAACAGCACGACGATGATTTCGGCCGCACCACCGCGCTGCGTGCGCCAATCAACGAAGGGCCGTTCTACGCCATTCAGATTGCACCGGGCGTTCACCACACCATGGGCGGCGTGACCATTAACACAGAAACCTGCGTGCTGGACAGCAACCACAACGTATTGCCGGGAGCGTTTGCTGCGGGTGAGGTTGTCGGGGGCATCCACGGCGGTAACCGTATCGGCGGTAACGCGGTGGCAGATATTATTATTTTTGGTACGCTTGCAGGACATCAGGCGGCTATGCGTTCGAAAACACGGTAAGGCTCCTGTTTCCCCGGCGGCGCGGTGCCTGCCGGGGCTACATCTGAGGACTCATGCAATGCCTGATAGCCATCGCGTTTACAGCTACTCCGCCGTTTTGATGGGATCGCCCATCCTCCTGAAACTCTTTTCCCATGACGAAGCGCTTGTCTCCCGCGTGTTTCGCCTGATCAAACAGTACGAAGATCTGCTTACCGTTAACCGCGCGCATTCCCAGGTAATGGACGTCAACCATGCGGCCGGTCAGCATCCGGTTGCCGTCAGCCGTCCGGTGTTTGAGCTGATCCGCTGCGCGAAAGCGGCAAGCTTGCTTAAAGACAGCGCCTTTAACCTGGCGATCGGCCCGCTGGTGAAGCGCTGGAAAATTGGCTTTAAGGGGGACGCTGTACCGCCCGCAGACGAGATCGCCGCCTTGCTGGGCATCACGCATCCTGCGGACGTGGTGCTGGATGAAGCCAACAGCAGTGTGTTTCTTACACGCCAGGGAATGGAGATCGATCTGGGGGCCATTGCTAAAGGCTATATCGCCGACAGGGTGCGGGATTACCTGCATAAAGAGGGCGTTAAACTGGGGCTGATCAACCTTGGCGGCAACGTTCAGACGTTAGGCTCGCCGGAGGGCGGCTGGCGCGTTGGCCTGAAAAAACCGTTCGCCGGTGATGCGCTGATTGGCGCCATGACGGTCGAAAACCGGTCGGTGGTGACGTCTGGCACCTATGAGCGCTATTTCGAGCAGAACGGCAAACGCTATCACCACATACTTGACCCACGCACCGGCTACCCGCTGGATAACGAACTGGACAGCGTGACGATTATTTCGCCAGACTCCCTCGACGGCGATATCTGGACCACGCTGATCTACGGCATGGGCGTGGAAAAGGGCTGCGCCGCGCTGCGTTCGCGCCCCGATATTGAAGCCATCTTTGTCACCAAAACAAAAGAAGTGGTGATCTCCTCGATGCACCACTTCCGTTTTACCCTTCTGGACGACAGCTACCGAATTACTGGCAGTACTGTTTGAGTAGGCCGACCTGTTCCGGCTGCAAACGGTAGCGATATACCGGCCGGCCGGTAGCGCCGTAGTGAATGCTGGTGAACAGGATATTGATTTGCGCCAGCCAGATCAGGTATTTGCGGCAGGAGACGCGGGAAATGTTGACCGCATTCGCCAGATCGTCGGTGGAAAACTCTATCTCCGGATGGCTGTCGATCCACTGGCAAATGGTGCGCAGCGTCTGCGGCGTCAGGCCTTTCGGTAATTTTTTGCTGTCGGCCAGCTCCGGCGCGCCGCCGTGGATCAGCCTGTCGACGTCGGCCTGTTCATAATACTGATGCGATCCCATCAGGCTGCGCTTTGCCTTCCAGCCGTTCAGCGCCTCTTCAAAACGCGGGAACTGGAACGGTTTAATCAGGTAATCCACCACGCCATAGTGCATTGAGGTCTGGATCGTTGCGGCGTCGGAGGCCGACGAGATCATGATGACATCAATCGGGCGGCCCGATGCGCGGATGATGGGCAGCAGATCCAGCCCGTTATCCTGCTGCATATAGACATCCAGCAGCACCAGATCGATCGGCTGGCCTGGGTTGGCGATCAACGCCTCGGCCTGGTTGAGCGTGGAAGCGACGCCGCAGCAGCTAAAACCCTCAACGCGGTTAACATACAGACGGTTGAGGTCGGCTACCATGGCGTCATCATCGACAATTAACACATTTATCACGCGATATTCCTCTCGCTATCCCAGGGGATCTGAACAAAAAATTGGGTAAATACGCCAGGCTCCGACTCGACGGTAATATCTCCGCCCAGATTCTGGATCTGCTGACGCGCAAGGAACAGCCCAACGCCGCGGTTTTCACCTTTTGTTGAGTAGCCCTTTGTAAAAATAGCCTCCAGCCGCTCGGGATCAATGCCGGGACCGTCATCGCTGACCTCACCGCTCAGCCAGCCGTTCTGATAATGCAGCAGCAGGCCGATCTCGCCTTCCGGCTGGCCTTCCATCGCATCCAGGGCATTTTCGATTAAATTGCCCAGCACGGTGATCAGCACCGCAACCTGCTCTTCATTGGCGGTGTCGGGAAGCTGACTCTCCTCCGCCAGCGTCAGGGTCACTCCGGCCTCTTTAGCGCGGTTAATTTTACCCAGCAGGAAGCCCGCAATGACCGGGGATTTAACTTTACGTTGTATCGCGCCGATATCCGTCTGATAATTCTGCGCGGTCTGGATGATGTACTCCTCCAGCTTATCGTAGCGCTTCATGTGCAGCAGGCCGAGGATCACGTGCAGCTTGTTCATAAACTCGTGCGTATGAGCGCGCAGGGCATCAACGTAGCTGACCATGCCATCAATACGCTGCATTAACTGGCTGATTTCGGTCTTATCGCGGAACGTGCTGATCGCCCCGATCACCTGATTCTGGCTTTTCACGGGGACCATGTTGCAGAGCAGCAGCCGCCCGTTACAGCCGATCTCCTGATCCTGGCGGGCAATGCCGGTCCTGGATACTTCGCGCAGGCTGGCCAGCAGCGGTTCACTGCTGCTTTCGGAGTGCTGGCCCGAGGTCAGGAGTAATATTTCTCTGGCGGTGTGGTTAATCATCGTCACGCGCCCGTGCATATCCACGGCCATCACGCCTTCGCGCAGGGACTGCAACATGGCCTGGCGCTGCTCAAAGAGGGCTGAGATCTCGTAAGGCTCCAGCCCAAAGAGGATACGTTTCAGAACCCGGACCAGACCCCATATCGCCACTGAGCTCATCAGAACGCTGAATAAGATGGTCCACACGGCGTTGAGCCGCCCGCGGGCAATCTGATCTTCAACTTTGTTTAGCGAAATACCCACCACCACCACGCCGATCTGGTCGTGCTGGTCGTCATACACTGGCGTAAAGACGCGCAGCGCTTCCGCGAGCGCGCCGCGGTTAACGGAGACATTCTCTTTCCCTTCCAGGGCGGGCGTCAGATCGTCGCCAATAAAATGCAAACCTAACAGCGCTTCGTTTGGATGGGAATAGCGGATCCCACGCAGGTCGGTGACCACGGTAAACAGCAGGTCGTTGCGCTTCGTCACCGCCTCGGCAATCGGCTGGATGATGCCAGCCTGCGGCGATTCCATCAGGCCACGCTTGATCTCCGGGCTGTCGGCCAGCGTCCTGGCGATACCCAGCGCGGTATCTTTCACGTCATCGCGCGTGGCGCGGGTGATCTGCACAGAGTACAGCGCGAAGACCACCAGCAGCACCGAGCCGATAATCGCGCACACCATCAGCGTAACCAGCGTATTCAGCTTCATAGGGCGCTTGCGCGTCGGGGGGAAGGGCTGCAAATCGCTCATTAACACTCCGCGATGAATAAGAAAGGGCTAATTATCGCTGATGACGGGCGTTTCATAAAGCCATGTAAAGAGAGGCGTTTCGTGAGCCTCCTCTCAGGTGACCTATATAAAACACTTTATAGTGTGAGGGTACTCATAATAAGGAGGCAGTTTATGAGCATTATGCTTACCGGTACGGCCAGGGAAAGACGGCACGCCAGCACCACGAACATCGACAGATTATCGACGCTGGATATGCTTAACGTCATACGCCAGGATGACGCGCAAATCTCTTCTGCACTTACCCCTCACTTAAGTATGCTGGCCCGCGTGGTGGATAACGCGGCGGCGACGCTTAGCCACGGCGGACGTCTGGTACTGACCGGCGCGGGCGCGTCCGGACGCGTGGCTGAACAGGCGGCAGAAGGGTTTGCGCCGGGAAAACATCCCGTCATTGCGATGACAGCAGGCGATCACGCCGGTAGCTACGCGCGCGGCGTTGCCGACCTTCAGACGATAGAATTTGGCGAGCATGACATGATGCTGGCGCTGTCCGTCAGCGGCAAAACCCCATGGGTATGGGGCGCGATGCGTCATGCGTGGTCTCTGGGCTCAACGGTTGCGATCATTACGGAGGATGCGCAAAGTGAAGCGGCGCAGCTGGCGAGCATGGTCATTGCCCCCGATCTGGGCGCGGATGTGGTGGCCGGGTATACCAACGCTAAAGCAGGCATTGCGCAAAGCATGATCCTGCATATGATTACCACCGGTCTGGCGGTACGTTCCGGACGGGTGTACAGCAACCTGCGCGTTGATCTGGAGGCAAGCAACACCAGATGGGCCGAACGACAAATTGCCATTGTGATGGAAGCGGGGGGATGTAGCCGGGCGCAGGCGAAGGCCGCGCTGGAAAGCTGTAACCACCAGTGCAAAACGGCGGTACTGATGGTGCTGACAGGGCTGGATGCCTGGAAAGCGCACGAATTGCTGGCGCAGAATAACGGGTTTGTTCGCCTGGCCTTGCAGGAAGCGCCATAACATTTCAGCGTCAAATAAAAAAAGCCCGCATCGCGGGCTTTAATATTGATGGGGATTAGAACTGGTAGGTCATGCCTACGCCAACGATGTCATCGGTAGCAATACCGTTGTCATTGTAGAAGGCATCATCTTCGTCCAGCAGGTTGATTTTATAATCAACGTAGGTGGAGAAGTTTTTGTTGAAGCTGTAGGTCATGCCCACGTCGATGTAGTTAACCAGATCCTGGTCTACATAGTCATAGCCATTGCCTGGGTGATAATCGTTACCGCCCAAATCGATGCCTTTAGAATAGACCCACGCCAGGGATGGACGCAGACCGAAGTCAAACTGGTACTGCGCTACGGCTTCAAAGTTCTGTGTTTTGTTGGCGATGCCATCGTTGCCGTACGGAGTCATGTTACGGGTTTCCGCATACATCATGGCCAGGTAGACATCATTAGCATCGTATTTAGCACCGATTGTCCACGCTTCCGCACGTTCACCGCCAGCATATTTGCTGAAGCGGTTATAGGTGTCAGCGCCGTAAGCGACCTGGTCGTTAGTACGGTCAGAGGAAGAATAAGCCGCACCCAGCGTTAGGCCGAAATCGAAGTCATAGGTGGTAGACATACCGAAGCCGTCGCCGTTCTGGAAACGAACATCATCATGGCCGTTTTTGGTGCCTTCCTGATTTTCGTTTGCGTTGCCACCTTCATTATTACCCTGGTATTGCAGCGCAAAGTTCAGGCCGTCGACCAGCCCGAAGAAATCGTTATTACGATAGGTCGCCAGACCGTTAGCACGACCGTTCATGAAGTTATCGGTCCAGGTGTAAGAATCTCCACCAAATACCGGCAGCATATCGGTCCAGGCTTCAACGTCATACACGACGCCGTAATTACGGCCGTAATCAAATGAGCCGTAGTCGCCATATTTCAGGCCAGCGAATGCCAGACGGTTGAAAGATTTATCCCCTGCGCCTTCGGTGTCGTTAGCGTAGGTTTTATATTCCCACTGGCCATAGCCTGTCAGGTCGTTCGTGATCTGCGTTTCGCCTTTGAAACCCACCTGTACATAGGTTTCATCGCCGTCGTCGCCAGGGTTGTCGGAGAAGGTATGACGCGCATCAACCTTACCGTACAGGTCAACTTTGTTGCCATTCTTGTTATACATTTCCGCCGCATTTACTGCGCCAGCCATTAATAACGCGGGTACGAGAATTGCCAGAACTTTTCTTTTCATTATATATTCCCTTTAAATATAAATTGTATGAATATATGTAATTACCCTCCGTAATTACATGGCTGATACTATTCTATGGATTATTATTTAGGTTCAAAAATAAATGTAATTAAAGTGGTAAAAATATTACAAAATATTTCTTTTTATATCTTTATTTTTCACATGAATTAATTCATTGAAAATATAGCGGGTAATTATTATTAAGTATTTCGTAATTCTATTTATAAAGGATTTTAATTCGGGTGTATTATAATTCACTCACTTTTGAGCAACAGGACAGGATGATGGAACTTGCGCAGTGGCAACACCGTTTTGAGCGCTGGCTCGACGAAAATCATTTTACTGATGATGCGGCGCACGATATCGCCCATTTTCACCGCGTCTGGATGACGGCGCAGGGTATTATGGCTGACGAGGATAGCGATCCGCTGGTTGTGCTGACCGCATGCTACTTCCATGACATTGTCAGCCTGCCGAAAAATCACCCGGAACGTAGCCACTCCTCGCGGCTGGCAGCGCGAAAAACGCGCGAGATCCTCAGTCGCGACTTTCCTGATTTTCCGCCGGATCGTTATGCAGCCGTTGAGCATGCTATTGAAGCGCACAGCTTCAGTGCCGGTATCGCGCCGCAAAGCCTGGAGGCCAAAATTGTGCAGGATGCCGACCGGCTGGAGGCGTTAGGCGCTATCGGCCTGGCGCGCGTCTTTGCCGTCTCCGGTGCGCTGGGCGCCGCGCTGTTTGATGCCGACGACCCGTTCGCCGGAACACGAGCGCTGGATGATAAAGCCTTCGCGCTCGACCACTTTCAGACCAAACTCCTGCGCCTGCCTGACACCATGCAAACCGCGCGGGGGCGCGAACTTGCGCGTCACAATGCCGATTTTCTGATCCAGTTTATGGCGAAGCTGAGTGCCGAATTACAGGGCGATTACCTCGGAACCGACAGCCAGATATTGACCCATTTCCGTCGCAGTGTGCGATCCTGAACTGTGGTACTCTGTTTTCTGTCTTTATTGTCCGGTTAAGAGAATGCAGGAAAATCGATCAGTGACAGTGCCCGCGCCTGAGCGGGTTGAGAAATCAACGGCAGCCGTGCAGGCACTCCTGCGTCAGCTGCTGGAAATGTATGATGCTAAAACGCTGGCAAACCAGCTGGTGGCCCATGGCGAGAGCCACTGGAGCCCGGCGATACTCAAGCGGCTGCTGATAAGCGACAGGGCAGGTCACCGCCTGAGCGATGGTGAGTTCCGCTATCTGCAAAATTTGCTGCCGCGTCCGCCTGCTGCGCATCCAAATTATGCCTTTCGCTTTATCGATCTCTTTGCCGGTATCGGCGGCATTCGCCATGGCTTTGAAGCTATTGGCGGGCAGTGTGTATTCACCAGTGAATGGAACAAACATGCCGTCCGTACCTATAAAGCCAACTGGTATTGCGATCCCGACGCGCACCAGTTCAACGCGGATATTCGGGATGTCACGCTGAGCCACAAAACCGGCGTCAGCGATGAAGAGGCCGCCGAACACATTCGCAATACCATTCCGGCGCACGATGTGCTGCTGGCGGGCTTTCCGTGTCAGCCGTTCTCGCTGGCTGGCGTGTCGAAGAAGAACGCGCTGGGACGCGCACACGGCTTTTCCTGCGATACGCAGGGCACACTGTTCTTTGATGTTGCCCGGATCATTGATGCCCGCCGCCCGGCAATTTTTGTCCTGGAGAACGTCAAGAATTTAAAGAGTCATGACGGCGGCAAAACCTTCCGCATTATCATGCAAACGCTGGATGAACTGGGTTATGACGTGGCGGATGCAGAGGACATGGGGCCGGACGATCCGAAAATTATCGACGGCAAACACTTCCTGCCGCAGCACCGCGAACGCATCGTGCTGGTGGGCTTCCGCCGCGATCTCAATCTGAAAGGCGATTTTACGCTGCGTGATTTGCCCTCGCTGTATCCGGCGCGCCGCCCGACGGTGGCCGATCTGCTGGAGCCCGCCGTCGATGCGAAATTCATTCTGACCCCGGTGCTGTGGAAATACCTCTATCGCTATGCCAAAAAGCATCAGGCCAAAGGCAATGGCTTTGGGTTTGGCATGGTCAATCCGCTTAATCCTGACAGCGTGACGCGTACGCTGTCGGCGCGCTATTACAAAGATGGTGCGGAAATTCTTATCGATCGCGGCTGGGATAAGGCGCTGGGCGAAAAAGATTTTGACGATCCCCAGAACCAACAACACCGACCGCGGCGCTTAACGCCGCGCGAGTGCGCCCGCTTAATGGGCTTTGAGACGCCGCAGGGCTACAGTTTTCGCATCCCGGTATCAGATACCCAGGCCTATCGTCAGTTTGGCAACTCGGTGGTGGTGCCCGCCTTTGCCGCGGTAGCTAAACTGCTGGCCTCACGCATCAGCAAGGCCGTTCAGCTTCGTCAGAGCGAGGCCGTCGATGGCGGACGTTCACAATAAGGCCACGCGCAGTAAAAACATGCGTGCCATCGGCACGCGTGATACCGCGATTGAAAAACGGATCGCGGGCCTTCTGACCGCCGCCGGGTTTGAATTCAGGGTTCAGGATGCCACGCTTGCCGGGAGTCCTGATTTCGTCATCGACGCGTACCAGTGCATCATCTTTACCCACGGCTGTTTCTGGCATCATCACGACTGCTATCTGTTTAAAGTCCCGGCGACACGCACCGACTTCTGGCTGGAGAAGATTGGCAGAAACGTCGAGCGTGATAAACGCGATGTTTCTCAGCTTTACGCTCAGGGCTGGCGGGTGCTGATTGTCTGGGAGTGCGCGCTGCGTGGAAGAATGAAGCTGAATGACGTGGAACTGACGGAGCGGCTGGAAGAGTGGATCTGCGGCGGCGGTCAGGCCGCGCAGATCGATACCCAGGGCATTCACCCGATCACGGTTTCTCCACCTCACACCTCGTGACAATCGGTTTCGCGGGCAGCAAATATTTACCCAGCGTGACCAGTACCACGGCAAAGACAATCACACCCAGCGCCAGCCATTCAATCGTCGACAGCACTTCGCCCGCAAAACCGGTACCCAGCAGCACGGCAACCACCGGGTTAACGTAGGCGTAGCTGGTGGCAACCGCCGGTGAGACGTTGCGAATCAGGTACATATAGGCGTTGATGGCGATAATGGAGCCAAACAGCGCCAGATACCCGACGGCCAGGAAACCTGAAAGGTCTGGCATCGCCGTCAGTTTTTCACCCGTCAACGCGGAGGCCATCAGCAGCACAATGCCCGCCGCGAGCATCTCAATCGCACCTGCCATCATCCCGGAGGGCAGCTCGATGCGTGAACCGTAGACCGAGCCGAAGGCCCAGCTCATGGAGCCGATCATGATCAGAACGGCAGCCCAGGGGTTCCCGCTCAGGTTACCGCCGCTGTTCAGCAGGATGATACCCACAAGCCCAATCGCGATGCCCAGCCATTCGAGCTTACGGGTGCGGATCCCGAAGAGGCGACTAAAGCAGAGCGTAAACAGCGGCACGGTTGCGACGACCACTGCGGCGATGCCCGACGGCACGTTCTGGTGTTCGGCGACGGTTACCGCGCCATTGCCCACCGCCAGCAGCAGCAGGCCAATCAGGGCGGCGTTAAGCAGGGGACGCCGCGGCGGTAGTCTGTGGCCGCGCAGCAATAAAAACGCCATCAGCAGCACGCCGGCCGTAAGGAAACGAATACCGGCCATCATCAGCGGGGGCCAGCTTTCCACGCCTATACGAATGACAAAATAGGTGGACCCCCAGATGATATACAGGGAAAAGAGTGCTCCAATGAGCGGTAATAAATGCCGGAAACGCATAGTCCCTCACGACGAAATAAAAAGTTCGCTCATAGTTAACGCCAAAACTATCAGCCTGGCGAGTGCTTTAATTGTGTTGTTGATGTGAAATTTTTGTTGACGCGAGGTGCCAGTTTCCGGGCGGTGAGTTTTGTTCCATACTATTCACTTAATTAGCAAAAAAAGAAGGAAAGAGATTTTGGCAGGAAGTAGCTTATTAACATTACTGGACGACATCGCCACCTTGCTGGATGACATTTCGGTTATGGGAAAACTGGCGGCGAAAAAGACCGCCGGGGTACTGGGAGATGATTTGTCGCTTAACGCGCAGCAGGTCAGCGGCGTGCGGGCGAACCGTGAGTTGCCGGTGGTGTGGGGCGTTGCGAAAGGGTCCTTTATTAACAAGGTGATCCTCGTTCCGCTGGCGCTGCTGATTAGCGCCTTTATACCCTGGGCCATTACGCCCCTGCTGATGATTGGCGGGGCGTTCCTGTGCTTCGAGGGTGCCGAAAAAGTGTTGCATATGTTCGCTGCACGCAAAGAGAAAGACACCCCGGAAATGCGCCAGCAGCGTCTGGAAGCGCTGGCCGCACAGGATCCAAAAACGTTTGAACGCGATAAGGTCAAAGGCGCGATCCGCACGGACTTCATCCTCTCAGCCGAGATTGTGGCGATTACGCTGGGGATCGTCTCAGATGCCCCTCTGATGAACCAGGTGCTGATCCTGTCCGGCATTGCGATCCTCGTGACGATAGGGGTTTATGGCCTGGTCGGGCTGATCGTCAAGCTGGACGATATCGGCTTCTGGCTGGAAAAAAAATCCAGCGCAATTGCGCGCGGCATTGGGAAAAGCCTGCTGGTGCTGGCGCCGTGGCTGATGAAAACCTTGTCGGTGGTGGGAACCCTGGCGATGTTCCTGGTCGGCGGCGGAATTATCGTGCACGGTGTTGCTTCGCTGCATCACATGATTGAACATTTTGCGTCAGGCCAGGGAGCGGTAGTTGCTGCAATTCTGCCCACACTGCTTAACCTCGTACTGGGCTTTATCGTCGGTCTGATTGTGGTAGCCGTTGTTAAGCTGGTTGAAAAAGTACGCGGGAAATCGCATTAATTATTGCTGACCCCGGATGCAAAAAGACCATTCCTCGTCTAAATTGAAAACGTTTCACCCTGATACAGGAGGCAGGTATGGTCTTTTTGATCAGTGATGAAGTTAAGCCCAAAAATGGTGGTCCAGGTATGATCGTCACCGGGTATTCCAGCGGAATGGTGGAGTGTCGGTGGCATGATGGATACGGCATTAAGCGGGAGGCTTTTCGCGAAGACGAGCTTCAGCCTGCTAATAAAAGGCAAAAACGCGACAAGGCTTAATCACACAACGCCCGGCCTTGCCGGGCGTTTTTACTGGCAGAAGACTTATCATATCGGATGGTGAGCGACAATCAGGGAGTGTGTGTGCAGCACGATACCTTTGTTGTAAAACAATCTTTTTTGCAGTGGCTGCATAAGCGTAGCAATCCCCGTTTGATTGTTAACTTCTGTTTTATCGTTGTCCTGATCTTTTCCACCCTCCTGACCTGGCGCGAAGTTGTGGTACTGGAAGATGCTTATATCTCCAACCAGCGTAACCATCTGGAAACGGTTGCCAGTGCGCTGGACAGACAGCTTCAGTTCAGCGTCGATAAGATATTGTTTTTTCGCCACAGCATGCGTGATGCGCTGGAAACGCCGCTGGCGTTTGGCGTGCTGCATGATGCGGTAAAGCGTTTTGCGCATTTGCGCACGTCCCCCAGCTGGCAAATTGCGGTTGATAAACAGCGCACGTTACCGATCAACGGTGTTTCGGATGCCTTCGTTGAAAAGACGACCCTTCTGAACCGTGATGATGAGTACCTTGATAATGAACTGTCCGCCGCGCTTGAAGTGGGGTATTTGCTGCGTCTGGCATCCAGCCCTTCCCGCAACGAAGAGCGCGTGATTTATGTCTCTCGCGCCGGATTCTTTCTGGAAACGGATACGCCGGGAAATTCCAGCGATATCGTGCAGCGCTATTACCATCTGGTCACTCAGCCCTGGTTTACCCAACAGTCCGAGCGTGAAAACCGTGCGCGTGCCGTGCGCTGGTTTATCTCGCCGCCTTCCACCTTTGTCGGCAAAAAGCCGCTGATCACCGCCAGCGTGCCGGTTTATTACAATCACGTCTGGTATGGCGTGGTGGCGATGGATTTCATCTTTGCCACCCTGCGTCGCCTGCTGGTGGAAGCCGTGGGCGATAACCCGGAAGGGGAATACCAACTGTATGATAGTCGGCTTACCCAGCTTGCAACGTCTGAATCACCGGCTGCGGACGTTAATCATTTTGACGCGCGCGAATTAGCGCAGATAGCGCACGCGATAGAATCGGATTCTGAAGGCGGCATTCGCCTGGGGAGTCGTTTTGTCAGCTGGGAGCGTCTCGACCATTTTGATGGCATCGTCCTGCGCGTGCACACCCTGGATGAAGGGGTGCGCGGTGATTTCGGCAGCATCAGCATTGTGCTGGCATTGCTTTGGGCGCTGTTCACCGCGATGCTGCTCATCTCATGGCTGGTGATCCGGCGCATGGTCAGTAATATGTATTCGATGCAGAACTCGCTGCAATGGCAGGCCTGGCACGACCCTCTGACCCGGCTGAATAATCGTGGGTCGCTGTTCGAGCAGGCGAAAATGCTGGCGAAGCAGTGTGAACAGCAGTCGCTGCCTTTCTCGGTCATTCAGATCGATCTTGATTGCTTCAAGAGCATCAATGATCGGTTCGGGCATCAGGCGGGTGATAAGGTGTTGTCCCATGCCGCGGGTCTGATTGCCAGCACCCTCCGGACTAAAGATATTGCCGGACGCGTCGGGGGCGAAGAGTTCTGTGTGGTGCTGCCGGGCATGACGCTTGAAGAGGCGGCGGAAGTCGCAGAGCAGATCCGCGAGCGTATCGACAGCAAAGAGATCCTGATTAAGAAAAGTACCACCCTGCGCGTAAGTGCGTCGTTTGGCGTCTCAGGCGCGCAGGAGAAGGGCAATTATCACTTCGAAAATCTGCAATCCACCGCCGATGCGCGTCTGTATGAGGCGAAACAGCGCGGGCGTAACCGGGTCATCTGGCAGGATCACGTCAAAAAGTAATCAAGCCCCTCGCACCAGCCGGTCGGCCCGGTGTGCTGAGTGTGATAAACCCGGGCGGGATCGTTGTTCTTAAGGCTGACGCCCTCCCGGTTGAAGCCTTTCACCACGACGGCAAAGCCTACGCTGTCCAGCAGCGGGGCATCATTCGGGCCGTCGCCCAGGCCCAGCGTCGTCGGTTCGGAACCCTCGTGCAGGCGATACTGGTCCACAAGCCAGTGAACCGCCACGTCTTTGCCGCAGCAGGTATCCAGGATATGCCAGAAGCGTGCTCCCTGGACAATCTTCAGCCCCTGCCGGGCGAGTTCGGCGGCAAAGCGTTCCATTTGTTCATCACTGTCACGCCAGATCAGCGTCACGGAAGCCTCGTGTTTACGCGCAAGCACTGAGCGGGGACGACTCAGCCCAGTCCATCCGGCGACCACGCGCTCATCCACGTCATCGAAGGTGGTGAATTTAAGATGCATTTCCTGACGTACCCGGGCAATACACTGCCGGATATCGTCATGCTTCTTTTCTGAGATGAACCGTGCGGCGTTTTCCCACCGTACGTCAGGCTGGATCACCGCGCCGTTTTCCGCAATATAGGGCAACCCGCCAAGCCCCAGCTCCTGCTGGATGTCATCCATCTCGGACGCGGTTTTGCTGCTGCACAGAATGACCGGTACCTGTTCATCCATTAACTTTTCCAGCCAGGGGGCCGCAGGCTGCCAGTCGAGTGTGTGAAAATCCAACAGCGTGCCGTCGAGGTCGGTAAAAACAAGCAGAGTCTCCTCAAACGAAGGCATAACGTCTCCCGGGTGATGATTTCACCTAAGATAAATCTTAAAAAAACAGGCATTGACGCGCCGTTGAAGTGGAAACGATCCCGACAAACCCACAGGTGGCGCATGTTTATACTCATAACCAAAATTCACATGTATAAAATATAATATTCGCTAAGAGAGTATATGCTTGTAAGACTATTCCGTTGGGGATAATGTCTTACCTGCATCAGATTTCCTGGTGTAACGAATTTACAAGTGCTTCTTGCATAAGCAAGTTTGATCCCGGTCATCCCCATGACCGGGATTTTTTTCGCCTTAGCGGTTCGTCTCCGAGACGCTAAAGTCATGGATATCCAGCTCGAATGCTTCAGCCAGTTCACGGTAGGTATGGTAATCCCTACCATTGACCACGACACGGTCGGAATTATCCTCCGCGCGATGAACTTCGGACTCACTGATTTCATTGATGGCGGCAAGCAGGGCATCGACATCCACTTCAACCTCACGCTTAATGGTGTCGCTGTACTCTTTGTCGGTCTTCATGGCGGGTTCCTCATTTAATCGTCTCAACAGTTAAGTATAGACCGCACACAAAAACGCCATTCGCGCCAGGTGGCGATGCCAGGCAATGCAATTTGTTCTACACTGGCTCAAAACCACAGGAGGAATGTATGAAGGTCAACGATCGGGTAACCGTCAAAACGGACGGTGGGCCGCGCCGCCCGGGCGTGGTGCTGGCTATAGAAGAGTTTAATGAAGGCACAATGTATCTGGTGTCGCTGGAAGATTACCCGCTCGGCATCTGGTTCTTCAACGAACTGGGGCACCCGGATGGGATCTTTGTGGAAACGGCGGAATAGGGCGGCGTCGGGGGCGTCTTCTCCCCGGCTCCGGCTACTGAAAAGCAAAATCTCTGGCCAGGCCAGAGATCAAGGTAGGGTACAACATGGCCGTGCAAATTAGCGCATATTAACGAAAATCCCATTCGTCACATTATCTGTCAGGCGTACGACATGGTATATGACTTGCTTATTATGCGTTTTAATTTTCCTTTTAATATTTCCTTTGTGTGACGATACTGTTTTTGCCTTGATATTCATCTGGTCTGAGATCTGAATTGTCCCTTGTCCAGCCATCCACATTCTTAGCATACTTGATTCAGTTCTGCTTAATGATAGGGTGGGTAAGTTAACCGCCCCTACATTCTTAACTTCTTTATTCAAATAATCGCCCAGGATATCATCAAGCGACTCTGGTTTAATCGATTTCGAACTGATTAATAAGTTTTTACGCACCAACAAATACTCATCGAAATGAATATTGGCGATCGCCATAAAAACAATAAACAGGGTCTTAGGATGCTGATTAATGATCTGCTTAATGTGCTGACTGTTAGCGGGGTCGTGAATGAAACAGTCCTCATTAATAAACACCACGCCGGGCTTGTGGGCGTCACAAGCGGCTGCGAGTTCTTCAACGGTGTGTGCATCGTTGATGTCTCTCTTTCTTACCCCTCTGCTTGCTAAGTACCCGGTTAACCCTAGCCGGGTGTAGCTGCATAAATCCATAATGATCGTTGACATGGCATACCCTCACTCAATGCGTAACGATAATTCACCACCTGCCTGAGAGCTCATAAACAGCCATACGGGATGGAAAAAATCTAATAAAACCTGTGAGCATGACAAAGACTTTCAGGCGAACTCACTATCCCGTAAAGTTACGTATAATTTGCCAGGAATCATCTTAAAGTAAAGTAAATATTAAGTATTGTGAGGTGGTTAGAAACATTTAAACCGCGTCAGATATATCCTGGTAGATGTTTTTCGAGATTATTTTTAGGAATATCCTCAGAAAGACATTGCAAACACTGCGGGTTATTATTTGCGTGGAAGTTCGCTGACAATATCCGCTAACAGATTGAATATCTCGCTGAATAAATGCTCGCAGAAGGGGGCTATAAGTGGCATCAATAATGACATTAATAAAAGGCCAACCGTCAAAGTCACCGGAAAGCCGATGACGAATACCGACAGCTGCGGAGCCATTCGGTTGAGTAAACCTAATGCGAGGTTAACGGTGAGCAGCAGGGTAATGATCGGCAGCGCCAGCATCAGCCCGTTGAGGAAGATCAGCCCGGCAGCCCGCACCAGCGCCAGAAACGCGTTGCTGTTTACCGGGTTGTCGCCAATCGGCAGCGTGTGGAAGGTGTCCACCAGCATCGAGATGAGCCACAGGTGGCCGTTGAACGAGAGAAACAACAGCATCGCCAGCAGGTCGATAATACGCGCCAGCACGGGCATATTCAGATGGCTGCCGGGGTCAACGAACGTCGCGAAAGACAGGCCCATCTGCAAACCGATAAGTTCACCCGCCGTTCGTACCGCGGCGAAGGCGAGCTGCATCGTAAACCCGACCGCCACGCCAATCATCACCTGTTGCAGGGCAATCCAGATCGCATTCGGGGAAAAGATCGGGATATCCACCGCTGGCAGGGTAGGGGCAACGATAATCGTGATAACGATGCCCAGCCCAATTTTGACGCGTTTAGGCACCGACTTTTCACTGAGTATGGGGGCGGTGGAGATCAGCGCCATGATGCGCAGCATCGGCCAGAAATAGATCCCGAGCCACTGAACAAACTGATCGCTGGTGAAATGCAGCATCGTCCGTCAGCCGATGATGTAAGGCAGATTGGTGAACAGGTTGCGCATATAGTCCAGCAGCAAATTGAGCATCCATGGCCCGGCAACGATAATCGCCACGAAGACGGCAATGATCTTCGGGATGAACGACAGGGTCATTTCGTTAATCTGCGTGGCGGCCTGGAGAATACTGATAATCAGACCGGTGACCAGCGCAACCAGCAGCAGGGGCGCGGCGACGGCAATCGCGACTTTCATCGCCTCCGTGCCCATCATCATGACCGACTCAGGCGTCATTTCGCGCTCCTCAACTGTAGAAACTCTGCGCCAGCGAGCTGACCAGCAGCTGCCAGCCGTCGACCAGCACGAACAGCATGATCTTAAAGGGCAGGGCAATGGTTGCGGGCGGGACCATCATCATCCCGAGCGCCATCAGGACGCTGGCGATCACCAGGTCAATAATCAGGAACGGAATGAAAATGGTGAAGCCAATCTGGAACGCCGTTTTCAGCTCACTGGTCACATACGCCGGGAGCAGAATGCGCATCGGCACCGCTTCCGGCCCCTGTAACTCACCGGTGTTAGCGAGACGGGCAAACAGGGCCAGATCCGCTTCGCGCGTCTGGCGAAGCATAAATTCACGTAATGGCTGCGCGCCCTTTTCCAGGGCAACCTGCATGGAAATTTTATCTTCGCTGAACGGCTGGTAGGCCTCGGTGTAAATCTTGTCGATCACCGGCGACATAATGAAAAAGGTCAGGAACAGGGCTAAACCCAGCAGCACCTGATTGGGCGGCGCGGACGGCGTGCCGAGCGCGTTGCGCAGCAGGCCAAACACAATGATAATGCGGGTGAAGCTGGTCATCATTAGCAGGATCGCCGGGATAAAGGTCAGCGAGGTGATGAATACCAGCGTCTGCACGGACAGGGACCAGCTTTGTCCACCGTTCGCCAGCGGCGTGGAAACCAGCCCCGGCAGTTGCGCATACACAGAGGGCGCGAACAGACCCAGGCCTGTCAGCGTAAGGAATAACAAACGGCGCATCAGGATCTCCCGGGACGCTTGAGCAAACTCTTCATTACGGACTGGAAATCCGCAGGGGCCTGGGCGTTAGCTTCCACCGTGACAGGCGCAGGGGGGAGCGTGTGAAGGACGTTAATGCTGGAGGCGGTCACGCCCAGCACCAGTCGTGCATCTTCCACCTCCACAATGACCACGCGCTCGCGCGGTCCTAGCGGGGTGCTGGCGCTGACCTTCAACCCGCGGGTACCGGCCGTTTTCCCCGCCAGACCGAAACGCTTTGCCAGCCAGGCGGCGATAAGGATAAAGGCAATAATACCGAACAGCGCGCCGCTCACCTGGAGCAGCGGTGAGCCGGGTACGGCGGAGGGCGCGGACAGTGTTGCCTGGGTTTTCATACTTAACGACTCAGACGACGCATGCGTTCGGAAGGGGTAATGATGTCGGTGATACGTACGCCGTATTTATCGGCCACCACCACTACTTCGCCCTGTGCAATCAGGTAGCCGTTGATCAGAATATCCAGCGGCTCACCCGCTAAACCGTCAAGCGCCACCACGGAACCCTGCGTCAGGCGCAGCAGCTCTTTAATGGTCATGCGGGTGCGACCCAGCTCAACGGTCAGCTTGACCGGAATGTCCATAATCAGGTCGATGTCCTGCAACGTGCCGCTGACGTCGCCGCCGCCTAACTGCTGAAAGACCGCGTCTGCCGCGCTTTTCGTCGGCGTCGTTTTCTGCTCGTTTAACGCGTCAGCCCACAGATCGTCCAGTGCTCCGCTGTTTTCATCGGACGGATTGTTCATGTCACTCATTTGGGCTGTTCCTCATTCAGCGAATTCAAAATCGGGTTGATCAAGTGCTCAACGCGTAACGCATACTGGCCGTTAATCGTGCCGTACTGGCTTGTCAGCACGGGTACGCCATCCACATGGGCAATAATGCGGTCAGGTTTATCTATCGGCAAAACGTCGCCGGGTTGTAATTTCAGGATCTGCGATAACCGCATGGAGATGTCGGCGAAGTTGGCCACCAGCTCCAGCTGCGAATGCTGCACCTGACGCACCAGGTTTTCACGCCAGTTCTGATCTTCGTGACGTGAGTTCTCCAGCGGCGGGTTCACCAGCAGTTCGCGCAGCGGTTCAATCATGCTGAACGGCAGGCAGATGTTGAACTCGCCCGTCAGGTTGCCGATCTCGACGTGGAACGGGGTGTTCACGACGATGTCATTCGGGGAGGTGGTGATGTTGGTAAACTTCACCTGCATCTCGGAACGCACGTACTCCACTTCCAGCGGGTTAATCGCTTTCCACGCGTCGCTGTAGGATTCCAGCGCCAGCTTCAGCATGCGGTTAATCACACGCTGTTCGGTATGGGTAAACTCGCGGCCTTCCACTTTGGTCGGGAAACGACCATCGCCACCGAACAGGTTATCCACTGCGATGAACACCAGGCTTGGCGAGAACACAACCAGGCCGGTACCGCGCAGCGGTTTCAGATGGATCAGGTTAAGGTTGGTTGGCACCGGCAGGTTGCGGGCAAACTCATGATACGGCTGAATGCGGATCGCACCGACGGTGATATCCGGGCTACGACGCAGCAGGTTAAACAGCCCCATACGGAACTGACGTGCGAAACGTTCGTTGATGATCTCCAGCGCCTGTAAACGCTCGCGCACCACGCGACGCTGGGTATTGGGATCGTAGGGACGAATATTATCGTCGCCGGTCAGACCCGGCTTCGGTTCGTCACTTTTATCGCTGTCGCCGTTGAGCAGCGCATCGATTTCTGCCTGAGAAAGAATACTGTCGCCCATGTCGTTACCGCAGAATGAAGGCTGTATACAGAACGTCAGTGACTTCCTGCTTAGGTTGGCCGTTTACCAGCGGGGTCGCCAGCGTCTGTTTAATGGCATCGACCAGCTTTTGCTTGCCCACATCGGTGGCGAGCGCGGAGGCATCCTGACGAGAAAACAGCAGCAGCAGACGGCTACGCACTTCTGGCAGGTAGTCGTTCAGACGTGCACGGGTCGCTTCATCTTTCAGACGCAGCGTAATACCCACGTAAAGCACGCGATCCGCATCGCCCAGGTTCACGGTGAACGTATCCAGCGGGTAGAAGACCGGCGCCGGTGGAGGCGGCGCTTCAGCTTTGGCGGCCGCGCTGGAGGGTTCCTGCTGCATACGCCAGTAACTGTAGCCTGCGGTGGCGCAGGCCGCGAGGGTAATCAACACCAGCAGCGGGATCCAGATGGAACGCTTGCTTTTTTTGGTGATAGCGGAGTCTGTCATCTGATACGAGCTTCCTGTTTCGATACAGCTTAATACGGTGATTATCCCGTGTCCGGCTTAGGTCAAAGCGTGGAAAAGACGGGGATAATCACGTTACCTCTGGCGTTTAGGCAAAGATGTCTACGGCACGGCTGCCGCGCGCGGCGGATTGCAGGGCGGCAGGGGCAGGCAATAACTCTTCGCTCTCATCGTTAAACCCGCTATGCTGGCCGGAACGCGAAGCGTGCTGTTGCTGCCCGGATGAGGACTGCTGTTGCCCGGCAAAGCCCTCGCTGCTGACGCTGCTTTGGGAAAGCTGAATGCCGTTTTCCGCAAGCTGCGTGCGCAGGATCGGCAGGGCCGCTTCCAGCGCCGCGCGGACGTGGCTGTGGGGCGAAACCATCTGCAACTGCGCCTGGTTGTCATCCAGCTTAAGCGAAATTTGCACCTGACCCAGATCCTCCGGGTGCAGACGCAGCTCTGCGGTCTGCTGTCCCTGCTTTGTGAACAGGGTGATGTGCTGGCTCAGATTCTGCTGCCATTCGTGCGTGCCCAGCGGCTGGCTTAACACCGGCGCTGTCGCAACGGTAGCGGCAGGCTGTGAAGGCGCCAGGTGACTGACGATCGGGGCCAGCGTCGCGGTTGGGCTGGCGGCAGACGACGCCGCGCTCGCTACGTCCTGCTTCTCTGCGACGGCGGCGACGGCTGGCGTAACGGCTGCCGTGGCGGGCAGCGATGTGTCGCTGTCCTGAACCGGCATTTTTTCCTGACCCGTTAACGCATGGCTAAGCGGCTGATGCTGGCCGTTGTCCGTCTGGGCTAGCGCAGAGGGGAGGGCGGCACGGGGGGCGATCTCCCCGGTGCTCGCAGGCTGCGTCGCTACCGGGATGGTGGTCTGCTGGTGCGGTAACATCGCCATCAGCGCGCTTAACCCGGCCAGCTCCTCTTCCTCAGTCGTGGTCTCGCTGTTTGTTTTCGCCTCCGGCTGGGTCAGCGCCTTCAGCGCATCCGTATTCGCGGCGGGTTTCAGGCCGGAGACGAGGCTTTGCAGGGAGACGGCGGAATCTTCACCAGTCAGGGTCTCCTGACGGGAGAGCAGCTCGGCAATTTTGGCCTGGAGCGTGGTATCACCGTTTTTTTCCTTTACCGCTGTCGACAGCTTGCTGCCCGCCGCTTTCAGGTCCGCCAGCGTCAGCGGGGCATCTTTGCCTTTGCCGGTGGTCTCGGTCAACGCGCCCGCCAGCAGAGAGAGAAAATCTTGCGCGCCCTCAGCGCCTTTTCCGGTCAGCGTGCCGCCGGACGGGTCGCTGTCGGTCATCAGCAGTTGTTGCAGTGTGATCATTCTGGTTTCCTCATTGATGCGCGCTGGGCAAACTCATCCATTTTTTTCTGATCCAGACGGTTTTCCGCCAGGGTCGAGGCTGCAATCTGCCGGTCCTGTAAGGTTTGCCAGGCCTGCAACCGCTGTTTTTTCTCGCGCCAGAAATTCAGCGCGGTATCGACTTTTTGCGTCCACTGGTTAAGCTGCTGGCGATGCTGCTCAATCGCCTTTTCCAGCGTCTGGATAAACTGCTGATAGTTAATCCAGCGCTGGCTACCAATGCCCTGCGTCATGTCGGTGTTAAGGTTGGTGCGATATTCATGCTGATAGTCGATTAACATCTTCAACTGTTCTTCAGCCTGCTGGCACCCGCGTCGCATTGCGCCAAGCTGCAATGCGGCATCATCAACTTCTTTTTCAGCCAGATCTTTCAGCGTTGATAACGCGCTGTTCTGCGCCATGACCTTCGCCCTCCACCTGTGTTACACCTGCGGGAAAATCAGCTCCAGTGCCTGGAGGGAATCTTCCCAGTCGGCGCGTTCAAAAATACCCTGTTGCAGAAATGCCTCCAGCTGCGGCCACAGGGCAATCGCTTTATCGAGCATCGGGTCGCTGCCTTTGGCGTACGCCCCGACGCTTACCAGATCGCGGTTGCGCTGGAAGCTGGAGAGCAGTTGTTTGAAGTTACGCACGCGGGCGTAGTGTTGCTCGGTGATCAAGGCCGTCATCGCACGGCTGATCGAGGCTTCAATATCAATTGCCGGATAGTGCCCGGCTTCGGCCAGACGGCGCGACAGCACGATATGGCCGTCGAGGATCGCGCGCGCGGAGTCGGCAATCGGGTCCTGCTGGTCATCGCCTTCGGTCAGTACCGTATAGAACGCGGTGATGGAGCCGCCGCCGCTGATGCCGTTCCCCGCGCGCTCAACCAACGCCGGGAGCTTGGCGAAGACCGACGGCGGGTAGCCTTTGGTCGCGGGCGGCTCGCCGATGGCCAGTGCAATCTCACGCTGCGCCATCGCGTAACGGGTCAGGGAGTCCATAATCAGCAGCACGTGCTGGCCCCGGTCGCGGAAATCTTCCGCAATACGCGTGGCGTAGGCGGCACCCTGCATACGCAGTAGCGGCGACACGTCCGCAGGCGCGGCGATCACCACCGAGCGGGCGCGGCCCTCCGCACCCAGAATGTTTTCGATGAAATCTTTGACTTCGCGACCACGCTCACCAATCAGGCCAACCACGATAACGTCCGCCTGGGTATAACGCGCCATCATGCCGAGCAGGACCGATTTACCCACGCCGGAGCCGGCAAACAGCCCCATACGCTGGCCGCGTCCCACGGTGAGCAGGGCGTTAATCGGCCGCACGCCGGTATCCAGTACGTGCTCGATTGGCGTGCGTTGCAGCGGGTTGAAGGGTTGGGTGATCAGCGCGCCGGTTTCGGTGGTATCAGGGGAGGGCAGGCCATCGAGCGGTTTGCCGCTTCCGTCCAGCACGCGGCCCAGCAGCGCCGGACCGAGCGGGAGCTGTTTGCCGCTTTGCAGGCCGTCACCGCTGATGTTTTTCGCGTAGACGCGGGCGCCGGGCAAAATCCCTTCCACTTCTTCAAGGGGCATCAGAAACAGGCGCTGACCGTTGAACCCGACCACTTCGCTTTCCACTTCACGCGTCTCCCCCCCGTCCTGACGCTCAATCACGCAGGTGGCGCCGAGCGGAAGTTGCAGCCCCGTGGCTTCCAGGACCAGACCGGTGGCGCGCGTCAGGCGTCCATAACGACGAACGGATGGCAGCTGCGCCATCTTCGTTTCAAAATTATCGAGCGTGTTAAGCCAGCGCGTAAGGCGAGCGGTCATCAGACGACTCCCGGTGCCGCCAGGCGGCACAGTTCCTGCCAGCGGGTCGCGACGCTGGCATCCAGATCGCCCTCATCCGCCGAGACCTTACAGCCTCCGTGATGGAGCGACGGATCGCCGCGCAGCCGCCAGCCGTGCAGGCTTAGCGTCGCGCCGAGGCTCTCTTCCACGCGCTGCAAATCATCAGGATGAACGCGCAGCTGCGGTTTGCCGCTGAACAGCGGCTCCTGCTGGAGCAGCCCCTGGATCTGCTTAATCAGCGCGGCGTTATCCACTACCGGCGTCTGGCCGATCACCTGACGGGCCGCCTCCAGCGCCATCTGCATCAGGCGCGAGGCAATCACGCTGTCGAGCGCATCCAGCGTGTGCTGAAACTCGCTCACCAGCTGCTGCATGCGGGCATGCAGCGGCGCCTGCTGCTGGCGCGCCTGCTCGATGCCCTGCTCTAAACCTTTCGCCAGCCCTTCCTGATAACCCTGTGCGTGCCCGGTCTGACGGCCTTCGTTCATCCCAGCGTTGAAGCCCTGCTCGTGCGCCTGCATTTGCATCTGGGCCAGCATCTGGGCGCGCTGTTCCTCTTCACTCAGCTCGGGGATACCCGCCCCGGCGTCGCCCTCGTCGGACGACACAACGGCAGGGGTGAACTCTGCGGTGGGAGGGGAGAGGTCGTCAGGCGTCCAGCGCTTCCACGACAGTTCATCAGACATAGGTGTCGTCTCCGCTGCCAATCACCATCTCGCCGGTTTCTGCCAGACGACGAACAATAAGCAGGATCGCTTTCTGTTCGTTTTCCACCTGAGACAAACGCACCGGGCCACGGTTGGCCAGGTCGTCGCGCAGGATATCGGCCGCACGCTGGGACATGTTGCGCAGGAACTTCTCGCGCAGCGGCTGCTCGGCGCCTTTGAGGGCGATAAGCAGCGATTCGGAGTCCACCTCCTGAAGCAGGCGCTGGATACTACGGTCGTCCACTTCGACCAGGTTTTCGAACAGGAACATCTCGTCGATAATTTTCTGCGCCAGTTCGCCGTCGAACTCGCGTACCGCCGTAATAACCGCCTCTTCCTGCTGCGTTTTCATCAGGTTGATGATTTCCGCTGCCGTTCTCACGCCGCCCATTTTGCTGCGCTTGAGGTTCTGGCCGTCGAGCAGGTTGTTCAGCACTTCGGTCAGCTCCGCCAGCGCGGCTGGCTGGACGCCGCCGAAGGTGGCGATACGCAGCATCACGTCGTGGCGCAGGCGCTCGTCGAACAGCGCCAGAATATCGGCTGCCTGACCCCGTTTGAGGTGGACCAGAATGGTGGCGATAATCTGCGGGTGCTCGTCGCGAATAAGATCGGCGGCGCTTTGCGGCTCCATAAAGTTGAGCGTTTCGATCCCGCTGGCGGTGTCGCGCGTTTCGAGAATATCTTCCAGCAGGCTGGCGGCGCGCTCTTCGCCCAGCGCCTTAACCAGCACGGAGCGCAGGTATTCGTTGGCGTTGACGTTGAGCGCGGCAAACTGCTCGGCTTCCTGCTCAAACTCCGCCAGCACTTCTGTCAGCTGCTTGTTGGAGATCTGGCGCACGTTGGCCATCGCCGCGCTGAGGATCTGCACTTCTCGCTGGGAGAGGTGTTTAAACACTTCCGCCGCGCGATCTTCGCCAATGGTCATCAGCAGGATGACGCTCTTATCGGTGCCTGTAAGCGTATTACTCATGTTCGTTACCCATCCAACCGCGGATGACCAGCGCGACGACGCGCGGATCGTTATCTGACATTTCGCGAATGCGCTGGCTCATCACCTCTGCGCCCATACGCTGGTTAGCACGGCGCTGCTGCATCTGTTCATCTTTGCTGAGGCGCACTTCAACCGCTTCTTCCTCGTCCGGACGCGCGTTCTTCTGTTCCAGCGCGGCTTTCTCGGCTTCAGCACGGCGCTGTAGCTGAGGACGAACGCCCTTACGCCACAGCAGCCACGCGACAATCAGCACCAGCAGCCAGCGGCCTGCGGACATCAGCTGATCGAAGAACGCCTGCTGTTGCCAGAACGGCAGTTCGCCACCGGTCTCATCCACCGGGTTGAACGGTGAGTTCACAACGTTGAGGGTATCGCCACGTTTTTCAGAGAAGCCCATCGCTTCGCGGGTTAAATCTTCGATCTGCTTCATCTGCTCCGCTGTGAGCGGCAGCGGTTTACCGTCCGGCAGCGTTTTGTAGTTCACCACCACGGCAACAGAGAGACGCTGAATATCGCCCGTGTTCAGTTTGGTATGGCGGATAGTCCGGTCGACTTCGTAGTTGGTCGTTTCGTTACGGCTGCTGTTACGCGGGCCGGTACTGTTCGCGGTCGAGGTCGTCTGCTGATTCGTTTGTTGACCGTTCTGCGGGTTTGCCGGCGGGGTGGAGATTGGCGCGGCGTTGGCAGGCGCGGGCTGGTTAGAGAGTGCGCCCGGCACACCGCCTGGATACTGGCCGCCGACCTGTTCCGTCTCATTGATCTGACGCGAGCGTAACACGGCGCGGGAGGCATCCCCGTTCGGAGCGTACTGCTCTTCGGTCTGTTCTTTATTCGAGAAATCAATCTGCGCGGTGACCTGCGCGTGTACGTTGCTGCTGCCGACCACCGGGCCCAGAATCGCTTCGATGCGACGCTGGAGACGGCCTTCCACATCCGCGGCGTATTTCAGCTGAGCGTCGCTGAGATCGCGCCCTGCGGTGTTGGACTGCGTCAGCAGATGACCACTCTGATCCACCAGCGTAACGTTACCCGGCGGCAGGCCGGCCACCGCACTGGAGACCAGGTGCGTGACGGCGCTGATCTGCCCTTCATCCAGCGCACGGCCAGGTTCGAGGTTAACGGTCACAGAGGCCGAAGGGGACTTTTGTTCACGGACAAACAGGGACGGCTTAGGCATCGCCAGGTGCACGCGGGCACTTTTCACCGGGCCTAAGGTTTCAATCGTACGGGCCAGCTCACCTTCCAGTGCGCGCTGATAGTTAACCTGCTCGCTGAACTGACTGATGCCGAATTTTTCCTGATCCAGCAGCTCAAAACCAACCGCGCCGCCTTTTGGCAGCCCCTGCTGGGCGAGACGCAGGCGAAGCTCGTGCACTTTATCTGCCGGTACTTCAAGCGCACCACCGTTATCGGCAAAGCGATACGGGATGTTCATCTGGGTTAACTGGGTGACGATGGCACCGCCATCCTGGTCGGAAAGGTTGCTGTAGAGCGTGCGGTAATCCGGGCTTTTTGCCCATAAGACCATCGCGACAACGATCGCAATGGCGGCAGCGCCTGCCACAATCAACGGGATCTTAGGGTTGGCGCGAAGGCGGTTCATCCACTCGAGTGATTTATTCTGTGGCGCTGTCGATGCTGCTGTCGCACTCATTGCGCACCTCTTAAATCCTGGTGGTTTACGTTATTCGTGTAGAGAAACAAAACTGACTCCCGGGTCGGCAAACACGACAAAAGTTCCATACTGATGGCCCTGCCATTATTTGATGATTCGGGATTTTCTATGCGTCAAATAACCTGGTTTTTTAACGCTATTTACCGCCATTATCTTATTGACAAGCTGTTAGTCTTGACCTCGTAAAAAACCATCCAGGGGAGAGTCATGGCTATACAGGGCATTGAAGGGGTACTCAGTCAGTTACAGGCAACGGCGATGACCGCCCGTAATCAGAGCGTGGCTGACCAGCCGCCGGGCGTTAGCTTCGCCGGTCAACTGCATGCGGCGCTGGACCGGATCAGCGACAAGCAAAACGCGGCCCGTACCCAGGCTGAGAGATTTACCCTTGGCGAACCCGGCGTGGCGCTCAACGATGTGATGGCCGATCTGCAAAAAGCGTCGGTGTCATTGCAGATGGGGTTGCAGGTGCGTAACAAGCTGGTGTCGGCATACCAGGAAGTGATGGGGATGCAGGTTTAATCAATACCCATCTTACGCTGGCAGCCTGATGGCTTTAATGCCACAATATTTTTTTCTTCGCATGCAGGAAAGATGATGAAAAAAGTAGCAATTGTGGCTGCGATGCTGACGTTAGCGGGATGTGTTCAGGTAGATAACTATCAGGAAGTGATTAAGCACCCGGTACCTTCGCAACTGGCAGGTTACTGGCAGTCGAAAGGGCCGCAGAGCGCGATGGTGAGCCCGGAAGCGATCGCCACGCTGGTGGTGACGCCAGAGGGGGATACGCTGGATTGCCGTCAGTGGCAGCGCGTTATCGCGGTGCCGGGTAAGATCATGCTGCGTTCAGATGATTATTACAACGTGACCCGTAAGCTGGATGTCTATCCGCTGGAGCGTGATGGGGCGGCGCTGGAGTATGACGGTATGGAACTGTACAAGGTTGACCGTCCAACAGTGGAATGCGCAGATTACCTGAGTAAGAATCCGCTGGAGAGTAAGCTTCCGTAACCGTTTTAGGTTTTGCGCCCTCTACCCGTGGTCTGAGGGATCTCCACAAAATAATGCCTTCACCGTCGGCCCCCCTCTTCCTTGAGGGAGAGGGCTGGGGTGAGGGGGAACATACGGCTCTGGTGGTCATTCCGTTGACTTTAAGACCGCACTTTCCCAGCACTACAGCGCGTCCTCAATCACCCAGACGCTGACGCTTCCCCCGTTACAGAAGAACGTCCCTTCGCCATCCGCCGCCGTGGTCACGGTTTCCTCGCGGTTGCCTAAAAAATCTCGCCAGGTCTTATTGCCGTAATTCTCCCCGAGGCAGATGGTCTTCTCGCCGTCATCACCATTCGACAGCACCACCACACAGCCCGGGTGCTCCTCAGTCCCGCTGCGGCTGAACGCAATGCAGTTTGGATGATCGAAAAACAGCGTCTGTACGCCGTGGGCAAAACGCTGCCGGGCGAGGATCAGCTCGTGGAGCTGTTCAATCACCGGCATATCGATGTGATACGTCTCGCCATCCCCGCCGGTGTCGTCATAGCTGGCGCCAAAAAGATCCGGGTAGAATACGCTCGGCACGCCGTTTTCACGCAGCAGGATGAGCGCGTAGGCCAGCGGTTTGAACCAGGCTTCAACCGGGGCTTCCAGCGCCTGCAAGGGTTGGGTATCGTGGTTGGCTACCAGGGTCACGGCATGGAACGGATCGGCTTCCACCAGCGTACCGGTGAAAATCTGGCTCATATCGTAGTCGCGTCCCTGGCGTGAGGCTTCGTGAAATTTCATTTGCAGTGGCGCATCAAACAGCATGGTTTTACCGTCCACCTGATTGATGTAGTGCTGCAATTTATCCACTTCGTGAGACCAGTATTCCGCCACGATAAACAGCGGCTGCGGGGCCACCTCCTGGACGTGCTCAATCCACTCTTTATAGAACCAGGCCGGGATGTGTTTTACCGCGTCCAGGCGGAAGCCGTCGCAGTGGGTTTGCTCCATCACCCAGCGCGCCCAGTATTTGATCTCCTCCGTCACCGCATGGTTGCGAAAATCGATATTTTCACCCATCAGGTAATCGAAATTGCCCATCTCGTCGTCGACCTGATCGTTCCAGCCTTCGCCGGTGTAGTCGTTCACGATTTTGAAGATACCGTCCTCATTGGGGTTTTCAATGTGGTCGATACCGCTGAAGCATTTGTAATCCCAGATAAATTGCGAATACTGCCCGGCCCGAACGGGGAAGGTGTAACGCGTCCAGGCTTCGCATTCGATGATCTCATCGCTGATTTGGGTGCGATCCTGAGCATCCACGCGCTGCACGCGGACGGGTTCCTTTTCATCGGCCCCCATTTTGTGGTTGACCACCACGTCCAGAAGCATCGCAATCTGGTTGCTTTTTAAGGCGTTGATGGCCTCCAGCAGCTGGGCTTTATCGCCGTATTTGGTGGCGACGCTGCCTTTCTGGTCAAACTCACCGAGGTCGAAAAGGTCATAAGAGTCATACCCGACGGAATAGCCGCCGGATGCCCCTTTGTATGCCGGCGGTAACCAGACCATATTGATGCCGATTTCGTTCAGGTTGGGGGCTAATGCCGTGACTTCTCGCCACAGTTCACCGCCGGTGGGGTAGTACCAGTGAAAACATTGTAAAAGTGTTGGGTTGCGCATGCACCATCTCCATAAGGTCGCGAAACTCAAGTATGGAGCAGGTTTGGCAGAAATGCCTGGCGAACGAAACGGTTAACGCTCGAACGCCAGTTAAATGGCTAATTAATATCGCTATTACTTTGCGGAACCAGGACATGACCGCCCTGGTTACCGTAGGTGGAGAGAACGGTTTTCTGGATGGAGGATTGCCCAACCAGCTTCGCCAGTTCATCCATTCTGGCTTGCAGCAACGTTTTTACCTGGCCTTCGTTGTCCAGGATCACCCGCAGCGTCGGGCGAAGCTGCTCCTGAATCTGCATCGAAGGTTCACTTTCCTGAGTGAGACGAGCCAGTGAGTGCACCGCATTAACATAGTCGGTTTCACAGATGATCAGATCATCCCATAGTCCCTGCCGGGCCAGTCGCAACATCAACTGGCTCTGCTCAAGGAGTTGCTGATAAAGGGCATAAAGTTGCGGTGCGTTACTCATTAGACGGCGTCCTGGACAAGAGTTGGTATACCTGCTGCCTCCTTCCAGCCATCCGCAATATTGCGCAGTAAATTTTCCACCTCTTCGATGGCACTGGCATCATTGCGAAGGTTGGCCTGAAGCAGGCGACGAACCATATAGGCATAGAGAGCGATCAGGTTTTGTGTTAACTCGTCTTTACTCTCTTCATCCAATCCGACCTTCAGGCCATTTTCGATGATATTAATCGCTTTGGAGAGCGCCAGCCCTTTTGCCTGGATATTACCGTCTGCAAGGAACAGACGTGCCCGTACCAGTGCGCTGAGGGCTCCATCAAATAGCATGATAACCAGCTGCTGCTGGCTGGCGCTCATCACCGCGCTTTCAACTTCTATCTTTGCGTAGGCTTGCGTGCCTTTTGCGCCGTACATGTTATCCCCCTCGGGTCTGATTAGCGTTTACTACTTGTTGCTGGACGTATTTTCGAACTGCTGCGTCAGGTAACTGCTGGTAGAGTTCAGCGAGTTCATCATGACGTCTAATTGCGTAAACTGTTCTTTATAACGCGCTACCATGGTGTCGATACGCTCGCTGGCCGCGTTATATTGCTTAGTTAAATTGTTCAGGGTTTTACTGACGCCATCTTTGGCAGCCTGAATGATGCCGGTGCTGGAGAGCCAACCTGTGAGGTTTGTTCCAACGGTGGTGGTGATACCGGATGTTTTCCCGTCACCGATCAGCAGGTCTTTGATACCAGCCGCGCTGTTTTTCATTGCCGCGCTAAGCTTGTCATCATCCACCTCCAGTTTACCGGTGCTTGGGTCGGTAGTGATGCCAGCTTGAGCAAGGGTCTTGATATTGGAACTGGTGTGAGGGTTATTCAGCACGCTTCTCAACTGAGTCTGAATAGTGCGTAGCGTACTGTCGCCTAATAACGCGCCGTTGCTGGTATTCTGAGCGTCTGAACCCGCGTCCACAGCAGTATATTTTGTGAGGCTGCTGAAAGTATCTTGCAGGGAGTTATACGCCGTCACCCAGTCGTTTATCGCTTTGGTCGCTTTAGTGTTATCGGTAGTGATCGTTAAGGTCTGATTACCGGTTGTCACGTCGTTCAGGTTGAGAGTGATATCTTCCAGCGCATCACTGATTGTATTGCTGCTGTTTTCAATATCAACGTTATTAACTTTCAATAGCGCATTTTGGGCCGTAACGCTTTCCATCATGCCGTTAGCGGTATCTGCGCTATTACCGTTGTAGCCCATGAAGGACTGAAGTGCCTTATCGCCGCTGACACTAATAGTCATGGCATTGTCTTTACCGGTATCTTTCGACGTAATGGACAGACGATACTCACCATTACCGACGTTAATAATACTGGCACTTACGCCAGCATCCGCTTTGTTGATCGCATCTCGGATATCACTCAGAGATGAGTTTTCCGCACTGATATTAATAGTGACAGGTTTCTTGTCACCACCTTGCTGAATGGTGATGGTGCTGTCCGCTGTCGCAATCGCCGTTTTATTATCACTTTGCGTTTTAGCAGTTGTCAGGGTTTGCGCCTGCGCAAGCTGCGATACGTTAATGGTGTATTTACCCGCAATCGCGCTGCCGCTGGTTGTGGCACTGAAGGCTGTGCTGCTGCTGGCGGTGGTAGTCGCTGTAAACAGATCGGCTTTGCTAAGTGCAGTATTTGCCGTCTGGAAGGATTCCAATGCACTTTTCAGCGTGCCGTAGGCACTAAGTTTTGCTGTATAGGAAGTTTGCTGCTTAGAGATCGGCGTCAGTTGTGCTTTTTGTGCAGCGGTCAGACTGTCCAGAATATCGCCTAACTGCAAACCTGATCCGACTCCCAACGTAGAAATACTTGCCATATTTATTCCTTAATGTAACGACACGTAGAACGAATAGTGGGGTTATCGGCCTCAACTCAGGAAAGTTTACGGTTAGATTCTTTTTTTAATGGCGAGAATAGCGCTAATAGAGAAGAGTATTTCTGTGGCTAAAAAAATGATGCGATCCTGAAAAAAAATCTAAAGGTTGTTTTGGATCAGACGATAACACCTTTGACGGCGATGAAGCCGAAGGGTGGAAACCCAAATCTAATCCACAGATTTGATGAACAACAGGAAACGAAATCATGGCACAAGTCATTAATACCAACAGCCTCTCGCTGATCACTCAGAACAACATCAACAAGAACCAGTCTTCAATGTCTACTGCCATTGAGCGTCTGTCATCCGGTCTGCGTATCAACAGCGCAAAAGATGACGCAGCAGGCCAGGCGATTGCTAACCGCTTCACCTCCAACATCAAAGGTCTGACTCAGGCTGCACGTAACGCTAACGACGGCATCTCTGTTGCACAGACTACTGAAGGCGCACTGTCTGAAATCAACAACAACTTACAGCGTATTCGTGAGCTGACCGTTCAGTCTTCTACTGGTACTAACTCTAAGTCTGATCTGGACTCAATTCAGGATGAAATCAAATCCCGTCTGGACGAAATTGACCGCGTGTCTGGTCAGACTCAGTTTAACGGTGTTAATGTGCTGGCTAAAGACGGTTCCATGAAAATTCAGGTTGGAGCGAACGATGGCCAGACCATCACTATCGACCTGAAACAAATCGACTCTAAAACTCTTGGTCTGACCGGTTTTAACGTTAATGGTCAGGGCTCTGTGGCAAACACTGCTGCTACCAAGGATGAACTGGCAGCGGCAGCAGCTACAGCAGGTACAACACCATCCACCGATGCTGCCGGTGTAACCAAATACACTGTAGACGCAGGTCTGAATAAAGCCACTGCTGCAAACGTATTTGCAAATCTGTCTGATGGTGCAATTGTCGATGCCACAATTTCTAATGGTTTTGGGACAGCGACAGCGACTAACTATACCTACAACAAAGCAACAAATGATTTCAGCTTCGGGGCGACCATCGCTGCTGGTGCGGCAGCTGGTGACAGCAATAGCGCTGCACTGCAATCCTTCCTGACGCCGAAAGCAGGGGATACTGCTAACCTGAGCGTTAAGATTGGTGGTACTTCTGTTGATGTTGTGCTGGCGAGTGATGGTAAAATTACTGCTAAAGATGGTTCAGCACTGTTTATCGATTCAACAGGTAACTTGACTCAAAACAGCGCCGGTACAGTTGCCGCGGCAACGCTTGATGGTCTGACTAAAAACCATGACGCTACAGGTGCAGTGGGTGTTTCAATTACTACGGCTGATGGCGCAACTATCGCTCTGGCGGGTTCTGCTGACGCAGCAACAGGTTCTCAATCAGGTACAATTACACTGAGCAACGTTCGTATCAGCGCTGATGCTCTGCAATCCGCTGCTAAAGGTACTGCTCTCAATGTAGATAATGACGCTGATGGTACTGACGATATTTCTATTAGCGCAACTGGCGTTGTTACCACTGGGGGCGCGGCTACTTATACAGCGACTGATGGTACTCTGACTACTACCAATACCGTTGATTACTTCCTGCAAACTGATGGCAGCGTGACCAATGGTTCTGGAAAAGCTGTTTACACTGACGCAGCAGGTAAATTCACTACCGACGCAGCGACTAAAGCTGCTACTACTACCGATCCACTGAAAGCATTGGACGATGCTATCAGCTCCATCGATAAGTTCCGTTCTTCTTTAGGTGCCATCCAAAACCGCCTGGGTTCTGCTGTCACCAACCTGAACAACACCACCACCAACCTGTCTGAAGCGCAGTCCCGTATTCAGGACGCCGACTATGCGACCGAAGTGTCAAATATGTCTAAAGCGCAGATCATCCAGCAGGCTGGTAACTCCGTGTTGGCCAAGGCTAACCAGGTTCCTCAGCAGGTTCTGTCTCTGCTGCAAGGCTAATCGCCTGTTTAAGCTCAAACCCCGCTTCGGCGGGGTTTTTTCTGTCCGCATTTACGCGTAACCCCCCAAATAACCCCTCATTTCACCCACTATTCACCCGATTAAAACCCCTCCAGAATCGGATAATCATGCCGATAACTCAACTAACGCAGGGCTGTTTATCGTGAATTCACTCTATACCGCTGAAGGTGTAATGGATAAACACTCGCTGTGGCAGCGTTATGTTCCGCTGGTGCGTCACGAAGCATTGCGCCTCCAGGTGCGTTTGCCGGCGAGCGTGGAACTGGACGATCTGCTACAGGCGGGCGGTATCGGGTTATTGAATGCAGTTGACCGGTACGACGCTCTGCAAGGAACGGCATTTACGACTTACGCAGTGCAGCGTATTCGTGGTGCGATGCTGGACGAGCTGCGCAGCCGCGACTGGGTGCCGCGCAGCGTTCGCCGCAACGCGCGCGAAGTGGCGCATGCGATGGGGCAGCTGGAACAGAAGCTGGGGCGCAACGCGACGGAAACCGAAGTAGCGGAGCGTCTGGGCATTCCTGTTGAAGAGTATCGCCAGATGTTGCTCGATACCAATAACAGCCAACTCTTCTCTTATGATGAGTGGCGCGAAGAGCATGGCGATAGCATCGAGCTGGTGACCGATGAACACCAGCAAGAAAACCCGTTACACCATTTACTGGAAGGGAATTTACGTCAGCGCGTGATGGAAGCGATTGAAGCTTTACCGGAACGTGAGCAACTGGTGTTAACCCTCTATTACCAGGAAGAGCTCAATCTCAAAGAGATTGGCGCCGTGCTGGAGGTGGGCGAGTCACGGGTGAGCCAGCTGCACAGCCAGGCCATTAAACGCCTGCGCACAAAACTGGGTAAGTTATAGGTGAGTCATTCGCCTTGGAAATGCCGCACAACGTATTGACAACCAGGAGTTATCATGACGGTGCAGCAATCTAAAAGACGGCCTTTAAGCCGCTACCTGAAAGACTTTAAACACAGCCAGACGCATTGCGCCCACTGTAAAAAATTACTTGACCGCATCACGCTGGTTCGTCGCGGTGAAATCGTGAATAAGATTGCGATTTCCCGCCTCGACACGCTGATGGATGAAGCCGCCTGGCTTGAAGAGCAAAAAGAGTGGGTAGCGCTTTGCCGTTTCTGTGGCGATCTCCATTGCAAAGAGCAAAGCGACTTCTTCGATATTATCGGCTTCAAGCAATTCCTGTTTGAACAAACGGAGATGAGTCACGGCACCGTGCGTGAATACGTGGTTCGCCTGCGCCGCCTGGGTCAGCATTTGACCATGCAAAATATCTCCCGCGATCTGCTGATGACCGGATACCTGGATGAAAATCTGGAACCCTGGTTGCCCGCCACCAGTACCAATAATTACCGCATCGCGCTGCGAAAGTACGCGCAATATAAAGTCCAGATGCCGGGCGTCATAAAGCAGAAAGTCCGCGCCGGAACAACTTCTGATATATATTAAATAAGAATAAGATGTAGCGCAGCCGCCTTTGACGTTGCAGGCGATTTCTCTACACTACTCAAAAATTCCACTGTATCGGGGTACTTATGAAATTAGCACTTCTGGGTCGTCAGGCGCTGATGGGGATGATGGCCGTTGCGCTGGTCGCGGGGATGAGCGTGAAAACGTTCGCGGCAGAGAATCTGCTCAACAAAGTTAAAGAGCGCGGCACGCTGCTGGTTGGGCTGGAAGGAACCTATCCTCCGTTCAGCTTCCAGGGCGACGACGGTAAACTGACCGGTTTTGAAGTGGAGTTTGCACAGGAGCTGGCGAAACACCTCGGCGTTAAAGCCTCCCTGAAACCCACCAAATGGGACGGGATGCTGGCGTCACTGGATTCCAAACGTATTGACGTGGTGATTAACCAGGTAACCATTTCTGACGAGCGTAAGAAGAAGTACGACTTCTCCACGCCGTACACCGTGTCCGGTATTCAGGCGCTGGTGAAGAAAGGTAACGAAGGCAGCATCAAGTCCGCAGCGGACCTGAAAGGTAAGAAAGTCGGCGTCGGTCTGGGCACCAACTACGAAGAGTGGCTGCGCCAGAACGTGCAGGGCGTGGACATCCGTACCTACGATGATGACCCGACGAAATACCAGGATCTACGCGTAGGCCGTATTGACGCCATTCTGGTTGACCGCCTGGCAGCGCTGGATCTGGTGAAGAAAACCAACAATACCCTGGCTGTCGCGGGTGATGCGTTCTCCCGTCAGGAATCCGGCGTGGCGGTGCGTAAAGGTAACGAGGATCTGCTGAAAGCCATCGACGGCGCCATTGCTGAGATGCAGAAAGACGGTAGCCTGAAGGCGCTTTCTGAGAAGTGGTTTGGTGCAGACGTGACGAAATAAGTCTCTGACTGACAAAAAAAGGCGCTTTTAAAAGCGCCTTTTTTATTTCTCGCGCGTCTGCGTGCATAATGAAATAACAATTGTTTGCGTGACCGGAGGAACCATGTCACTACAGAATTTAACGCGCTTTCCCCGTCTGGAATTTATCGGCGCACCCACGCCGCTGGAGTATCTGCCGCGATTTTCTGACTACCTGGGGCGCGATATATTCATTAAGCGTGACGATGTGACGCCCATGGCGATGGGCGGAAATAAGCTGCGCAAGCTGGAGTTTCTCGCCGCCGATGCTCTGCGTGAGGGGGCGGACACGCTGATCACCGCCGGGGCAATTCAGTCTAACCACGTTCGCCAGACGGCGGCAGTGGCGGCGAAGCTGGGACTCCACTGCGTAGCCCTGCTGGAGAACCCGATCGGGACGCAGGCAGAGAATTACCTGACTAACGGTAACCGTCTGCTGCTGGATCTGTTCAACGTGCAGGTTGAAATGGTCGACGCGTTGACCGACCCGGCTGCACAGCTCGACGAGCTGGCGACGCGTCTGGAAGCGCAGGGTTTTCGTCCGTACGTGATCCCGGTTGGCGGCTCGAATGCGCTGGGTGCCCTCGGCTATGTTGAGAGCGCGCTGGAAATCGCTCAGCAGTGCGAAGGCGCGGTGAGTTTATCCTCGGTGGTGGTGGCGTCCGGCAGTGCGGGGACCCATGCTGGTTTAGCGGTCGGGCTTGAGCAACTGATGCCGGAGGTCGAGCTGATTGGCGTGACGGTTTCCAGAAGCGTTGCGGAACAGAAGCCGAAAGTCGTCACCCTGCAACAGGCGGTGGCTGAACAGCTTGCGCTTCAGGCGAAGACGGAGATATTGCTGTGGGATGACTATTTCGCGCCGGGCTATGGCACCCCCAATGATGAAGGGATGGAGGCCGTTAAGCTGCTGGCCCGTCTCGAAGGTATTCTGCTCGACCCGGTCTATACCGGCAAGGCAATGGCGGGCCTGATCGACGGCATCGCCCGCAAGCGCTTTAAGGATGAAGGACCCATTTTGTTTGTTCATACTGGCGGGGCGCCTGCGCTGTTTGCCTATCATCCTCATGTCTAAAAATCAGGTAGAAAAATAATAATGCAAGAAAGTATTCAACTGGTTATTGATTCGCTGCCGTTCTTGCTTAAGGGCGCGGTGTTTACTTTACAGCTCAGTATCGGCGGGATGCTCTTCGGGCTGGTGCTCGGGTTTGTGCTGGCACTGATGCGCATGTCGAACATCTGGCCGGTGCGGTGGCTGGCGCGGTTTTACATCTCCGTGTTCCGCGGAACGCCGCTTATCGCCCAGCTGTTTATGATTTACTACGGTCTGCCACAGTTCGGTATTGAGCTGGATCCGATCCCGGCGGCGATGATAGGCCTATCGCTGAATACCGCGGCGTACACCTCTGAAACGCTGCGTGCGGCGATCTCCTCCATCGATAAAGGACAGTGGGAAGCGGCGGCCAGTATCGGGATGACCCCGTGGCAGACGCTGCGCCGGGCGATCCTGCCCCAGGCGGCGCGCGTGGCGCTGCCGCCGCTGAGCAACAGCTTTATCAGCCTGGTGAAAGACACCTCGCTTGCGGCGACCATTCAGGTGCCGGAGCTGTTCCGTCAGGCGCAGCTGATCACCTCGCGCACGCTGGAAGTGTTTACCATGTATCTGGCGGCCTCGCTGATTTACTGGGTGATGGCGACGGTACTGTCCGCTCTGCAAAACTATTTTGAAAACCAGCTTAACCGCCAGGAGCGTGATCCAAAATGAGTGCAATTGACGTCAAAAACCTGGTGAAAAAATTCCATGGACAAACGGTGCTGCATGGCATTGATCTTGAGGTTGAGCAGGGCGAAGTGGTAGCAATTATCGGCCCGAGCGGGTCAGGCAAAACCACGCTGCTGCGCAGCATCAATTTACTGGAGCAGCCCGAAGGCGGGACGATCCGCGTGGGTGATATCACCATTGATACCGGGAAACCCATCAGCCAGCAAAAAGGGCTGATTCGCCGCCTGCGCCAGCATGTCGGCTTCGTGTTCCAGAGCTTTAATCTCTTTCCGCACCGCACGGTGCTGGAAAACATTATTGAAGGGCCGGTCATCGTCAAGGGGGAACCTAAGGAAGACGCGACGGTCCGCGCCCGCGAGCTGCTGGCGAAGGTTGGGCTGGCAGGGAAGGAGACGAGCTATCCGCGTCGCTTATCTGGCGGGCAGCAGCAGCGTGTCGCCATTGCGCGCGCGCTGGCGATGCGCCCGGATGTGATCCTGTTTGACGAACCCACGTCCGCGCTCGATCCTGAGCTGGTCGGGGAAGTACTGAACACGATCCGACAGCTGGCGCAGGAGAAACGCACGATGGTGATTGTGACGCATGAAATGAGCTTCGCTCGCGACGTTGCCGATCGGGCTATTTTCATGGATCAGGGGAGAATAGTTGAGCAGGGGCCGGCTAAAGCGCTGTTTGCCAATCCGCAGCAGCCCCGTACCCGTCAGTTCCTTGAAAAATTCTTAATGCAGTAGCATTTTAGCGTTCAATTTGCTCCAGATGCCGCTTCTGGAGCAAATTATCCTCCCTTAAACTCCGTTCTGTTGCTTTTTTATTCCGCCTGATGTGGATAAGCCATCGCCAAATTAAAGATAATCTGCCTGTGGCCGATATTTTATATAAATAATCATGCTTTATGTGTTAGGTTATATTCACCATAATAATGATTATCTTTATCAGAGGCTTCATTCAGTAAGTATGAGGGATATAGACTTTTTCACCTGGCGACGGGAATGCTTCCTCCGGTTTCAGGAAATGACCTGTGCCGAAGAGGTATATCAGGAACTTCAGCGACAAACGCAGGCGCTTGAATTCGATTATTATGCGCTTTGTGTTCGACACCCTGTGCCATTTACCCGCCCGCGAACCTCCGTCCATTCCAGTTATCCGCAACAATGGATGGCGCAATATCAGTCCGAGAATTATTTCGCCATTGACCCGGTGCTGAAGCCGGAGAATTTCATTCAGGGACATTTGCCCTGGACGGATGAATTATTCACGGATGCCCAGCAATTATGGGACGGCGCGCGGGACCACGGTTTACGCAAGGGAATAACGCAGTGTCTGATGATGCCAAATCATGCGCTCGGTTTCCTCTCCGTGTCATGTACCAGCTTACAGGCACACTCGATATCCAGTGAAGAAATTGAGCTGCGTTTACAAATGCTGGTCCAGATGGCGCTAACCACACTGTTGCGCTTTGAACATGAGACGGTGATGCCGCCTGAAATGAAATTCAGCAAGCGTGAGCGGGAAATTCTGAAGTGGACCGCAGAAGGGAAGACGTCGGCAGAAATCGCCATCATTCTCTCCATCTCGGAAAATACCGTCAATTTCCATCAAAAGAATATGCAGAAGAAATTCAATGCACCGAATAAGATCCAGATAGCGTGTTATGCCGCAGCGACGGGGCTTATCTGACTGATATCACGTTCTGCGTGTCAGACGAGAAAACGGCTGAATGCTTTGCATCCAGCCGTTTTTGTTACTGGCGGTAGGCTTGTTTAATTTGCTTAACCGTATTGGCAAAAACAGCGGATTCCGCCTGGTCTTCCATCTGCGCGATCTGTTTTTCCATTTTAATGATCACACGACCAGCATCAGCCTGGCCCATCGCCTGTAGCATAAGCGTCAGCAGCGACTTCAGGCAGTTTACTTCCTGTGCCAGTTCCTGGTTATTCTCGGCAGTGGCAAATTCAGGTGTGCTCATTTATTTTCCTCATTATAAAACAGCGCATGAGCGCGACGATGAAAGTTAAGGCGGCGGAGTATACCACAAGCTACGGCAAAAAATGCAGTGGTTGTTTTTTATACTTATCGCGCAGTGATTATTGGGCGGCGCGGATTATGAAGGTACTCTGTCCAATATGTTAGCGACAATTAAATGTTTATCCCCGGTTCGCCATTCGTTAATTGTTGTTACAAAAAATCGCGCGCTCTTTTTCGTTTGAGTTAACAACTGTTTTAGTAACTTTTCGAATGTCGATGCTATAAAATAGAGGTAAAAGCCCAGCGGGCAAGGGTTTTCTTTCCACTTACTGTACAGCTTAATTTCCAAAAACGAGACCAGAATCGAATAGCCGATTTTTTAGCGTTTTAATCTTGCATGGAAAACCGTTAATATAAACCCAATTAGCAGTCAGTAGCGTTATCCCTATTCTGGAGACATTTCCTTTGATCAACGTCCTTCTTGTTGATGACCACGAACTGGTGCGCGCAGGGATACGACGCATTCTTGAAGATATAAAGGGTATTAAAGTTGCCGGCGAGGCGTGCTGTGGCGAAGATGCCGTCAAATGGTGTCGCGCTAACTCCGCAGACGTGGTGCTGATGGATATGAACATGCCCGGTATTGGCGGGCTTGAAGCCACGCGCAAAATCGCGCGCATGTTCGTTGATACCAAAGTTATCATGCTGACCGTCCATACCGAAAATCCGCTGCCTGCCAGGGTTATGCAGGCGGGTGCTGCCGGGTATCTCAGTAAAGGCGCCGCGCCGCAGGAAGTTGTCAATGCGATCCGCACCGTCTACGCCGGGCAGCGCTACATCGCTTCTGATATTGCTCAACAGATGGCCCTGAGTCAGATTGAACCGGAAAAAACGGAATCTCCGTTTGCCAGTTTGTCTGAGCGCGAATTGCAGATTATGCTGATGATCACTAAAGGTCAGAAGGTGAATGAGATCTCAGAGCAGCTGAATCTCAGCCCGAAAACGGTCAACAGCTATCGCTATCGAATGTTCAGTAAACTGAACATTCACGGTGATGTCGAACTGACTCACCTGGCCATTCGCCATGGTTTGTGCAATGCGGAGTCGTTAATAAGTCAGTGAGTGAAGCGTTCGATTCAAAAGCATTTCTGAAAACCGTCACCAGCCAGCCAGGCGTCTACCGTATGTACGATGCTGGCGGTACGGTTATCTATGTCGGTAAGGCGAAAGATCTGAAGAAACGCCTTTCCAGCTATTTCCGCAGCAACCTTGCCTCCCGTAAAACCGAAGCGCTGGTCGCACTTATACACAACATTGATGTCACCGTAACGCATACGGAAACGGAAGCGCTGCTCCTTGAACACAACTACATTAAATTGTATCAGCCGCGCTACAACGTTCTGCTGCGCGATGACAAGTCCTATCCGTTTATCTTTCTGAGCGGCGACACGCACCCGCGACTGGCGATGCATCGTGGCGCTAAGCATGCGAAAGGTGAGTATTTCGGCCCCTTCCCGAACGGTTATGCCGTGCGGGAAACGCTGGCGCTTTTGCAAAAAATCTTTCCTGTTCGCCAGTGCGAAAACAGCGTTTATCGCAACCGTTCCCGGCCATGCCTGCAATATCAGATTGGCCGCTGCCTGGGGCCGTGCGTTGAAGGGCTGGTGAGCGAAGAAGAGTACGCGCAGCAGGTGGAATATGTCCGCCTGTTTTTAGCCGGGAAAGATGATCAGGTGCTGACGCAACTGATTGCCCGCATGGAAAAAGCCAGCGCGGCGCTGGAATTTGAAGAGGCCGCACGCATCCGCGATCAGATCCAGGCGGTGCGCAGGGTGACCGAGAAGCAGTTTGTTTCCAATACGGGCGACGACCTCGATGTTATCGGCGTAGCCTTTGATGCCGGTCTGGCCTGCGTTCATGTGCTGTTTATTCGTCAGGGCAAAGTGCTCGGCAGCCGCAGCTACTTCCCGAAAGTGCCGGGCGGCACTGAGCTGGGTGAAGTGGTGGAGACTTTTGTCGGTCAGTTTTATTTGCAGGGCAGCCAGATGCGTACGCTGCCCTCGGAGATCCTGCTCGACTTCACGCTCGATGATAAAACCCTGCTGGCGGAGTCGCTTTCAGAGCTGGCAGGCCGCCGGGTGAATGTTCAGACGAAACCGCGCGGCGATCGCGCGCGTTATCTGAAGCTGGCGCGAACCAATGCCGCCACGGCGCTGACCACCAAACTGTCCCAGCAGTCGACCGTCAGCCAGCGTTTAACCGCGCTTGCTACGCTGCTTAAGCTGCCGGAAGTGAAACGCATGGAATGCTTCGACATCAGCCATACGATGGGTGAGCAGACCGTGGCGTCGTGTGTGGTCTTTGATGCCAACGGTCCGCTGCGGGCAGAGTATCGTCGCTATAACATCACTGGCATTACGCCCGGTGACGATTATGCCGCCATGAACCAGGTGCTGCGCCGTCGCTATGGTAAAGCGATTGAAGAGAGCAAAATCCCGGACGTTATCCTTATCGACGGCGGGAAAGGGCAGTTGGGGCAGGCGAAGGCGGTATTTCAATCGCTCGACGTGGAGTGGGATAAGAACCATCCGCTGCTGCTAGGGGTAGCGAAAGGGGCAGATCGTAAGGCTGGCCTGGAAACGCTATTCTTTGAGCCGGAAGGCGAGGGCTTTAGCCTGCCGCCGGATTCCCCTGCGCTGCATGTGATCCAGCATATCCGCGATGAGTCGCACGATCATGCCATCAGTGGGCACCGTAAAAAACGGGCGAAAGTGAAAAATACCAGTACCCTTGAGACGATTGAAGGCGTCGGGCCAAAACGTCGCCAGATGCTGTTGAAGTATATGGGCGGATTGCAAGGATTACTCAACGCCAGTATGGAAGAAATTGCAAAAGTGCCGGGTATTTCGCAAGGGCTGGCAGAAAAGATCTACTACTCGTTGAAACATTGAGGGCTCTGTAGCAACATAGAGCTAAATTTTACTGACAACAGACAGTTACCGTCATCATGCGATTTAATATCCCTACGTTGCTCACTCTTTTTCGCGTTGTGCTCATTCCGTTCTTCGTCCTGGCATTTTACCTGCCGGTCGTCTGGGCGCCTTTTGCCTGTGCGCTGATTTTCCTGATCGCTGCCGTTACGGACTGGTTTGATGGTTATCTGGCGCGTCGCTGGAACCAGAGTACCCGCTTTGGCGCGTTCCTCGATCCGGTTGCGGATAAGGTGATGGTGGCAATCGCGATGGTGCTGGTGGCGGAACATTATCATACCTGGTGGGTAACGCTGCCTGCCGCGACCATGATTGGCCGTGAGATTATTATCTCTGCCCTGCGCGAGTGGATGGCGGAGCTGGGTAAACGCAGCAGCGTGGCGGTGTCCTGGATCGGTAAAGTTAAAACCACCGCACAGATGGCGGCGCTGGTATGGATGCTGTGGCGTCCGAATGCCTGGGTAGAGTGGGCCGGCATTGGTCTGCTGTGGGTTGCGGCGGTGCTGACGCTGTGGTCAATGCTGCAATATTTGAACGCTGCGCGCGGTGATTTGCTTGAACAGTGATCGTTTCGGCTTAATTTTCAGCAAACGATCCTGAGATGCAAAAAATAACGTTGACTCAAAACGTCATATCAGTAGAATGCAACGCATCGAACGGCGACACAGTTAGCCGGACGACAATGAAATCAAGTGGTTAGGAAGTAGTTAAATAGTTACTTGATGACATGCGGGAATAGCTCAGTTGGTAGAGCACGACCTTGCCAAGGTCGGGGTCGCGAGTTCGAGTCTCGTTTCCCGCTCCAGATTAATGCATCGGCAGCTTGCGGGTGCAGGTCGAAAGACAACAGATTTAAGGCGCGTTAGCAAAGCGGTTATGTAGCGGATTGCAAATCCGTCTAGTCCGGTTCGACTCCGGAACGCGCCTCCACTTTCTTCCCTGGCCGGATGGTGGAATCGGTAGACACAAGGGATTTAAAATCCCTCGGCGTTCGCGCTGTGTGGGTTCAAGTCCCACTCCGGCTACCATGGGAAAAATAGAATAAAATCAATGATAAGCAGTGTCGTATAAACCACCGAAAGGTGGTTTTTTATTGTCTATTTTTCGCCATTCGCCAATGTTTCGCCATTCGACTTCGCCAGAGAAAGAGTGCATTACTGCCCCCCAACCACCGGTACTACAGATATTTTACGGTTATATCTTGCAGTCTGCGAAGCATTTTTGTGGCCTGAGATTTCCTGTTTCTCATGCAGCGTTCCTACCAGATCAGATATCCCTTTAGCTTTCAGATCATGGAACGTGAAGTTAAATTCGAGCTCAGGAAATTTTTGTGCGGCTAACTTTTTTGCCTTCATCCACTGAGCATTAAAGGCATCGCGCGTATAACGAGAACCAGACTGCTGGTGGATCACGTAAAGGCTCACCATGCCAGTATTCAACGGAAGGGAATCGGCTAGGGTGATCGCATTTGATAGACGCACCGTCCACGCCTTAATCTGACTCACTGCCGTCTTGCTTTGCTGAATTAGTATCCCTTCATCCAGTATCTGACTCTTTTTAAGATCCAAAATATCTCCTTGGCGTGCGCAGCATAAATAGGCCAACTCCATAGCAATTTTCACCGGCACCGACGAAACACTGAATAGTGCATCATATTCTTTGTCCGTCACGTACCGTGTGCGCGCCTGCTCTTTAAACTGCTTCACGCCTTGGCATGGATTCATTTTCACTTTGCCGCGCTCATATGCCCACCTGAACACCCTCGACATAAAGGCTTTCTCTCGGTTCGCCTGAACCCTGCTCTTAACCCCCCTCTTGTCCATATACTTTCTGATGTGCTCTGGCTTGATGTTTTCTGGTTTCATTTTGCCGAAAACGACATTTACCTTTGAACCATATTTCCGGTAATCCTTTCTGGTTTCTGTTGCCAGCTCATGGAAATCACCAGAGTTAAAAAACTCTTCGCATAGAGCATGGAAGTTGGAACCAACCTTGATATCGTTGATGAAGTTTTCATAGGCAGCCCAGACCTGAGACTTAGTAAGATCTCGATTGCACAATCTCACAGTTCTGCCGTCAGGCGTTCTGAACTCATAGGCTGATTTGCCCCGGCGAACGCGGGGTGGCATCCAATTATCTTCCGGGTTTTTGCGGATTCTAGGCATTACATGTCCTTAAAGTTTGGTTCTTCTTCCTCTGGATTGCTCACTACCAGCTTCAAGCCAGCAGGATTAGTCACATGATCCCATGTAGTTCCCGGCCTGCCGTCTTTTCGTGGTACAAAAAATACACCGCTTTCTTTCAGCGCTCTGCACTGAAGGGAGGGGCGGCGATAACCAGTAAGCTGATAGAGGTCATCTGGGGTAAGAAAACGTTGGCTTTGTCCGCTCATCGTATAGTTCTCCACTTAACCGGCTGCACCCGGAAAATTCAATCAGTTTTCAAAACGCTGAATGCCATAAATACTTCTAAGGTGTATCTTCTGTAGAATTTTACGAAGCCACAATAAAAAACATATGTCATCAGTAGCATAGTTAAAGTTGATAAAAAATTAAACCAGAGCCCTTCGTTTGTTAGAATATTAATTGATAGTGTGATGAAAGCGACCCAGGAGAATAATAAAAACACCAAGCACACGTTCCTGCAAAATCCATACAGTGCTACATAATTCTGTATTTTAGGTTGATGATTAGAGGAATGTTCATATGAGTAATGGTAAGCTAATCTAAAAAGATCGCCTTGTAAGGCATGTTTATTTTTAAGTTTAGATAAATCTACTGAAAATATCTTTTTATAAGACTGTTCTAGCTTGCTCCATAGCGTTGAAGCCAAATCCTTTGGAAGCGCTTTGGAATTAGGATTATCAAAAAAGAATCTATCAAGAATGAAAAGTGGTAGTAATATTATCTTGGTTATTGTACATATAATTGTACGGCGGTGAATTCTATTAGCTTGTTCTTTGAAATCATTATTTAATTTCCCAAAAAGATAGATAGAAGGGTACTGTAATGTATCATTCATGTACTTTTCAACTAGAAAAGCAGAGCATATAGCTATTGCGTGGCCTATTATATATGCAAGTATAATAATTGAAGAATATCCCAATAAACTAAGAGAAGATTTCTGTGCAATTGCAGTTTTCTGGAGTTGGATGATTACGTCCCAATCCAGAGTAATCCCGCAAAAGTATAAAAGATATAAAAATAATCCTCCCGGTATCATGTAGCCAAGGAAATCATATATTGAAAAGGGATTTTGGTTCATATCTTCTCACTCATAAAATTGTTATATGTAGAAGGCTATATTATATACGCTCTCCCTCACGAAGTTTAACAACTATTTTTCGTTTGGATTGCGTTGCAAGCATTCGATTGATTTATTCATAACCTATTAATGTTCAAGATTCAGGGCTTATCCGTGTTCAAGCGGCTTATTATCCTTAGCTAACGTCGTCACGTTAGTACGGAAATTACGCAGTTCAAAAACCGCTACCTGCACTGCATAAGCGAACATAGCAGCAGGGCGGTCACTCACCTTTTCACTGTCTCGTTGCATGTTGTAAGCAATAGTCATCAGTTCTTCCAGCTGTTCGCTGGTCGTTGGTTTATTGGCTGTCATGATTTTGCTCCTGCTGCAATTTGTGTTGCTTGACGAAGTGGGCCACAGCCTTTGACTGGCTGGCGACAATGGTTTTGTCATCCATGTCCAGCCAAACGGTTTTACCGCGATACAGTGAGGCCCGACCAATTTCCTTACCATCGAGCATCACATACAGAGATCGTCCGCGAATTTCTGTTGTCGGTACTGGTTGTGACAAGCGATAGAGTTCACGTGCTTCAGCAATGGCTTTATGTTCGTCAATAATCGACAGCGCCTCGGCCAGAGCAGTCCCTTCAAGAGTGAAGACACCTTCATCACTAATCGTGGCCTGAGCCATCAGCTCAACGAAACGGCGTGCGTTCTTTACGCTCAGTTCCGGCGCGATAGAGCTACGGGTTACTTTCGATTTACCCTGGGCAGCCGCTACAGCTTTATCATGTTGGAGAACTTTCCCGGCCTGTTCGCCATACTCCATAACGCGATCAACCGCGACATCGACTGACACAGCGCCGGATTTAACCTCCTGCTGAACGTCATGGTTCGCTGTGCTGAGGAGCAGCAGTTTCTCGACGGTGGCCACAGACTTATTCACCAGCTTTGCTATCTCGCTGGTGGTCTGGTTAAAGGCGTTATGTAGCTCCTGAATAACAGCTGCCTGTTCCATATCGGATAGCGGGAGCTGGTTGTTACTGGTCATGATGCGCGCCAGGCGCTGAACATCGCTACCGTTGAACGGCATGATGTGGATGCGGTCTACTGGCTTACCAGCTTCTGCACAGCGCGCATAGCAGCGACGCCGACGGTGGCCTTCAACAACCCACACTCCACCTTCATCACGGGCGATAACCTCCAGCGGGGGAACGGAGCCACCGTTCATCAGGTAGTTGAAGAGGTCATCATCTGCCTGGCGGGTTCGTTCATCATCTTCGCGTTTGTTGAAACCTTCCCGCACATGGATTTGGTCAAGGCTGATGAACATCCCGGTATCGGTGCGCTTGATTGTCCCGTCACGGGTCATTTGCTTGAAAGAGTTAGCCATTAGAAAGCCACCTCTTTATTTTGGGAAATGACGACGGTAGACAACTCACGCAGTTCTCGCTGGGCTTCCAGGAAATGCATATTGGTTCTGGTCTTCGTGTGCCGTTCAACAATGCGGTAACACTCTTTGGCCCAGCTTGCGACATCTTCACGCAGGGTAGCGTTCTGGGCATCCAGTTCCTTACGCTGAGCTATCGCTTCGCAAAGCGCGACGCTTGTATAGTCCAGGCGGTTAGCCAGTTCGGTCATAATTCCGCGATAAGCTGGCGGAAGGAGAGGGGCGGCCTTACGCGCAGCGTCGATCAGCTGCTCCCGGGTCATGCGTGGTTGTAACTCGGTGACGTTCTGTGTGTTCGTCATGGATAGTTTCTCCGTGTTAGACGCGCTCTGCACAGCGCTGAATTTTGGTTGCACGAATCCCTCGCCGGTTGGCGACAAAAAATAAAGGGGATTCGTTTTAGTAAGCACCCAACCAGGGCACTTAGTGAAACGGGCGGCTGCCACCGCCAGTCAGCTTCTCCACAATTGGGAGCGCGTTCTCCTGAGTTGGTTTAACGACTACGGCCTCTCAAGTTGAACGCTGAACGCGCTTTCAGTTGTGTAAAAGGGGCGGTCGACATTAAGGACATTCAAAACTGCCGACCGCCAAGACTACACACAGCATCTGGTACAGCTACTACGGTTAACACAACTGGAAGCGCACTTCGTTCGTTTACTTACCTGCCATCCACAACCGATAGTTGATGGAGTGCGCTTTCATGTTGTGTGCCGGGATTCCACCGGCTCCCATCTGTTTTTATAGCCACTCAGATATCGTCTGGGCTGTCACCTGATCGCCACGCTGGTGAAACGTCTCTGGCCGTCGTACTTGCCTGGCTTGCACATTCCGGCTACCCGCTGGATCTGGATACTTGAAGGAATCCCCGGACCGCTGCGGCACATGTGCCATATGCCGTACTACTTACTTCCACACCAACACAGGTAACTGTCAGTACCAGTGGTGTGATTCAAATGTAGGATATCTTACTTTGGTGTGTCAACATTAAAAGTAGGAAAACTTACATTCAGGATGAAAAAAAAACCGACACGAATGTCGGTCTTAAGAGGGGAAAGATATTAGAGGTCAGTTACTACTTGTTTTACCACACCGACAATTTTGCAGTTACCATTGACTTCCATTACGCGGTAGTTAGGGTTTAACGGTACCAGGTATTTTAATGGCCCATCAATAACAAACTTTTTGAGAGTGGCCTCAGCAGAACCAACAATCTGAGCGACAACAATTTTGCCATTAACTTCTTGTGGGCTGCCATAATCGGGGTCCACCACAACAAAGGAGCCTTCAGGAATACTTGGTGCTCCATTCGGGTTTGTCATAGAGTCGCCACGAACACGTAATGCAAAACCTTCATCAGATAAGTTGGCAGTGGTGAATATCCATTCGGAAATATCGTCCTCAGTAATGGGAGCACCACTTTCTGTCCATTCCCCAGCTTGAACCCAAGATAGGATAGGAATTTTCTTTACTCCGAATTTCTCAGTCGGCTTGTAAAGAATTTCGTCACAGTCTGGATCACCTTGTCCGGTAATAATCCACTGAGGGTTAGTTTTTAAGGCAGCCGCCAGCCCCTGTAGGTTAGATCCTCCAGGTTCATAATCACCAGACTCCCATCCTGTGACTGTTACTCGGTTTACACCAACCAACTTGGCGAGAACAGCCTGGGTGAGCTTTAGCTCTTTGCGTCTTGCGCGGATGCGTTCATTCATTTTCATGTAGGCAATCCTACCATTTTATGATGTAGGAATCCTTGACCTTTAAATGTAAGATATCCTACTATCATTATGTGTGTTTCCCTTACATTTGAGGCAAAAATGAAAAAAGATGATGTGGTTTCTTACTTCGGCAGCGTGGGGAACGTAGCCAAGGCTTTAGGGATTTCCCATGCATCAGTATCTGGGTGGGGTGAAGTAATCCCAAAGGGCAGGGCATTTGAGATTCAGGCACTGACTGCTGAAAAGTTGAAAGTTGATCCAACCCTTTACGCTAAGCCTAATCAAAACGCTGCTTAATTTTAACTACCAAAGGAAAAACAACATGGTAGAGCCAAGCCTGAAAGAAGTAGTTAAAGCGATGTGCAAAGCGTATCCAGGAGGCCGTGAGGCTATGGCTGGTGCTCTTGGCATGTCAGTAACTCAGTTCAACAACAACCTGTATGAGAAGAACGGCTGCCGTTTCTTCGAAGTGAACGAGCTGGAGGCGATGGAAGACATCTCGAATACGTCCCTCTTGGCGGATTACTTTGCCCGTCGCCGTGGCGCGCTGCTGGTGGACGTTCCTCAACTTGAAGACCTTGATCGTGTCGACCTGTTTGATCGTGCCATGAGAACGTCAGCAGCGCGTGGACGTGTTGATACCGTGATCCAGAGAGCTCTCGAAGATGGAGTAATCGAACGTCATGAAGCTGAAGAAATCAATGAATATCACCGCCGTCATCTGGCAGCGCGTGAAGAAGAGATCCGCGCGATTGTCGCGCTATTTAGCCGTAAGAAAAGCCAAAAAAAGTGACGCCCGCGAGTGTGCAGCTCCGGGCGTCGTGGCGTGTCGTATTCAGTGGAGAAACTAACGCATGAACAGTTTAAACCGATTGAGACCAGCGAAGCAATTCAGATGCCTTCCACTGGTGGGAAAAGATTCCTCGTTCGGCTATGTGGAGAGATTAAACAACCAGGCGGATCAGAACAACTACCAGCCTGTGAACGCGATGGTAGAGGCATTTGCACTGATGAACGAGAAGGGGCGTGAGGAATGGCTGAAGTTGACCGGCGATTCAGAGACCACAGAGGCATCACCGTCCACGTCATCAGATGGGAGCCCGAGACCCGACGCGTTATATACCTTCGCGAAGGGTACGATCATGAGTGCTTCAGCCCTCTTGAGCAATTCCAGCGTAAATTTACAGAGTTAAAGGACGACCATGAGCAGAATCTTTGACATCGTCCAGTCAATGTCAGGCCAGAAGAACGTCATTGTTCTTCCCAGGCCGTACCTGCTGTTCTTTAAAGAAGACCAGCAGGCTCATGCGCTGGCAGCAGTTCTTAATAACCTCGTTTTCTGGTCAGCATTTGGGGATGAAGACGGCTGGTTCTATAAAACTCACAAGGAGCTTGGAGCTGAGGCGGGCGAATTAACTGAAGACCAGACAGAGCGGCTGGTTAAAAAGTTGGTAAACAAGTATCTGCCTGGCGTGATCGAGACCTGCTCTCGAAAGGTCAATGGTACGCCAACCAAGCATTATCGCATCGACGGCGATGCTCTAATCTCATTAATCTTTCCAGAAAATAACGATTCCGCAAAAGTACGTAATGGAAAACGTGAAGATGCGGAATCAAAACCGCGAAGCTGCGTTTCTCAATCCGCGAATGACAGGAATCTTGGGAGCCGCGAAAGTACGGAATCCTATCTCTATACAGACTTTAATACAGAGTTAAACAAGCAGACTAATAAACCTATTTGTCCGGTTGCGCCGCAACCAGACCGTGATGTGTTGATCACCGATCAGGCTAAACAGGTTTTAACCCATCTGAACCAGGTGACCAGTTCGCGTTATCAGGTTTCAACAACCTCGCTGCAAAACATTCGCGCCCGAATCGGGGAGGGATTCACCGTTGAAGATCTGTCGCTGGTGGTGGACTACTGCAACGCCAAGTGGAGCGACGATTTAACAATGGCGGCCTACCTGCGCCCGCAGACACTTTTCCAGCCAACGAAGTTTCCAGCTTACCTGAAGTCCGCTACCAACTGGGCGAATGCCGGAAGGCCAGCGCGTGTTAACGGGAAGTGGGAGCGTGAGGATGGAATCTTCAAATCCAGCTTCAAGAACACCGACTACAGCAAAGTCCCGGCGGGCTTCAGAGGAGCGAACTCATGAGTCTTCTGAAAGATATTCAAATTTTCATCGCCGCTAATCCTGGCTTAACGAACAAAGAGATTGCGGCATCAATGCCACAGTACGACGTTCATGCTGTTCAGCGCGGTGTATGCCATCTGGTCAAACTGAATCGCGCAACCCGCCAGCATAACGGCAAGTGCTACCAGTATTTTGCCAAAGCACCGGGTGGCGAGGTTGGCGAGGGGCGTTCTGCACTGAAAATCAACCGGGCTGATAAACCAGCTGTACCAGAACAGGAAGAAGGTCTGAATCCGGCTGTGACCACAATGATGGATAAGGCTCAAGGCCTGTTTGAAAAAGGGCTCTACCAGCGGGCAGCCACGGTTCTGATGGATGCCTTCAATCGCTCTAAGAACGAAGAGCAGCGGATGAAGATACTGATTGAGCGTCAGCGTTGCCTGAGCATGGCGCCGAAAGTGAAAGCACCCTCTGATGCATGGTGTCTGGCTGGCCGAGCGAGGAATGTCTGATGAAATATTCACTGATTTATGCCGACCCTGCGTGGGAATACGGGAACACCATCAGCAATGGCGCTGCAAATAACCATTACGGCACGATGAAGCTTATCGACATGAAGCGCCTCGCGGTTTGGGACCTGGCTGCCGAGGATGCTGTTCTGGCTATGTGGTTCACCGGTACGCACACCCGAGAGGCTATCGAGCTGGCTGAAGCATGGGGCTTTAAAGTACGCACGATGAAGGGTTTTACCTGGGTTAAGTTCAATTCACTGGCAGAGCAGCACATAAACAAAGCACTTCAGGCAGGCCGTGTAGAGGATTTTTACGACTTCCTTGACCTGCTGAACGCACAGACACGCATGAACGGCGGGAATTACACCCGAGCCAATACCGAAGACCTGCTAATCGCCACCAGGGGAAATGGACTTGAACGCAAGTGCGCCAGCATCAAGCAGGTTATCTACAGTCCACTCGGTGAGCACAGCCAGAAGCCAGTAGAGGCGCGTTTCCGTCTGGAAAAACTTTATGGTGACGTTCCGCGCATCGAACTATTCAGCCGTTGCGGTGCGCCTGGCTGGGACCACTGGGGAAATCAATCTGAATCACCAGCTGTTGAGCTTATACCGGCAGTTGCCGTTCCCATGAAAAAACTACAGGAGCGCGCCGCATGAAAAAGCTATCTACCGAGCATGAGAACGCTGTGCGTGATGTAGCCCGTCAATGCAACGATGCCATCAAAAAAGCCCTAAAGCAGAAGCCAAAGCCAAGCTGGAATGTCGTAGTGCCTCCGATCCTGAAGGAGTACCACGAGAAGGTTAAACCGATGGGCGTAAGCCTGGTGATGTTTAACAGCGTAATCGGACGCCTGAACGGGCGTTATGGAGTCGAGTCATGATCGAATTAACGCCGCGTCAGAATGAAGTGTTCGAAGCTATCAAGGTTCATATCGAAAAGGCTGGCTTCCCACCTACGATGCTGGAGCTTGCCGGATTAATTGGCTGCGCATCACCGAACGCTGCTGTAGCGCACGTGAAGTCACTTAAGAAAAAGGGTTACATCACTGTTGCTCCTGGCGCAGCCAGGGGCATTACCGTCGTCAAAACGGAATGGGATGCAGAACCAGTGACGATCATCAAAGACCTGCTATCCGGTGGAGATAAGGCCAGAGATAACGCTGTTGAATGGCTGAAAAAACAGGGAGTGACGTTATGAAACTGGTGCTCCCGTTCCCACCGAGCGTAAACACATACTGGCGAGCCCCGAATAAGGGGCCGTTAAAGGGCCGCCATTTGATCAGCGCCAAAGGAAGGGCATATCAAAGCGCGGCCTGTGTCGCCATTGTCGAGCAGCTTCGCTTCCTTCCAAGGCCATCAACAGCACCGGCTGCCGTCGAAATTATGTTGTACCCACCAGACGAACGCCGCCGCGACATCGACAACTACAACAAGGCTTTGTTTGACGCGCTCACGCACGCAGGCATTTGGGAGGATGACAGCCAGGTGCAGAAAATGCTGGTGGAGTGGGGACCGAAGGTACCGGGTGGACGTGTAGAAATATCGATCAAGAAACATGAACCTCTGGCGGGTGCAGCCGCCTGATAAGTGGAGAAGAGCATGAATCAGATGAACATCACCGTAACGTGTCCGACAAACCATGCTGCCGCGATAGGTCAGCAGATAACGATGTCCAGTCGTGAAATTGCGAAGCTGGTCGATTCACGTCACAGCAATGTCTGTGTAACCATCGAGCGACTGATGAAATCCGGCGTTATTGGGGGGTATGCTGCAATGCAGTACACCCATCCTCAGAACCAGCAGACTTACCATTACTACGAAGTTAACAAGCGAGACAGCTATGTGATCGTCGCGCAGCTGTGCCCGGAGTTTACTGCCCGTCTGGTTGATCGCTGGCAGGAACTGGAGAGCGGGGCCGGGATGGTTGTTCCCCAAACACTCCCTGAAGCACTCCGGCTCGCCGCTGATCTTGCTGAACAGAAGCAACGTCTGAGTGAAGAGCTGGCAATTGCCGCACCGAAGGCTGAATTTGTTGATCGCTACGTCAAAGCCACCGGGTCAATGACATTTCGGCAGGTTGCCAAGCTCCTTAACGCCAAAGAACCCGAGTTCGCGATGTTCCTCATTGAGAATGGCATCATGTATCGCCTGAACCGCGTGCTTACTCCGAAGAGTAAACACATTGAAGCAGGCCGATTTGAAGTTAAGACCGGGACCACTAACCAGACCAACTACGCGTTCAATCAGTCTCGTTTCACAGCGAAAGGGGTGCGCTGGATAGGTGGACTTTGGGCAGAGCATGTCGCTAAGGGGCAAATTGCGTGAGAGCCATACTGACGCCTGAAATTGCGCCGATGTCCGGGGTGGTTCTGTTCCGCCCTGGTACCGAACTGCTCTGGCTATTCCGTCAGGGAAGGGTAGTTATTGAGCCACCATCCGAAGCCATACAGCATCTGCCATCTGGATTAATCCCTGAAGCCCACCAGCCCCTGACTGACGATGCCAACATGCAGGCTATTTTCGTTAACGATAGGGTCATTCAGCGAGCTGGTGGATTGAGTAGCCTTGATGCCTGGCTGGAGAGAAAATTTGAATGTCAGTGGCCTCACACTGACTGGCATGCCAGTGACTTTACGGTTATGCGCCACGCTCCGGGGAGCATTCGTCTTTGTTGGTCATGTGATAACCATTTACGTGAGCAAACCACTGAAAGACTGGCAGGAATTGCCATGCAGAACCTGGTAAAATGGCTTCTGGAAAGGGTGAATATTGATTTAGGTTTCAGCGCTGACCACACTCTTTCCCTTCCTGAGTTCTGCTGGTGGATGGTACGTAATGATCTGGCTGACCTTGTTCCTGAATCAGTGGCGAGTAAAGCACTCAGAATCAAGCCAGAACAGCACAGTTCAGTGATGAGGGAAAGCGACATTATCCCGTCATTACCGGCTACGCAAATCTTTCAGGAGAAGGCAAAAAAGATAGTGGCGGTGAAGGTCGATCCTGAAACGCCGGAATCTTTCATGCTGAGGCCAAAGCGCCGACGCTGGGAAAACGAGAAATACACCCGCTGGGTGAAGTCGCAGCAGTGCTGTTGTTGTAATAACCCGGCAGACGACCCCCACCACCTGATAGGCCACGGGCAGGGTGGAATGGGTACCAAAGCGCATGACCTGTTTGTGATACCGCTGTGCAGAGCGCATCACGACGAGTTACACGCTGATCCCGTGGCATTTGAAGCGAAATACGGCGACCAGTTAACGCTGCTGTTTCGGTTTTTAGATCGTGCGCTGGCAATCGGCGTACTGGCGTAAGTGGAGACGCAAATGATCAATCCTTCAGAAGTAGGCAAATACGGCGAGTTGGTTCGCCTTCGCACTCTCGAAAGTATCTGGGTACAGGGAAAGCTCCGCATGTGGGGCCGCTGGTCTTATATCGGTGGTGGCTCGGGCGGAAACATGTTCAACCAGCTGCTGGCATCCGGGAAAATAACCAAATCCGCCATCAACGATGCGCTGCGCCGCATGAAGAAATCCGGCATCACTAAACCCGAGCTGGAAGCATACCTGCGTGAAATCCTCGACAGCAAAAATAAAAGCGGCCTGTCGTTCTGCTCCGACGAAGAGGGCCTTAAGGTGGATGGTGTTATTGCTTCGGTCCTGATGAATGATGAATACCGTGGGTTGTATGGCGTAATAGTTGACCGTCACCGGCTGCGCAAGAGCAAACTGCAGATGGCAAACGAGCTGAATGCAAAACACCCTGACTGGACCCTAATCACATGCCGTCGCCGCATCGACACATGGGTAAGTTTGGCAGAATCGATCCTGTACGCTCCACTTTGTGATGCGTTTGGCACAAATGGCGACAGATTTAAGTTGCAGAGTGAGCAAGAAAGTGATTAAATTGTGTTAGGCTCGGGACAGTAAAGCGTACTGAGCAACAAAACAAAACATAAACCCGCCAGAAGCGGGTTGTATTTTTTTAGAGACTCTCAACAAACTCTCTATAACGCTTAACATCTGAAGAACTGATGTTTTTGTTATCTTCCAGTTGAATAATCAACTGAGAAAGATTTTCCTGTGTAAAAAATACTTTTGCTGTTTCAATTATCTCTTTAACTCTTTCAATTCTTGTGTTCAGAGCTGAGATACCGTTAACAATAGGCCGCATTTGGGTTCTTGATAGTTTTTCAGGATCTGCATTCTGTAACGCTTGAACTACTCCTCGTAATTGATTTTCATAAAGTTCGGTTAAATCGTTATCAGGCGATATAAAATCAATATTTGAAATGAAACCAACAATAACCTCAACAGCCTGAGGTACAGGTTGTCCTGAAGCTTTTGCAAGCTCTATTTCTTTCGCTGTAGGAGGGCGGGTCGTAGTGACATTGCCATTCCCGTTCGCTTGCATCTCTCTTAAAGCGCGGTATGCAGCAAGACCAATTACGTCTGATGAGTTTATTTTTCTGTATAAATCGATAGCCCACGAGACGTTCTTAGGGCCTACAGCCAGCGCATTAACTTTCTGCCAGTATTCGAAAACACGGGCCTTATTGTCTATAATAAAGGCTTTTGCTTTTGCTATTTCGAGGGCATTTAGAAACTCAGATGACATGGTTTCAAATTGAACATCGAAGTATTTTGAGCCGCAGTCATGCCCAATGTTGGTTTCTGAGCTGTCGTCTGTTTCAACAACATAGCCTTTAAAATGCCTCTTATGGCAATTGGAAAGTCCGCATTTTACTTTTTCAGGTAGCTCGTAGTAGCCGACAATTCTTTCGAGAGTTCGATCTTTAACTACAAGATTTTCTAAATAGCTTGGCCTGGCACAAACCTTCTGCCAGTCGTCAACCTCAACAAATGAATCACCTTCTAGCAGATAAATCATATAACCTCCTGAAATAAAGGACTTATCATGATAGCACTGGAGATTATAGGTGTATATGTTCATAAAATGATCTCTGAAGCAAATTCAAATTTTTAAAAATCTTTCCCCCTCATTTCTGAGAGGACTCACGGCAATAAGAGGGAGCTAAATGTTCGTTCCTGTTTCTGACACTACGGCAGCGGCTTGTGGTTGGTAGAAGCTAACGCTCTGGTTGTATAAGTGAAGCAATGATACCTGTCACTTGATACCTTGGCCTAATATCCTTATGTTGTAGGTTTGCCAGCACAGCATAAGGACACAAGCATGACGGATGCCTATGAGAGAAGGCGAACTCAGACCTTCACAGTTCAAGAAATAGATGACTTCGATACGGATTTCGCACTCCATTTGGAGCAAAGTGAACTCGCAGAAAGATTAGGAACAGAGCTGAAGGTGGTACATGTTGATTGGGACGAATCCCGACACATCAGAGATCTGCCTCCCGGTGTAGAGCCCGAATTTTATGATACTTATGTCGTATATGCGGATAAGTTAAATCCCTTCGCTGTCATCTTCACTCAGGATGATGACTACTCAGATTATTACAGGCTACGCCGCCCCGAATCACTTGAAGATTTAAATGAGGACATATCTTACTGGGCTAATAATTAGGCCTGAGAAGTAAAAAAGTGTTCTGTTAGATAATTATAATTCACCCAAGGCTGCCTGAAGGCGGCCTTTTTTGTTTCAACCCGCGCCACGCTCGGCGCAATTCAACCACAGAGCCTTTCAGGGGTGAGCCATAGGGAACGGTCGGTGTGACTGTCTCTGTGGGCTGATCATTCCTGAGCGCTGGCTCACCCGCTAAAAGGAAAGTCACTATGTTCGGTATCTTCAAAAAGAAAGCGCGTAAAGCTGTTGTCGAAGTTAAGAAAATGGAAAACCGCGACGCGGTTGAAGCTACGGTGTGGGGTGCTTACTCCATTGCGTATGCAGACGGCACATGCGACGCGAAAGAAATCGCCACTCTGGAAAAAACCATTTCAGCATTGCCTGCTTTCGCACCGTTCGCTGGTGAGATCGCACAGATGAGTAGCAATATCCGTGCTCGCTATGAAGCGTCTCCACGCTCTGCTAATGCTCAGGCGCTGCGCGAACTGGCTGACGTTGCCGGTACAAACGATGCTGTTGATGTTCTTTGCCTGTGCCTTGATGTCGCTGACAACGACGGCATCGGGGAAGAAGAAGAGAAGCAGCTCAAGAAAATCGCTCAGGCGCTGCAACTTCCACTGGACCAGTACCTGTGATCGGGAAATTGCGCTGGGTAGCCGCCGGGGTATTGATGTTCCTGGTGGTTGCCATCGACTTCACCAGCAAAATGATGTCCATCCTTGCTGATGGCGTGCTGGTAGCCGGGGTAATTGCTTTACTCTGGCCCGTGTTTAAATCCAGTAAATAACACTGTGCAAAAGGTCATTTCTGATGGCCTTTGACAGAGTGAATTTTTTCTTCGGTGCTATAGTAAACTGGCGTTCGATAATGCTCTCGATACTGATAACACTTGGTGGGGATACACCAACTTCGCAGAGACAACTGCATGACCCATGACCAGCAACCCAATGCTGGTCTTTTTTTTCCGCCATTAGCTCAACTGGAAAGAGCACGGAGCTTCTACCTCTGTGGTTCGGGGTTCGAATCCTCGATGGCGGACCAGTGTCCAATTCGTTAAGCGAGGAAGTTTCTCAACTCTGATTTATGCGCTATTTTTTTATTGTGGTGAATCCCCCTATGCGGAGGGGCGTTCCAGCAGTTACCTGAAAAGGAAACCTCTCAGACGCGGGAATGTTTGCTGGAGTAATTCTCACCGGGAGGCACCCGGCACCACGATAACAATAAAATCGAATTGATAATTCCTTGAGAGCCTGCTTTAAACAGCAGGTTTTTTTTGCTCGTTTCCCGAAGTTACGGCTACGCTAAAGAAGAAGGGGATATATCCGCTGGCAGATGGTTCTCCTGAACCATCAGTGAATCGGCCTCGATACCCGGACGTCACTACCTGTCTTTCGGATGATCTCCTTTCTACCTTCTTGTGATAATCATCACTTTAGCCTGCTCTCGCGAGCGGGCTTTTTTTATTCCCCTCAAATTTCCTGAGAGGGATCACAGCAATAAGAGGGGGCTTAATGTCCGATCCATTAACCGGCACCGGCGCTGTTCTCGGCGGCGGCCTGCTGGGTTCAGTCCTGTACGGCGTCTTTACTCATACAGATTTTGGTGTGGTGTTCGGGGCGTTTGGTGGTGCGGTGTTCTACGTCGCGACAGCCACAAACCTGTCCCGCGCCCGACTGGCAGCATATTTCCTGACGTCGTTTATCGTTGGGGTGCTTGGGGCGGGACTTATTGGCTCACTGCTAAATGCAGCTTCGCACTATGAAAAACCGCTGGATGCACTGGGTGCAGTGATTCTGTCTGCCCTGTGTATAAAAATCCTCACTTATCTTAACAACCAGGACCTGAACAACGTGTTCAAGTTTTTCTCGCGGCTACGTGGGGGTGGGGGAAATGGTAATTGACCCGTCAGCAGTCTTTAATGCGTTTATTTGTGCGGCCATCGTCATCGTGCTGATGTTTTACCAGCGACATGGCGCCCGGCATCGCCCCTTTATTTCTGTCCTGGCGTATATAACCGTGCTGGTTTACGCCGCGATCCCCTTGCAGTTCATCTTCGGCCTTTATCGTGATTCCAGCTGGCTGGTGGTGGTCGCAAACATTCTTATCTTCGCCGCCATCCTGAAGGTTCGTGGAAATATGGCGCGGCTGGTTGATCGTCTGAGGCACTAATGAACCAAACACAATTTCAGAGGGCGGCTGGTATCAGCGCCGGGTTAGCTGCGCGCTGGTTTCCACATATCGACGCCGCTATGAAGGAATACGGCATCACCGCACCGCTCGATCAGGCCATGTTTATTGCCCAGATGGGGCATGAAAGCACCAGATTTACCCGACTAGTGGAGAACCTGAATTACGCGGTTGAAAACCTGGTACCGACGTTCGGTAGCCACCGCATCACGCAACAGCAGGCAGCAGCTCTTGGCAGAACAGCAACGCAACCGGCAAACCAGAAAGCGATCGCCAATCTGGTATACGGCGGTGAGTGGGGAAAAGAACATCTGGGCAATCAGGCTGCCGGTGATGGATGGAAATACCGCGGTCGCGGGCTGAAACAGGTTACCGGCCTGAGTAACTATCGCAGTTGTGGTCACGCGTTGAAACTGGACCTTGTTACCCATCCGGAGCTGCTTGAACAGGATGAATACGCCGCGCGCTCTGCTGCATGGTTCTATGCCTCCCGCGGTTGCCTTCTTCATTCCGGCGACGTGGAACGCGTGACGCTTCTTATCAATGGGGGCAGAAACGGGCTGGATAAACGCCGCGCACTATTTAACCTGGCGAAATCCGTTCTGGTGTGAGGTGAATGTGGGGATCGAAACGATAATTGGGCTGGTCGCATTGGTTATTTCCGCTATCGCCGGCGCTTTTGGCCTGGGCCATATTCGCGGCACCAGCAAAGCTGAAGTGAAAGCCGACCAGCAGCGCACCGAAGATAACGCAGCGGCAACGGTCGCAGCAGCCGAACGCCGGGTAGAAGCAACGAAAGAGGCCAGCAATGTACAGCAGACTGTTAACCATATGTCTGACGACGATGTTGATCGCGAGCTGCGGGACAACTGGACCCGTAAGGGTTGAGGTAGTGGACACTACTTGCGACTGGGTTAAACCCATCTACGGTACGGATCACGACTGGGATGTACTGGACCGCCAGACGAAGAAAGACATCCTAGCGCATAACAAAGCGTGGCAGGCGAACTGCCAGCCAAGCAATGAGAGGAAATGAAGTGGATAAATTTAAGTTCGATCTTAATCAGTTTGTTGAATTGTCGATCAGCGGCGAAATGGGCCATATCAAATCCCGCGCTGAAAGCATCAATCACTGTAATCAGTATCTAGTTCACTACAAAGCCGCAGATGGTCGTGCTCAGGAAAGCTGGTTCGATGAAGATGATATCGCAACTGTTGAAGATGATGAGCATCCTGGCGCACCCATTTATGCCGTGAAAGCGGATGACGTGAAGGTCTGATAGTCATTACAAAGCTCACCTGCTGGTGGGCTTGATAATGGTTGTCGCTATAAACGGTGCGATAAGTTCCGGCAATTCATGCAATAAAGCTTTACTAAACGGTATTCAGAATTATCCTAATGGTTCTTTAATAAAAGGAGTTAGGTTGATGAAGATCCTCTGGGCTATTTGTGTTGTATTCGGGGCTATTGGCTTTGTTCAAGGTATCGTTGGGGTTTTCGGCGCTGTCAGCGCGCCTCAGCAAGCAGCAGGAGCAGCCATGGGAATTGCCTGGGCGGTAATTCCTTACTGTATCGTCCGGGCGATCCAGCAGATGCGACCGCAGGAAGTGGTGATCAAAAAAGAAGATTGATTGCCATTACTCAAATCAATTCCAGCCTCGCGTAAGCGGGGCTTTTTTATTACCAGAAGAAGGAGAAGAAGCATGTTAACAGTAAAAGTAATGTCGCCAGTGGCGGTGAAGAGATTCATTGCGGGTTGAGCGTAGGGTTTAATCCGGGGCAGCAGAGCATCGCGGTATCTGGAATGGACAAAAATGTATTCCTGAAACCTGGCGAGGTCGCCTACGTGATGAACCAGAACGGGAAGACGGTATCTCGTTACGAGCATATTGCCCGTCAGGAAGTACTGCATGATGCGGTGGGATCGTAGCCGTTGCAAAGCTCACCTGCTGGTGGGCTTGTGTTTCGTACGACCATAAAAAATGCCCCTGGTGCGGGGCAAATCATGATTTTGATTTTGTTATTATTGTGTGCTTCTTGCTTTTCAGCAGGGTTGGAACCTTATCACTTAAATGAATTAGTGCAAGAGTATTCCTTTACTTTCTTTTGGCATGCGTGTTACCGCAGAATGTCTGTTCCCAGTAGTTTTAAAGTTGCATTACGCAGCTCTTCACTCTCAGTTGACGTGCGGTCAGTTAATTCCAGATGATCAAATGCCTCAAAGATTTGGTTGTGTATGGCCTGACGTTTTATGTCATCCAGCCCAGCACACATCGCATAAATAACAACTCTCATGGCACTTATCTGAAGATAAGCCTGCTTCTGTGTTTCACCTTCTTTGGATAGCTCTTCAATAAGATTGGCGATGAGTGATTCCATTTCTGTCTCCTTGGAGTGATTCGATTATTGATTGCAACACTCGCGCTATTGGCCACATTAGGTGTTCTCAATGCTTTTGAGCATATCGTTAAATGAGAATTGATCCTATTGCTAAAAGGTACTCCTGGGGATCCTGTACACCGAGGGGGCGAGGACACGCGGGAAACGGCTAGTTTTTTGCATTTTATGGGTTTCATCATCATCTGTTTAACCTCTTGATATTTCAGTCCTGATCTTTTGCAGGATGTCGAAATGACTATTTTTTGTTCACCATCATGGATAACGAACTCAAAAATTTCCGGCTGAATATCACGCAGCTGGCAGCCATTACCGATCTGCACCGCCAGACGGTCGCGAGCAAGCTTGCAAATGTTCAGCCGGCCCCGGGCAGCAATCCGAAACTTAAGCTTTATGTCATCACCGATATCCTCAGGGAGTTGCTGACGAGTACCACACCGTCGGAGCTGGTGGACGTCGACAAAATGCTTCCCCCTGATCGTAAAGCCTGGTTTCAGTCGGAGCGTGAAAGGCTCAAGTTTCAGCAGGAAACAGGGGAGCTGATCCCGGCGTCAGAAGTCACCAGAGAATTTTCCTCCATGGCAAAAGCAATGGTTCAGGTGCTGGAGACGTTACCCGACATTCTTGAAAGAGACTGCGCCATGACCCCTTCCGCAGTTGTCAGGGTGCAGCAGGTTATTGACGATCTGCGCGACCAGATAGCCCTCAAAGTTGAGCAGGCCGACTCACCAGAACAGGAGGATATGCCAGAAGAGGAGTAAATCATGCGACAGGCCATGGCAGCGGAAGTCAGGCGTAACGCTTCCGCCATTCTCAAAGCCCCGCGCCGTATGCCTGTGGCTGAGGCGGTTCAAAAATTTATGCGCGTACCTATGGGAGCCGGTAACTCGGTACCGTGGGACCCTGCTGTCGCTCCCTATGTGATCGAGCCAATGAACTGCCTCGCGATGCGTGAATACGATGCGGTGGTGTTTGTTGGACCGGCACGAACGGGGAAAACGATCGGCCTGGTGGATGGCTGGGTTGTATACAACATTGTCTGTGACCCGTCCGATATGCTCGTCGTTCAGATGACCGAAGAGAAAGCGCGTGAGCACTCTAAAAAACGTCTGGCGAGAACGTTTCGTGTCAGTCCTGAAGTGGCGAAACGCCTGAGCCCGTTGCGAAACGACAACAACGTGCATGATCGTACTTTTCTGGCGGGCAACTATCTCAAGATTGGCTGGCCTTCCATCAACATCATGTCCTCGTCAGATTTCAAATGTGTAGCGCTCACCGATTATGACCGCTTCCCTGAGGACATCGATGGCGAGGGTGACGGTTTTACCCTGGCGTCCAAGCGTACCACCACCTTTATGTCCGCCGGGATGACTCTGGTGGAGTGTTCGCCAGGCCGGGACATTCGCGACAGCAAATGGCGCCGAAAATCTCCCCATGAAGCACCACCAACGACAGGCGCGCTTTCGCTGTACAACCGTGGGGATCGCCGTCGCTGGTACTGGCCGTGCCCGCATTGTGGTGAATATTTTCAGCCTGCGATGGAGGCGATGACCGGATACCGCGATGAACCTGATCCGGTAAAAGCCAGTGAGTCGGCTCATCTGCTTTGTCCGCATTGCAGCGCCATTATCACCGCAGATAAAAAGCGCGAGCTTAACGGGGTGGGTGTCTGGTTGCGTGAAGGTCAGAGTATTGACCGGGACGGCAAGATTTCCGGTGAGCCGCGACGCTCGCGCATAGCGTCGTTCTGGATGGAGGGGCCCGCAGCTGCGTACCAGACCTGGGCGCAGCTGGTATACAAACTGCTGACTGCTGAGCAGGAGTATGAGGCTACCGGCAGCGAAGAAACCCTCAAGGCGGTTATCAACACCGACTGGGGGCTGCCATACCTGCCGCGCTCGGCCAGCGAACAGCGACGCGCCGATGTGCTGATGCAGCGTGCGGAGGATTACGGTAAACGCCTGGTTCCGCCGAAGGTGCGTTTCCTGCTGGCGGCCGTCGACGTTCAGGGCGGGAAAAAGCGCCGTTTCGTCGTGCAGATAATTGGTTATGGCGAAAACGGTGAACGCTGGCTGGTGGATCGCTACAACATACGCCAGTCCCTGCGCTGCAATGAACATGGCGAGGCGGAGCCAGTCCACCCCGGCGCGTATCCGGAGGACTGGCAGCTGCTGGTCTCCGATGTGCTGGAAAAAACTTACGTACTTCAGTCCGATCCGACGCGGCGTATGCCGGTGCTGGCTATGGCCGTCGACAGCGGCGGTGAGGAAGGGGTAACAGATAATGCCTATAAATTCTGGCGCCAGTGTCGCCGGGATGGTCTGGGTAAGCGTGTCTATCTGATCAAGGGCGACAGCACAAAACGCCAGAAAATTATTACCAAAACTCACCCGAATAATACCGAACGCAGTGACCGTCGCGCTGATGCGCGTGGCGAGGTGCCGGTGTATCTGCTGCAAACCGACCTGCTCAAGGATCAGCTCAGCAATAACCTTGATCGTGAGACTCCCGGAGCAGGCTATATCCATTTTCCCGACTGGCTGGGGGAGTGGTTCTACGAGGAACTGACCTACGAAGAGCGCGGCGTGGATGGCAAATGGCGTAAGCCAGGCAAGGGCGCCAACGAAGCCTTTGACCTGTTCTGCTATGCCCACGCCGTCGCGGTTCTGCGCGGCTACGAAAAAATTCGCGACTGGGAAAAACCTCCTGCATGGGCTGAGCCGCAGGATCTCAACCCAAATATTCATGAAGGGGAACGCCCCAGGGAGATAACCGTGAAAAAAAACAAAACCGTTCAGCCACAAGTCAGGGCTGAGCCTGAGAAAGAAAACACGCTTTCCGGCAGCTGGCTGGGATCTTCCGGTAGGGGAGGAGGCTGGCTGTGAAAAAAGACGACATCTGGAGAACGCTGGTGATGGTACGCCAGGCCTACCAGGACTCGCTGGACGGCAAGAGTATCTCTTTCACCGGCGTAAACGGTCGCGCCATTACCAACCACGATCCGAAGGCGCTGCGCGATGAGCTCGAATACTGGGAGCGTCGCTGGCGCGCGGTCAACAGCCGTGGTGGTTCGTACAAACTCGCTAACTTTCTGTAAGGCGTTCTATGGGCATTCTTGAAAGAACACTGAGGGCAATTTCCCCCGGGTGGGCCGCGGCACGCGAGCGGGATCGTCTCCGGCTTAATGCGTATGAAGCGGCAAATCCGTCACGGCTGCACAAGGCGAAAAAGCAAAGCCAGTCGGCGGACACCTCTGTGTTTGCAGCAGGTCAGTCCCTGCGGGAACAGGCCCGGTGGCTTGATGAAAACCATGATCTGGTGATCGGCCTGTTCGACAAAATGGAAGACCGGGTGATTGGTGCCCACGGGATCCATGTTGAGCCTCAGCCTCTCGATCTGGAGGGGAATCTTCATTCCGATTTCGCCGGGAAACTTTCGGCGCTCTGGGCTGAATGGTCCGTGCGTCCTGAGGTGACTGGCATGTTCACCCGCCCGGAAGCCGAACGCCTGCTGCTGCGTTCAGCACTGCGTGACGGGGAAGTGTTCACTCAACTGGTCAGGGGGAATGTGCCGGGTCTGCAACATTCCACCTCCGTACCGTTCTCGCTGGAAATGCTGGAGGCGGATTTTGTTCCGTTCAACCTTAACAGCACCGCCGGCCAGCAGGTTCGCCAGGGCATCATTGTGAACGACTGGGGACGTCCCGTCGGCTACCGCGTTTACAAGTACCATCCGGCCAATATGACGCGATTCAGCGCTGAACTTAAAACCGTCTCAGCTGAAAACATGCTTCACCTTGCGCAGCGCAAGCGTCTGCACCAGTTGCGCGGTATCAGCCTGATCCACGGAGTCATTACCCGTCTTTCTGACATCAAGGATTATGAAGAGAGTGAACGCGTCGCCGCCCGTATTGCCGCCGCGCTGGGGTTCTATATCAAGCGCGGTGATGCGCAGTCTCTTGGTGACGACGGGGAGTTTTCACCTCCCGGCGGCCAGCGTCATTACGATATCGCCCCCGGCATGATTTACGACGATCTGCGCCCGGGTGAAGACCTGGGCATGGTGGAATCAAATCGCCCGAATGTTCACCTCTATGAATTCCGAAACGGACAGATGCGGGCCGTGGCCGCAGGCACGCGCGGCAGCTATTCCAGCATTGCCCGGGACTATAACGGCACCTACAGCTCCCAGCGTCAGGAGCTGGTGGAGAGCTTCGAAGGGTACAACGTCCTGCAACAGTGGTTTGTCGGCCAGCACAGCCGGCCCGTTTACCGCGCATGGCTGGCGATGGCGTTGCTGAGTGGCGTTGAAGTGCCGCCGGATGTGGATCCAAATTCTCTCTATAACGCGCTTTATCTCGGCCCGGTGATGCCGTGGATTGATCCGGGGAAAGAGGCTAATGCCTGGAAAGCCATTGTTCGTGGCGGTGCTGGTACCGAAGCGGAATGGGCACGGGCGCGGGGTAAAAACCCGCAGGAGGTTAAACGCCAGCGACTGCGTGAAACCGAATTTAACCGTCAACACGGGCTGGTGTTTGATTCCGACGCCGCCAACGACAAAGGAGCGATGCCAGATGCAACGGCAAAACCAAAAGACGATCGGCGCGAGCCGGACGATGATGATTAGCCCCCGTGCCAGCCTGGCGGGTGTCGATGCGGCAAACGGTCAGTGCTGGTACGAAATCCGCGCGCTGTCTGCCGGGCGCGTCGAAATCTTCCTCTATGACGTGATCGGCGGCTGGGGCATCACAGCCCAGCAGTTCGTCGCAGACTGTAAAGAAGCCGGGGTGTTTGACGCCAGCGCGGTGGATTTGCATATCCACAGCCCCGGCGGCGATGTCATGCAGGGATTTGCCATTTACAACACCCTGTCGCGGCTGAAAGCGAAAGTGGATATCTGGGTAGATGGGGTGGCGGCCAGCATGGCCTCGATGATTGTCTGCCTGCCCGGCGCCACGGTGCACATGCCGGAAAACGCCTGGATCATGGTCCACAAACCGTGGGGCGGGATCGCCGGGGATTCTGATGACATGCGCGATTATGCCGCGTGGCTTGATCGTAACGAAGCCCTGATGCTCAGCGCCTATATGAATAAAACCGGACTGGGGCAGGAGGAACTGGAAGCGATGCTGAAAGCGGAGACCTGGCTTAACGGGGCCGAGGCAGTGGAGAAAGGTTTCGCTGACACGCTTGAACCTGAACTACAGGCTGCGGCCTGTGTGAATGAAAATAAACTGAAGGATTACCAGAACATGCCAGAACAGATTAAATCTCTTTTTGCGCCGCGCGCCGAAGCTCCGGTGAATCAGCCACAGCAGCCTGCTCCGGTACAGCAGCCCGCGCCGGTACAGGCGAACCTGAACCCGCCAGCGCCACAACAGCCCGCGCAGCAGATGACTAATATCGATATCACTGCGCTGGCCCAGCAGCTGCAACAGCAGATGCAGACGGCAAACGCTGAACGCGTGAACACGGTTTCCGCTGTTTTTGAGGCGTTCCCGACCTTCGCAACACTGAAGGCGGAATGTCTGGCCGACTTCTCCTGCACGGCGGAAAAAGCCCGAGACAGACTCCTCCAGGCGCTGGCGGCAGGAACTACGCCGAGTGCCGGTCCGGGTGCTATTCATCTTTATGCCGGAAACGGCAATCTGGTCGGTGACTCCATCCGTGCTGCGGTAATGAGTCGCGCGGGCTATGCGCAGGCTGAAAAAGATAACGCCTACAACGGTTATACCCTGCGTGAACTGGCGCGAGCTTCCCTTGTGGATCGCGGGATCGGTATTTCAGGTGCAGGGACAGCACAGGCGATGGTCGGCCTTGCGTTTACCCACAGCAGCAGCGATTTCGGCAATATCCTGATGGATGTGGCGCACAAGGCGGCACTGATGGGCTGGGACGAGGCCACTGAATCATTCGAACAGTGGACCCGTAAAGGCACCCTGACTGATTTCAAAACCGCGCACCGCGTCGGTCTGGAATCACTTGCATCGCTTCGCAAGGTCCGTGCCGGGGCGGAATATAAATATGTCACCATCAAAGATCGCGGCGAGCCGATTGCGCTTGCGACCTACGGCGAACTTTTCAGCATTGACCGCCAGACCATCATCAATGATGACCTGGACATGCTGACCCGTATCCCGCAGGCAATGGGCCTTGCCGCGCGTGCCACCGTGGGCGATCTGGTGTGGGCAGTTCTGACCAGCAACCCAAAAATGTCCGACGGCAAGCCGCTGTTCCACGCCGATCATGGCAACCTGGTCTCCGCCGATCTGAGTATCGAAGGCCTGGATACGGCGCGTAAGGCGATGCTGCTGCAAAAATCAGGCGACCGCCGTCTGAATATTCGCCCGGCCTACATGCTGACGCCAGTGGCCATCGAGTCCCGCGCTAACCAGCTGATCAAATCTGCAAGCGTACCGGGCGCGGACGCGAACAGCGGTATCGTTAACCCGATCCAGAACTTTGTGACGGTGTCCTCTGAAGCTCGCCTCGATGACAGCAGCCCGACGGATTACTACCTGACCGCCGCACAGGGACGCGACACCATTGAGGTGGCGTATCTGGACGGTATTGATACGCCATACCTTGAGCAGCAGCAGGGCTTCACCGTTGACGGTGCCGCGTTCAAGGTACGCATCGATGCCGGGGTGGCACCGCTTGACTGGCGCGGCATGGTTAAAGTCACCAAAAAATAACGACCGTCATCTGACGGTTTTTTATTACGGGGCGGCGCGTGCTGCTCCTTTTTTGTCTGGAGAGAAAAATGGCGAAAAATTATCAGCAGGATGGCAAAACCCTTGATTTTCAGAATACCGGTGCGACCGATATTCATTCGGGTGACGCCGTGCTTTCAGGTGCGCTGGTGGGCGTTGCTCACGACGACATTCCGGCAGGGTTGTGGGGGGTACTGCATACCACGGGGGTGTTCGTCCTGCCAAAGGCAGCGGAAGCGGTTACTGTCGGCCAGAAGCTCTATCTGGCAGACGGTAAACTGACTGCGGAAGCGGGTGAGGCGGCGGCTCCGAATCCTCTGGCGGGCACGGCCTGGGCTGAGGCGGCGGCGGATGCGGATTCTGTTCCGGTCCGGCTTGGTTACTGATGAACCGCTTTCGGCAACGCCTGTTAAAAGCGGATGCCCGGATATCCCGGGCATTTGCCGAAGAGGTGCCTGCTGTCCTGTCTGTCGGCGCGGAGTTGCGTCCTGTTACTGTGATTTTCGAGACACCTGATGTCCCGGTTGACGTGCCCGGCGGGGGGCAAATTCAGGATCGCTCTCCGGCCTTCAGCGCGATGACCGCTGATATCGTGGGGCTTGAGAAGCACCACGGTGTGGAGATCAACGGCACGGCTTATCGTGTGACGCACATTGGCGCTGATGAAGAAGGCCGCACCCGCGTCACGCTGGCGTATGGCGCACCGGGTAAGGTGCAGCCGGACATCAATAAGTGGAGCTGATATGGCGCGTGAGTCCAGACTGCGGCGGGATTTGCCCGTCGATATCGATGTGGATGCCATCTGGCGGATAGCGGAGCACATCGGTGCCACCCATAAACAGTTTCGGGCAGCGTATTCCCGTGCGCTGAAACGTACCGCCGCCACCTTGCGTAAAAAAGCGATGGCTGACCTGAAAGATGGGCTGGCGCCGCGCAGCCTGGATCTGGTGCGCCGGCGTCTGCTTTCCTTTCGTCTTGATCGCGCTTCTCAGTCACAGCTGGATAATTTTCGTCTCTGGTTTGGTCTCAATGCCATCAAGGTAAAAGACCTGAAAGGCAGGATTAACGGGCGGGTCAGGCCTCACCATACCCGGCGGGATAAATCCACCGGGCGGTATATAAAGGCGCGGCGCCAGGCAGAAAACGCCGGATTCACCCCAAAGGGCAGCCTGCTATCCCCGCGCACATTTGAAAACGGGGAAGTGGCGCGCTCCCGCCGTGAAAACCGCCGGACGGTGGTTATTCGCGATCCGGATACCCGTCGTACCCGCGAAGCGGAAGTCGATATTTATGAGCCGATGCTGAACTACATCGAAGATAACGCCTTTGCGGAGGCGATGGAGATTTTTATGCATCACTTTGAAACCGATCTGCGCGGGCGTGTGAAAGCCCGTATTTCTGTCTGAGGTTGACTATGGCGGAGCCATTACTGCTGGGGCAGTATCACGATGCTGTCACTGGCGCGCTGAAAAAAATTGCGTGGGTGCGTGACGCCGATGCCTACCCGGAAAAAAATGTCCCCCGTTTTACAGGGCTGACCACCCCGGCGGTCTATTTCTCCATTAACAGCTGGGTGCAGGGCGGCGGCAACGAGGGGCAGCTTAATGTGAATCTGTCCTGCGATTTGTTCGTTGTGGTGGACGCGGCAGGCGCTGGCGTCAGCCGACCCGAAATTTTCCTGCGCACGGCGGCGGCGGATATCACGCAGTGGATTGACGGCCAGCAGTTCGGCCTGACCAGTCTTGAGCCAGCCGTCTTTATCGATGCGTCACGCGATGAGTTTGATCCGCGCATGGATGATTACCTGGTCTGGCGGATCTCCTTCACACAGTCAGCCGCCTTTGGTGTGGATCCGTTTGCACAGCTGAATGCCCCGCTGAAAGCGGCCTGGCTGGGCAAGGCACCGGATATCGGCCAGGCACATGTGGACGATTATCAGCTGATTTACGAGGCGAAACCCGATGAGTGATATCGAGGGCGATTTACAGCGCCGCCTGGCGAATATTGTGCGGCGCGGGGTTATTCATTCCGTTAAGCATGACGGTATCCCGAAGTGCCGGGTGGATCTGGGCGACATCACCACTACCTGGCTGCCGCTCTGCCAGGGCTTTTCCGGGGCAAACCGGGCTGACTCCAATCCGTATGCGGTCGGGGATGCGGTCACGGTGCTGTCGGAGGCGGGTGAGCTGAATAATGGCCGGGTGTTTCCCGGCTGGAATACCGGCGGTCTGCCGGTACCGGAGGGCAGCGACAGCGAACATATCACCCGCTACGGTGACGGTACCGAGATCCGGTATGACCGCGCCGCGCATGCCCTGACCATCACGCTGGCGGAGGGCGGGACCTACAAAATTATCGGAAAGGGAACGCTCGATGGTCCGGTGGAAATCACCGACACCCTCACAGTTCAGGGCGTTACGCATATCAATTCCGACACGAATGTGAAGGGAAACATCGGTGCAACTCAGGAAATTTCGGACGGTACCGGGAAAATGAGCGGGATCCGCGAAACCTACAACGGCCATGACCATAAAGAAAATGGTGATGGCGGCGGAACCACGAATCCCCCCAATCAAAAAATGTGACCTGCCGCGGCAGGTTTTTTTATGCCTGGAGAAAATAAATGGCGAATTTACATGGTGTGGAAACGATCGAACTGACATCCGGTACGGTCGCGGTCACGACGATCCAGACGGCCATTATCGGCTTGGTGGGTACTGCGCCTGATGCCTCTGCCGGAACGCCGGCGAGTGCCAGCACAGGAACCCCGATTCTGGATAATGTTGTGGATTTTGCCGCGACAGTTGCTGGCAGGTCAGGAAACGTGGTGGTGGTTGAGGCTGTAGCCGGCATCCCCAATGAAGAAAATCCCGCGGCGATTGAGACTTCTGCTGTCTGGAATGCGGAGGCATTAACGCTGACTATCACGCTTGGCTGCGATGAAACGGGCAAGCTGACGGCAACCCCTTCAGCCGTGGCCACTGCCGTGGGCGCGGTGGATGATGTGGAAGTCACCGCAACGGGAAGCGGGAGTGGCGTGGTCACACCGTTCCGGTTGCAGCTGGCAGGCGGCGAAGATGAACCTTTCCCGCTGAATACTCCTGTGGCGATTGTCGGTACCTCGATGCTTTCCCGGCTCGGTGAAAAAGGCACGCTGAAGCAGGCCCTGATGGAAATCAACGATCAGCGAAATGCCCTGACGGTGGTGGTACGCGTGGCTGAAGTTAACGATACCGCTAAACAGCGTGCGGCGGTACTGACCGGGATCGGCGCGCTGTCATCTGCTCGCTCCGTGACAACGTACCAGCCCCGTATCGTCATCGCGCCGGGATTCAGTGAGGATGATGCCGTGGGCAAGGCTCTGGAAACCGTCGCCGGCAAGCTGCGGGCGGTGGCGTATGTTGATTGTGCCACTGGGGCTAAGCTGCAAGAAGTGGTCCAGCGCCGACAGTCTTATGGTACCCGCACCGAGCTGCTGCGCCCGCGCGTACAGGTCAGCAATGCCGACGGCCAGCTGGTCTATCGTCCTTACTCTGCGTTTGCGGCGGGGTTGCGTGCCCGAATCGACTTTGAGAAGGGCTGGTGGTGGAGTAAATCCAACCAGGACATCAATAACATCCTCGGAGTGGAACAGATCGACGAGCTTATACTCGGCGATGAAAACTGCGACGCAAACCTGCTCAACATGCAGAACGTCTCTACCATCATCCGCCGGGCAGGGTTTAAGCACTGGGGCAACCGTCTGTGCGGTACCGATCCACAGTGGCGCTTCGAATCGGTTCGCCGAACCGCAGACGTCATCGAGGACAGTATTCAGGAAACGATGCTGGAATACGTTGACCGTCCGCTGGACCGGGAGAATGCCGACGACATTATCGGCACCATCAACGCCTATATGCGCCAGCTGGTCGGGCTCGGCGCTATTTTCGGTGGTCGCGCCTGGCTGGATGAAGAACTTAACACCGCTGAGAGCATGGCGGCGGGCGTGCTGTACATCAACTATGACTTTGGTCCGAAATCGCCGACTGAGCTTATCAGCCTGCGCGTCCGGGTGAATAACAACTATGCGCTTGAGGAGATGCTGGCAGCATGAGCGAAAAAAACACATTACGCGTCTGGACCTTCTTCCGACAGGGGATCCGCATACAGGGGGCGCATGAATTTACTCCGCCGGCATTGTCCATTGTCAAAACGGATTTGCGTACCGGCGCACAGGATGCGCCGTCCCCCGTTGATGACGGCATGGAAGCTCTCACCTGTCAGCTGAAGTTTTACGGTGTGGACGTGGATATGCTGACCGCTTTCGGTTTTGTCAGCGGCAGCCGTCCGCGCTTTACGGCCTATCAGGGCTATCTGGCTAACGGTACCGCGCTGGGTACTATCGAGGAGATCGAAGGCTTTGTGCAGACCGTCACTCCCGACGCGCGTGGCAAGGACAGCCTGTCCGAAAATGCCGTCACGGTGGAAATCGCCGTGAGCTATTACCGTCAGACCAAAGACGGTCGCGAGCTCTTTGAGATTGATACTGAGCGCTTCTCGCGCCGGGTGAATGGCGTGGATGTTCTGTCCGGTCTGGCGGCAAAAGTACGGCTTTAACTTCAAACAATCTTACAACGGCCTGCGGGCCGTTTTTTTATGGAGATCAACATGTCTTTTCCTGGTGAAACACGCGTTATCAAACTGTATTCCCCTGTTTCCTTTGAGAACGGTGGCCTGCTCGAACAGGTGACGCTGCGCGAGCCGCTGGTCCGTGACCGCATTGCCTTTTCCAAAGACCGCGGCAGTGAAGAAGAAAAAGAGGCGCGCATGATTGCGCTGCTGTGCAACCTCAGCGAACAGGATATCTGGCAACTGACTGCGGCAGATTATGCCCAGCTGCTGGACGCGTTTAATGTTTTTATGCTCCCGCCCGAGAAGCGACCGAAAGAGGGCTGATGCGGGCGATACGTTTTCTGGGACGGCGCCTGCATTTTCCCATGACGGAATACCTGGATATGCCGTTCAGTGTGTTTTCGGATTTTCTCACCGACGAAGTGGAGGCGGTAAATCGTGGCCGGATTAAGCCAGAACCTTAAGGCCGTCATTACCTTTGGCGGCAGTATCGACAGCTCCTGGAGCCGTTCAGCGAACAGCCTGCAAAAAAGCCTGAAGGACGTCGGAAAGCAGTCAGAAAAACTGACGAAAGACCAGGCCAGGCTGGCGGCTGAGATTAAGCGAGCGAAGCTGGCCGGGCAAAATCTTGGCGATCTTAAACGGCGTTACAGCGACGTCTCCCGTGAAATCCGCAAGACGGAGGCCGAACAGCAGAAGCTGAATCAGCAGATGCAGAAGACGCAACGGCTGGCCGCCTTCAAGGGGGCAGGGAAAGGGCTGTTTCGCCGTGGGCTCGGTATGGCCGGACAGCTGGGCGGGATGGTGGCTCCCGGGCTGGCGATTGGCGGCGGTGGCGTGGTGGCTTCCGCCCTGGGCACCCTGATTGCACCGGCGGCCACCAATGCAGAAACGGCCCGACGGGCCGGCGTGGCGAAAAGCTATGGCGTCGATATCCCGACGTTTGATGCCTGGGACACGCTCGCGAAGCAGTACGACATGAACGGGGAGAACATCGGCGACCTGTTCGAGGAGTATCTTCACAAGGCAGGAGAGTACAAGCAGAACGGCAAGCAGGGTTCCCTTCAGGATGCGTTTGAAACGCTGGGATTTAAGGCGGGGGATTTTGCCGGCCTCAGCGATATGGCGCAGTTCGAAAAAATCGTCGAGCGTGCGCTCAGCATGCAGGACGAGTCGAAAGCGTCGTTTGCACTGGATTCGCTGTTTGGCGGCGAGGCCAGCAAACTGCTGATGCTGCTGAAGCAGTCCGGCAAAAGCTACCGTGACCTGATGGACGAGCAGCGGCGCTATAACCTCGTCACGAAAGAGGGGGCTGAAGGGGCGATGGAGGGCAACCGCGCCATCACCAGCCTGCGCACGGTCTTCTCCTCTGCTGTAGCGGAAATCTCAGGGCAGCTGGGAAACGAGCTGGCACCGGATATCCGCCGGCTGACGGATGATATGGCGGAGTGGTTTAAGGGGGGCGGGATCAAACGCATTGTCAGTTTCCTGCGTAATGATCTTTACCCCGGCGTGCTGACGTTCGGCCAGGGCATTGTGTTCGTCGGAAAAGTGGCCTACGCGCTGGCGAAAAAATTGTCCTGGCTTTTACCGGATGAGAGAAGCGATCAGCGGGACGTACTCAAATCGCTGGCGATGACCGGCTCGGTTGATATTGCGCGCATGACGGCGCAGCGCAACGGTCAGGGCGAATGGTTTGAGCAGCAACTGAAGGAAAAGCCGGACCTGCCTGATGATGTGAAAAAATCGTACCGGGACACCCGGGGATTTTTTCGCGACGACGATGACACCTTTAACAGTACGCTCGATAAATACGTGGCGCCGGAAAGCAACGGCGCGCCGTTCTCCTGGGATTCAGCACTGAACCAGAACCAGGAGACGTCTGTGCAACCGGGACATGAAACATCCGACAGCACTGCCGGCGCCTGGAATAATTACAGACTGCCTTCCTTTCCCTCGTTTGAAAAAAGTAGCGTCTGGCCCGCAGCGGAAAAACCGAAGGGATCCGCAGACAACATCTCCGCGGATAAGCCGGTGGTCAATGTCGACGTTTATCCTTCCCTTAACTGGACAGCAGCAGAGGAAAGATCTGATGGGAATTCAAAATACCCGGCACAGCGTATCCCGGATGTGAATGTTGATGTCGATTCGTTACCGGGGACTGACAAAGCGCAGGGTTTATTCAGGGGTAACGAACGTTACAGGGATAAAAGCGCAGACGTCCAGCACTTACCGCCTGAGATTAACTCCCGACAGTCTCCTGATCCTGTTTCAGACAGACCGGCAGAACTGTCAGGTGAAGTAGAAAGCAGTTACTGGGAAACTTTACTTCAGAAGCTGGATTTTGCGGACAAAGCGCCACCTCCCCGACAACTGACCGACAACCGTCGTTTCGAATTTCATTATGAGATACATGGCGCACCTGGTCAGGATGAAAAGGCGATCGGGGATGAAGTTGTCGCGGTGACTAAAACCAGTCCGGTATTTAACGGTGACAGCAGCATGCTGGACGGAGGACAAATCTGGTGAGTGAAATTATTCCTGTCTTTGAAGACTACGGGCAGTTTCAGTCCAGCGCTGTTCGGGGGGCTCAGGCCGCCCGGGTGATGATGATGCTGGGCGATTTTGCCTTTTCGATCGACACCACGGCATACAACCAGCTGACCCGCGAGGCCAGCTGGCGATGGAGCGAACAGGAGCGGATCGGGAAGCAGGATTTATTGCAGTATACCGGCAAGCCCGGGCGAACCGTCCGGCTTGAAGGGGAATCGCATGCTTTCTTTCGCAAGGGGGTGGATGCTGTTAACGATCTCTTCGACCTGGCAGACCAGAATCAGCCTCAGCAGCTGGTCAGCGGTGAAGGAGATGTCCTGGGCTGGTGGGTGGTAATCGACTTCTCAGATACGACCAGCCGATTCCTGCCGGGCGGCGGCCACCGAAACAAAAACTGGACGATGACGCTGAAACATTATGCCGATGACATATCAAACCCGTGACGGTGATGTGCTGGATGCGATCTGCGCGACGCATTACGGCACAGAGAACCTTTCTTATATTGTGACGCAGGTTCTTGAAGCGAATCCTGGACTGGCTGACCGTGGGGCCGTTTATCCTTCAGGTCTGTTTATCACTTTACCGGATCTGGCTCCGCCGGTTCAGGCTTCTGCTTACAGCCTGTGGGATTAAAAATGGCAGATCAGATTGTTAAACCGGAATATGCTCCCGCTTTCAGCGTCAGCGCTGAAGGAAAAGATATTACCCGTGCGCTGCAACAATGCCTGGCAGAGCTGACGCTGACTGATTACGGCGGTGCTACGGCAAAAGCAGATGAGCTGAAAATCACCCTGCTCTCGGAAACGCTCCCCCTTCCGACAAAAGGCGCTCGTCTTCGTGTGGCGCTGGGTTTTAATGATCATCTGGTGGATAAGGGCTGGTTCGTGGTTTCCGGCGTGGCCAGCAGCGGCCCGCCACGTCGTATTGAGATTTATGCCACCGCTGCGCCAATGAACGCGCAAAAACAACCGGGTGATGTGATCAGCCAGAAAACACGCAGCTGGGATAACCTGCGACTGGCGGATTTGGTTAAAACGGTAGCGAAAGAAAACGGACTGGTACCAAAAGTGGCCGCAGAGCTGGCCGACATCCATATCGATCACGTTGACCAGGTGGCAGAATCGGACGCCAATCTGCTGACGCGCCTGGCCCGAACATGGAATGCTGTCAGTAAACCGTCGGGCGGATACTGGCTCTTTCTGCGTCAGGGAGCCACGGCAAATGCGTCCGGCGAACAGACCGCAGCTCTGATTATCACACCAGAAGAGGTGTCAAACTGGTCTTACAGCGAAGGAGAGCGGGGCAGTTCGACAGGGAAGGCCACCGCCAGCAGTGGTAAGTCTTCAGGCAAAATCGGCGTACGTTATTATGATGAGGCTGACGGGAAGACCAAAACCACTACGGTTGATCATGATGGTCCCTCAATGGCTAACCCGTATACCCAGCCTGTAAAAGCTACTGCCGATCAGCAGGCCAAAGCGAAAAAAACGCAGGCCCGCCGCAATGAACAAAAAATGACAGTAACGGGGCCCTGCCGACCCAGACACGTTCCTCTCACGGCAGAGTCTGGCGTATCCACGTCCGGCTTTGGCGAACGGGAAGATCGCGCCTGGGTGGTTGAGTCGCTGGTGTTTTCCCTGACACCTGCGGGTTTCAGTTTCACATACAACCTGGTGGTTGATATTCGCAAGCCTGCGAAATCCTCAAAAAAATCCGGCAGCAAGGATAAGACCGGCCCGGATTACTTCGGATAACTCTCAGCCATCCGTCAAACAGATACGGAAAATACTATGAACGGTGTAAACAGCCGGACCGGGAAACGCCTGTCCGGTAGCGATCATCTGCGCCAGTCCGTCAGCGATATTCTCTCCACGCCCGTCGGCAGCCGTGTACTGATCCGTGATTATGGCAGTGACCTGTTTTCGCTGGTTGATAACCCTCGTGATGACCTGACCAGGCTTCGCATTATCGCCGCGACCGCCTCGGCGCTGGCACGCTGGGAACCCCGGCTTAAGGTCACGCGCGTTGTCGTTTGTTTCCCTGCTGACGAAACGGGGTGTGTGGTGGATATCGAAGGGATTAACAAAGAGAACAATCTTCCTGTCAGCACCGGAGGCATACCGATTTATGGCAAGCAGCTATGACGTAATTAACCTGTCCGCCCTGGCGGTGCCGGATGCCATCGTGGTACCGGATGCCGCTGACATTTTTACCCGCTGGCTGGCGCGCCTGCGAGAACTGGATCCGGAATTTGATGCGCTGGTGGAATCTGACCCGGCGTATAAACAGGGTGAAATCAGCGCCTACCAGCTCACCCTGGCGTTCCAGCGGGTTAACGACGCAGTACGCGCAGTTTTCCTTGCCAGTGCCAGAGGGGCCGATCTCGACCAGCTGGGCGCGGCCTTTAACGTTTCCCGTCTGGTGATTAATCCCGGCGATCCGGATGCGGTTCCCCCTGTCGACCCTGTTTATGAAGACGACGACGCTTTCCGGGAACGTATACAGCTTTCGTGGGCGCAGCTGAATACGGCCGGCGCGCGTAACGCTTATCGCTTTCATGCCAAATCTGCGGATAACGATGTGCTGGATGCGGACGCCTACGGGCCTGAAACCCATAACCGGCCCGGCGAGGTGGATGTGTACGTGCTCTCGCGCACAGGGAACGGTCAGGCAGGGCCCATTCTTATTGAAACCGTCATGAACACACTGAGCGCGGATGAAGTCAGGCCGCTCACCGATTTTGTCAGTGTGAAGAGTGCCAGTATCGCCAGCTATACCGTTAAGGCTGAACTTGAAATACCAGACGGTCCGGATGCACAGACGGTGCTGGAAAACGCGATCAGTACGCTGACGAGCTATACACAGCTTTCCCATCGTATTAATGCCATCGTACCGCTTTCCGCGATTTACTCAGCGCTTCAGCAGCCCGGCGTATCAAGAGTTAAGTTACTCAGCCCGACGGCTGATCTGGAAGCGGCAGCAGGACAGGCCCCATGGTGCAGCGCGATAAACGTGACCCGTAAAGGAGGAGTGAGTGGATAAATTTCGATCTCTGCTTCCACCTTCAGCCGTTCACCCGGAACGGGCGCAGGAGCAGGCAAGCACAGAGCTGATCGCGGCGCTGGATACTGACATGGTACGTAAGGTGAAAAATCCTGATACCTGTCCCGCACATTTGCTGCCATGGCTGGCCTGGGAATTCGCGGTGGATTCATGGGAGGAGGCCTGGACTGAGGAAGAAAAAAGGCAGGTGATCAGGGATGCCGCTTATGTCCATCAGCACCGGGGCACCGCCGGGGCGGTCAGGCGGTCGCTGAGCGCCGTCAGCCTGCCGACCACCGTGATTGAGTGGTGGGAGGATACACCGCGCAAGGATCCCTACACCTTCCGCGTGGAGGTTTACAGCTTACAGGCTGTTGACGAAGCACTTTACCAGCGCATACGGCGCCAGGTCGATAAAGCCAAAAACCTCCGCAGCCTGTTGACCACTATCGATGTGATCGCCGATCTGGGTGCGAAGGGAACTTATTATGCCGGCGGTGCTGTTACCGCCTGGATTGACGTTGTTATTGAGGCCGGAGAATAACCATGGCTGAGAAGTATTACAGCATTCTGACAAACCGGGGCAAGGAGCTGGAGACGCAATCCTCTGCAACCGGGAAGCCCGTCATCATTAAAGATTTTGTTGTGGGGGACGGGAACGGGCAGGCCGTTAAACCGGATCCTGCGCAGACGAAGCTGGTGCGTGAGGTATATCGCAGCGCAATTTCTGCACTACAGGTTTCTCCGGATCAGGCGAACCAGTTTATTGCTCAGCTGGTCCTACCGGTTGCCGTTGGTGGATTCGTAGTCAGGGAAGTTGGTCTGCTGACAGATGCTGGCGAACTGTATTCTGTTGCGAACTGTGCCGCCATTGAAAAGCCTGAAAACGGTGTCAGCGTTAATCTGCAATTCCGTCTTGCAGTATCTGATGCGGCAAACGTAGAGCTCAAAGTAGCGACCGGAGATGGTCTGTTCCTGCGCATTGATAAAAACCTATCTGAAATAGCGGCGAGAGGAGAGTCTGCACAAAAAGGGTCTCGCGAAGCCATAGGCGTTTATGATGCGACAACCTCACGTAAAGGACTTGTGCAGCTCAGTAGCGAAACCGACAGTTCGTCAGAGACGCTGGCTGCGACACCGAAAGCTGTCAGTGAAGCCGCTAAGGAGATCAAGGACGCGCTGGGAACGTCCGCATCTGAAGACGTTGTCACATCAAAAACAGATGCAACTGCTGGCCGCGTGCCGGTTGTAGGCTGGATGGGATTAGGGGGATATGGTTCGGACATTCTGCTTTCTGCTGCTGATGCCCGAAAACCTCTGCGGAATGGCTTCTACGGCGTGCAGTCGGAGCCGACATATGGAAATGCTGCCCTGATTAGCTTTGGCTTTGACTCAGGCTCTCAGGTGCACCTTATTGCAAAACAAGGCGGCCAGGCGCCGTTAATCGGGCTGGCAGGCTCAACGCCACAAGGCGTTTTTGGTGACTGGGGAAAAATTTACACAGAGTTTCAGAAACCCACTGCGACTGAAGTCGGTGCCGTTCCATATCGATCTGCGCTTGGTGCAGTAGATTTGAATACAGTCAGAGGTACGCAGTACGGGCGGTTTAATCAGGCATTAACTGCCAATGCCACTACTGCCAGACATTACCCCATTGCTGAAGCCGGCGAACTGGATGTTCGCCAGACAAGTGCAAATGGAGCGGAGGCCTGTGTACAGGAATATCGTACTTTCAGTTCTCGTCGTGTTTTCCTTCGATCTTTTAACCCGGCAGATAACACGTGGACAGAATGGTGTGAGTTTTATACTACAGCCAAAAAACCAACCGCGACGGAGGTTGGAGCGCTGCCTGTTACGGGTGGGACCGTTACGGGCAATGTGGTTGCGAATGGTTATGTGCGTGCAGGTAATACTCGCAAGCTTGAAATCAGTTCTTCAAATACCTCAACCCAGGATGGGATTATTAATCTTTGGGGGAATGTTGACCGACCAACTGTATTAGAATTTAAAGATGCGACGGGATACCATTTTTATTCACAACGTAATGTAAATGGTTCCATATCGTTCAATTTAAATGGTGCAGCAGAAGTCCGGGGGGCAATTTCCGCTCATGGTGAAATTGTTTCCAGGGCTGCGAATGGCCTGCGTATCGCCTACGGTAACTTTGGTGCATTCTGGCGAAATGATGGCACAACGCTGTATCTGATGTTAACCAACTCTGGCGATTCGCTGGGTAATTACAACTCACTTCGCCCGCTGTATGTGAATCTCACCACGGGCGCACTTCAGTCAGGAACGCCGCTATCGGTTTACAACACAATTACTGCAAGCGAAGAAATTACCGCAGGCAAAGGAATGGTGGCAGGTTATTCCGGTCCGTACGCCTGGGCTGAACAGTACAAATCGAAAGCACCATTTTTTAACGCGTATTCGACTACCAACCCGAGTGAGTATCATCCGGTTATTAAACAGCAGGCGATTATCGTGAATAAAAACGCCTGGGCTTTCTCCATGGGGTCTCTTGTTGCTGGCGATGAGCTTTCCTGGCATCTGCACATGAAAGGCAGTGGCGGATCAGAGGTTAATTTTAAATGGGACACTAACGGCAACTTTAACGCGCCGGGCCAGGTGAATCCGGGAAGTTATGCCAATTTTGATAACCGTTATTACACCAAAACACAATCAGATGCGGGGTACATGCCAAAAACAGGCGCGTACACCAAAGCCGAGAGTGACGGGCGTTTTCAGCCGAAAGGGAGTTATACCCCTGCGGGTCAGGCTTACACGAAAGCAGAAAGCGATGCACGGTACAACCTCAAAAATACCGCAACCAAATCAGCCAATGCCATGACGCATAAAGATGCTTCAACAGGTGTTATGGAGGTTGTTATGAGCAATATCAACGTACCAAACAAAACAAATGTTAATGTGACATTTCCTGCGGCTTTTCCAAATGCATGTGTAGGGGTTGTAATTACATATAATGGCGCAGGGCATGGATCTGGCGATGATTCGGCAATTTATGTTCCGTCTTATTCGCGTACTGGATGCACATTATATGGTCATAACGCCGAAGGCAGGTTTATGTTAATTGCTAAAGGATATTGAAATGAGGATTTATTTTAGTCCGAGCGAAATTGGTTTTTATCATGAATCAGATAAACAAGCTTATTTACTAGCGGGTACGTGGCCGAATGATTTACTTGAAATTTCGGAGAAGTGGTTCCTGTATCTGTTGGAAGGTCAACAGAAAGGTATGGTAATCACTGTAAATGATTACGAACAGCCTGTTCTTGTAGACCCGCCAGCGCCCACGAAGGAGCAACTAAATGCCGAAGCTGAGGCGCTTAAAGCTACGCTTATAGCTGATGCAAGCGAAACAATCTCTATCCTGAAAGATGCTGTAGATTTAGGCAGAGCCACAAAGGAAGAGGAGGCGCTCCTGTTAGCGTGGCGGGAATATCGAATCTCGTTAAACCGCATCGATACCAGCAATGCGCCTGATATTGAATGGCCTGTATTGCCAGCATGATAGTCAGGAATGCCTGAATTTTAATATTAATTTCTTCTCATTGTAGGCAACTGTGTTATCTGGAATGTCTTTATTCACAAAAGTCATTGCGCCTATCGTAACATTGCTGCCTATAGTGAGATTGTTACCTATAATAGAGGTCCCGACTCCAAGATCAACGTTGTCACCTATTGTTATCCTTGGATTTGAGCCTTCATTCTTTATACCTCCACCAATGCCAATAGTACAATTATGTCTTATTTTGAAATTACGGCCGATAATGACACATCCGTTTATAACAACTGACGTGAAGTGAGTTATATGAAGACCAGGTGCAATTGTAGCTGGCAACTGTATCTCAGTATTGTATTTTTGGACCAGCTTTCTATTAATTCTTCTGGCTAACTGTTTTTTCCATTTGACATCAGTGCTATAAAGATAAGACGCAATTCGCCACCAAAAATTAAAGCGTCTCTCAGGGCACTTCAATGCTTTATGTAAAACGCGGGACCAGCTGAATTTCTTATCGCTTTTCATTACTTCAGCTTGTAAGCACTCACGTAAATGGCATTTTGATAGTTGATTACTCATTTGGATAATCCCGTTTTCACTTTTTCTAACTGTATCTGTGAATGCAAAGAGAGCACCTTCGCTAAAAGCCTCTTTCGAGGCTTATCGTTTTTCTCGTCCAATTACTTTATCTGCCGCGACACGAGACAGGAAGCCAGACCGACTGCCGTATTCTGGATGCGCGGCCACAAACTGATCGATACGGCGGATCAGCAATGAGGGAAGCGTCACATTGATTTTTTCCGCTTTTCCCATCAGGCGTGTTATATCCACGTCAACCAGGGCCCATACCGCACCGGCGTACTCCGGATCAGATAGCCAGTTTTCGACGGTCGTTGCTTCGGGAACGCTCTCGCCATCTTCAACCAGTAATTCGATGTGTGCCTCGATCGCTTCACGTACGCTTTCGATCGCGTCCTGATAATCATCACCGCCAGAGAAGCAGCCAGGAATATCAGGTACGCGAACGCCGAAGGATGAATCGCCTTTATCAATAGCAACAGGGTACAACATGTAAACCTCCAGTAGGGGGGCTTAGAGCCCCGCCTGTTTTTTGATGCTTTTCAGTGTTGGTAACGGTATGTCTTTCTGTGGATGCTTTACCGTTACCAGCCCCTTTTTCGTTGGGTGTTTGAACTGGTGATGACTGCCTTTAACTCTCACCAGATACCACCCATCGGCTTCTATCATTGCTATTGCATTCCTGCTATCCATCCTCCGGCTCTCTGTGTTGTCTTGATGGGGTTATAATAACCCCTCGCTAATCGAGTGTCAATGATTTTGGGGTTATTGGGGTTATTAAATGCAAACGGCAGAAGAGAAGTGTAAGCAGCAATTGAGGATGAAGAGATTTTACTTAGATATGTGGTGCGTAGAATGCACTGGCGATCTTGCTGTCTGCATCCTTGATAAGAATTTCTCTGTCCTAAAAGACAGTTTTGATAGATAAAAAGATTAAAAGTTATCAGGATTATTCGATGTACTAATGCCGACTTTGATGAGACTCAATATCATCAACCCAAGAACTACTGCCACGGTAGAAGTGATTATGAATGCTGTCATGATGACCCTTTAATTTGTGAGCATGTTTATTAGACTCTGCGGATTCATAAACGTTCAGATTGCCCTGCAATATAGGTAAAGTTTTATCATGCGTCACTGAAGAATAACCAATCATAAGCGGCTGGTTTTTTTGTGTGGTTTTGGTCGGAACGAAAGAATTTTTAACCTCCGCCTTCAACACTCCATTGTCGGTGAGCGGACCAAAAAAGTTTCGCCATTATGATTTTTTGTTACCCGTAAGCAGTTGATTCATTTGATCATAAAATTATGAATTAATGGTGAAAATTAAACGTATGTATCTGATTACTATAGATAACACGCGTGATTTAAAATCCCTCGGCGTTCGCGCTGTGTGGGTTCAAGTCCCACTCCGGCTACCATGGGAAAAAGCAGAATAATCAAAGCAATAAGCAGTGTCGTGAAACCACCGAAAGGTGGTTTTTTTGTGCCTGTCATTCTGCTAATCAACAACCTTCATTTCTGACTCTCACGTAATAAAACAACGATCCTTTTCAACGGAATTAAACAGATACCCATTATGCTATCGTGTAGCGGGCGCGATTTGCAGTGTGAAGATTTGCAGGTTTGCGATCCTGATTCCCCATGCCATCACCTCATTTAAGGGACGCTATGTCTTTACCGCCATTGTATGCACTGCGTGCGTTTGAAGTTGCTGCGCGGTTGAACTCCTTCAGTAAAGCCGCTGAAACGCTCAATATTACGCCGGGCGCGGTCAGCAGACATGTTCGTACCCTTGAACTGTGGTTCGACTGCGAGCTTTTCAAAAGGCAAGGTCCTCGGGTGGAGGTCACTGAAGCCGGGCGAGTACTTGCCGGGCAGCTGAACGAAAGCTTCACGAGCATTGAATGGGCCTGCCGGGTATTTCGTAGTGAAAACCACCTGCTGCGGCTTAAAGCACCCAGTACCCTGACCATGAGATGGCTTCTCGACGTGCTGCGATCTTTTCGCAACAACCATGCAAAACCACAGGTTGAGATTGCCAGCGTCTGGATGGACATTGACACCGTTGATTTCAATCTTGAGCCCTACGATTGCGCCATTCTTCTCGGCAATGGGCGTTTTGGTGACACAACGGAAAGCCAACTGCTATTTCATGAATGGCTTATCCCGGTTTGTACTCCATCGCTTATCGAACCGGCCCGGCAGCGGCTTCCGCAATGCGATCTGATCCATCCTTCACCGGACAGACGTGACTGGCGGCGCTGGCTGCGAAGAACAGGATTGTTCCCGGGGCTCGATATGAGCAGCGGTATGGTGTTCGATACCCTTGAACAGGGAAGTATTGCCGCGATGAACGGGCACGGCATCGCTATCGCCGACCTGCATCTCACGCTTGATGCCCTGAAAAGTGGCCTGCTGGGCCTGCCATTCAGGGAAGCTATCGCGACGGGGGATGGCTACTACCTCGTCTGGCCAAAAAATTCACTCAAAAGAGAGAGCATTCAGCATCTTCTGGCCTGGCTGCAAAACCATACCCCGGTCGTTCCGGCGCTGGATATCGATTATCTGGAATACGATGACAGTCGGATTTATTAATACCGTTATGAATAAGATATATTTGCCATCTTTTTATAACGTTCTGGCAAAGCGCTGTTCAGGTTGAGCACCTTATCCAGAATATAAAATGCTGGCGTGTTTTTCTGTTGCTCAGCGTCAATAATTGCCGCACGTAATAGCGTGGCGGCAGACGAAATCTTGTGAAAATAGTCCTCAGACTCGGGCGTCTGTAATTCACCAGAAGTGGCGTAACGCACGTCCGGCCAGCCAGAGAAGTTGAGCAGCGGGAGAGGGTTGCCTGCTTCGGGCTGACAGGATGAAAGCAACGCAGCTGCTTTTTGGGGATCGCGATAGGCAACTGAAAGCATATACGCGCGCTGCGAAAACGGTAACAGGGCGTCAGAATGATTTTTGGTGGAGATAAGCAGGGTCATAAAATTCGCTAAATCGCCATCTGATGGAATTTCAGATGGCGATATAATTTTCATTAACTGAAATAAAGCATCAAGTGTCATGTTTGCCCCGGTTCCTCTCATTATGACTATTCAGTTTGCGCCTGAATGTTTTCATTGGCCCACCGTCAGGGTAGGTCGAGAGGATAATATTGGAAGGCGTGCGTTTTTGAAAAACGATTAATAATCGCAATCACTGTGAGTTTTTCTCACTATAGACTTTTCGTTTCACACGCCACCCAGATACGCCTTCCTCACCTCCGGATCCTTCAGCAACGCCTCGCCGCTGCCGCTTAACCGAATCTGGCCGTTAACCATCACATAGCCGCGGTCGGACAACTTCAGCGCGTGGTGCGCATTCTGCTCGACCAGAAAAATCGTCATTCCGTTACGGGCCAGCTCGCGCAGCGTCTGGAAGATCTGTTTAACCACGATTGGCGCGAGGCCGAGGCTGGGTTCATCCAGCAGCAGAAGTTTAGGACGGCTCATCAGCGCGCGGGCGATAGCCAGCATCTGCTGTTCACCGCCGGAAAGCGTCATCGCCCGCTGGTTACGTCGCTCCTTGAGGCGAGGGAAGAGGTCGAACATGCTTTGCATATCTTCCGCTGCATGCTGATTGCCGACGGGGATTGTCCCCATCAGCAGGTTCTCTTCTACAGACATATCCGGGAAAATGCGTCGTCCCTCAGGTGCCTGCGCGATGCCGCCGGTGGCAACATAGTGGGTGGATTTCTGGCTGATATCCTCGCCGCAGAAGAGGATCTGCCCGTTGCGGATCCGGGGCTGACCAAAGACAGACATCAGTAATGTTGACTTCCCCGCGCCGTTAGCGCCAATCAGGGCTACAGTTTCCCCTTTATTAACCTCAAGCGAAACCTGCTTCAACGCCTGGATCACCCCGTAGAAAACATCCACATCCTGAAACTGAAGCATCGGTTCGCTCACAGGTTTACCTCACTTTCGTCGGTGCCCAGATACGCGGCAATCACTTTTTCATTGTGCTGGATCTCAGCCGGTTTACCTCTGGCAATCACATCGCCGTGATCGAGCACAATGATGTCATCTGAAATGCCCATCACCATCCCCATATCATGCTCGATCAGCAAAACCGTGATGTCATGGTGGTCGCGCAGGAACCGGATGATCTCACTCAGCTTGTGCGTCTCCACCGGGTTCAGGCCAGCAGCAGGTTCATCGAGACAAATCATCTCCGGGCCGGTACACATGGCGCGGGCGATTTCGAGGCGTCGTTGCTGGCCATAGGACATTTCCCCGGCCAGACGGTTCGCGCAATCCACCAGATCCACCACCTCCAGCCAGTAAAACGCCCGGTCCAGCGCATCGTTTTCTGCCCGACGATACGCAGGGGTGTTCAGCACCCCCGCCAGCAGATTGCGGTTGACGCGCATGTGCTGTGCCACCAGCAGGTTTTCCACAACGGACATCTCGCGGAACAGGCGGATGTTCTGAAACGTGCGCGCAAGACCCGCGCGGTTCACCAGATGCGTGCCGCCAAACATCTTATAGAACAGGCGTTGACCAAGCTGCGCCGGGTTAAGCCAGTCGCCCGGCTGAAATTTCTGGCCGAGCACCTGAATGACATTGGTGGTTTTATTTCGTGCATTGAACAGAATGTTGCCGCCGGAGGCCCGGTAGAAACCGGTGAGGCAGTTAAAGACTGTCGTTTTTCCCGCGCCGTTAGGCCCAATGAGTGCGGTAATGGAGCCGCGCTGCACCTCAAGATTGACGTCGTTTAAGGCCTTGATCCCGCCGAAGTGCATCATCAGATGTTCTACACGTAAAATCGTTGCGTTCATGGCGCCACTCCTTTACGCACGGCAAATCCGCTGCGGTTGATGCGGATCAGACCGCGAGGACGCCATATCATCATCACCACCATCAGCATGCCAAACAGCAGCACGCGATATTCCGCAAAGCTGCGAAGCAGTTCCGGCGTGACGGTCAGCACAAAGGCGGCCAGTACGACGCCGACGGTGGAGCCCATCCCGCCCAGGACCACAATGGCGAGGATCAGGGCCGATTCAAAAAAGGTGAAAGAGGTCGGGTTAACAAACCCCTGGTAGGTGGCAAAAAACACTCCGGCGATACCTGCCGTCGATGCGCCCAGGGTGAAGGCCGAGAGTTTGACCAGAACGTGATTCAGCCCCATGGAACGGCAGGTAATCTCATCCTCACGGAGCGCTTCCCACGCCCGTCCAATGGGCATCCGGGTCAGCCGGTGTTTAATGTACAGCACCAGCATCACCACCAGGAAAAGCACCGCATAGATGAAAATAAACTTCATGTTGGGGTTATAGGTCAAGCCGAAGAACTCGTGGAAGGGGACGCCGCCTTCTTTGGCGCGTCGGCCAAACTCCAGGCCAAAAAAGGTCGGGGCAGGGGCTGAAACGCCGTTAGGCCCGCCGGTGAAGGTGAGCCAGTTGTTCAGCACCAGGCGGATGATCTCGCCAAACCCAAGCGTGACGATGGCGAGATAATCCCCGTGCATGCGCAGCACCGGAAAGCCGAGCAGGGCGCCCGCGCCCGCGGCCATTAGCGCCGCCAGCGGCAGCATGCTCCAGAACCCAAGCCCCAGATACTGATACCCGAGCGCCAGCCCGTAAGCGCCGATGGCATAGAAGGCGACATAACCCAGATCCAGCAGCCCTGCCAGGCCAACAACAATGTTCAGCCCAAGACCGAGCAGGACGTAGATCAGTCCGAGAATGGCAACCGTCAGAACGTATTTAGTGGCCACAAACGGGAAGCAGATCGCCAGCGTGACAATCAGTGGAATGATCCAGCGCATGCGGCTTTTATACGCTGGTGGCCGGACATACACGCCCGCATTGTCGGATTCAAACCGCGCCTGTAAACGTTTTCCGGCCGCCGTAGCTGAAAAGGCGCTCAGTAAAAAGCGTCCCACCATCACCGTGCCTACAATCCACGCCAGCCGCTGGCCGTCAAAGGTAAAGCTGTAACCATCCAGTATCACGCCCGCAATCGGGCCGAAAATAATCAGGGCGATCATTCCGGAAAAAATTGAGTCCAGAATGCAGCGCTTCAGGGAAAAACCGTCAGAGGTCATCGCGTTGTTCCTTACACTTTAGCCACGACAGGGCGGCCCAGCAGCCCCTGAGGACGGAAGATCAGAATTAAGACCAGCAATCCAAACGAGAACACGTCTTTATAATCCGAGTTCACCATCCCGGAGAATTGCGCTTCTGCGACGCCCAGAATCAGCCCGCCAAGCATCGCGCCGGGCAGAGAGCCGATGCCGCCCAGCACCGCCGCCGTAAAGGCCTTGATGCCGATAACGAACCCGACGTAAAAATCAAAGGTGCCGTAATTCATGGTGATCAGCACGCCCGCCAGCCCGGCCATCGCTGCGCCGATAACAAACACCAGCGAAATAATTCTGTCGGTATTGATACCCAGAATGGAGGCCATCTTACGATCCTGCTGCACAGCACGGCACATGCGTCCTAAGCGGGTACGGTTGATAATCCAGGTCAGCACCAGCATGCCCGCGAACGAGGCGATGAGAATAAAGACTTTGGTATAGGTTATCTGGACAAACCCTTCGCCGAGGTGAAAACGCAGCACGCCATCCAGCATGGTCGGGACGCCCTGCTGACGCGGACCCTGACTGAGCTGGACGTAGTTTTGCAGTATCAACGACATCCCGATGGCCGAAATCAGCGGCGCCAGACGCGTCGAGTTGCGTAGCGGCTTATAGGCGATGCGTTCAATCGTCCAGCCGTAAACCCCGGTGACCACGATGGTGAAAACCAGCGTCCCCAGGATCAGCAGCGGAAAGGAGTGGAGTCCAAAAAACGCCAGCAGAGCCAGACCAATGGCCGAGAGATAGGCGGAGATCATATACACTTCGCCGTGGGCGAAATTGATCATGCCGATGATGCCGTACACCATGGTGTAGCCGATGGCGATAAGACCGTAGACCGAACCCAGCGTTAAGCCATTAATTAATTGTTGCAGGAAGAATGTACTCATGGTCGCGCACCTGAATAAAGGGTTACGCCGACAGTCAGACCTGCCGGCGCTGAGCAGATTCCGTCCCGTTATGGCACTTCTTTATATTTGCCTTTGTCATCCCACTGGTAGACCACGTAGTCAGAGACTTTGAGGTCACCTTTGCTGTCCCAGGCTTTTTTACCCATCACCGTGTCGACAGGGTTGGCCTTCAGCCACTCGCTGGCTTTTGCGGAATCCGTCCCTTTTGTGGCCTTAAATGCCGTCGCGATAGCCTGCACAGACGCGTAGGCGTAGAGGGTGTATCCCTCGGGTTCAAATTTACCGGCGCGGAATTTCTCGATGACGGCTTTTCCGTCCGGGATCTGGCGCGGATCTTTACCGAAGGTCATGTAAATACCGTTGGTGTACTGCGCCCCACCGGCGGCGGTGACCATCTCTTCATTGACGATACAGTCTCCCGAGAAGAACTTCGCCTGCACGCCCTGTTCACGCATCTGGCGAACCAGCGGGCCTGCTTCCGGGTGACAGCCCCCGAAGAACACCACGTCCGGTTTTTGTGCGCCAATTTTGGTCACCAGCGCGTTAAAGTCTTTCTCCCCGCGGGATAACCCTTCGTACATCACCTCCTTCACGCCGCGTTTCGCCAGCGCCGCCTTAGTGGCGTCCGCCAGCCCCTGACCGTAGGTGTCTTTATCGTGGATGATGACCACCCGTTTGGCTTTCAGCTTATCAAGAATGAAATCGCTGGCGACCTGGCCCTGCTGGTCGTCACGTCCGCACATGCGAAATATATCGCTCATGCCACGTTCGGTAATCAGCGGGTTCGTTGAGCCGGGGGTGATGGAGAGGATCCCGGCATCGCTGTAGACCTCGGAGGCGGGCATGGTCGACGAGGAGCAGAAGTGGCCGACGACCGCTTTCACTTTATCCTGATCGACTAAGCGGTTGGCAACGGCGACGGCCTGTTTGGGCTCGCAGGCGTCGTCGCCCTGAACCAGTTTGATTTTCTCACCGTTGATCCCACCGGCGGCGTTAATGTCTTCCGCCGCCTGCGTAGCGCCATGCCAGTATTGATCGCCGTAGGTTGCGTTCGGGCCTGTGAACGGCCCGGCCACGCCGATGACGATATCGGCCTGCGCGGAAAAGGCCGTCACCAGACAACCGGCCAGCACCAGGGAGAGGGGAGTTTTGATAAATTTCAGCGACATTATTATGTTCCTTAGCAAAGAGGTTTTTGCACCAGGTATAAACCCGAACGCCTGATGGCATCGTAAATCCAAAAACAAGAGCGAGAACAAAATGCACTTTAGAAGCAATCTCATGCTTAATACGGCGAGGATCCCACGCACCGCGAAGCGCGCAGAACATTAAGCAAAAAGGTTGCCAGAATGGTTAATCCCTTGACCGGGTCACAACACGTTGAGTATAGAGCGCCGTTTTATGCGCCTTTGCGGGATGAGATGAATTTACAGCGGAGATCACATCTCCTTAACAACAAAGCCCATAAGTTGTGCAACGGTCACGATTTGCACGTTTTTGCAGCAATAAAGACCTAAACTTCAGATAGGCACGCGCGGCGATATATGTCAGGATCGTTTTTTTTATCAGGAGTATCAGCAATGGCTGAAGGCCCATTAAATGAAAGCGAGATGGCGTGGCTGGAAGAGACATTAATCTCTTATGGTCACGACGATGCATCCGTGATTGACGTGTCCGAACTGGACGGCATGCTTACCGCAGTACTTTCCGGTCCCGTTGTGGTGGAGCCCGACACCTGGCTGGTGGCGGTCTGGGGTGGTGAGAAATATATTCCGCGCTGGAAAAACGATCGTGAGATGAACCGTTTTATCGATCTCTGCTTTAAGCACATGAACGATATTGCCGAGCGTTTGAGCGAATACCCGGATCAGTTTGAACCGCTGTTTGGCTATAACGACGTTGACGGTCAGAGCTATACCGTGGTGGAAGAGTGGTGCTATGGCTACATGCGCGGCGTGGCGCTGACGGACTGGTCATCCCTGCCGGAAGCGCTGGAAGCGGACCTGGCGGTGATTGCCCTGCACGGGACGGAAGAGAACAGCGAGAAGCTGGATGCGCTGACCGAAGAGGAGTACATGGCCAGCATCGAAAGCATTCAGCCTGCGGCGCTGCGTTTGTATAACTACTGGGTGGCTAACCCGCAGCAGCCGGAAGCGAAAAAGCCGATCGTGAACGGGTCGAAGGTGGGGCGTAACGATCCGTGCCCGTGCGGGAGTGGGAAGAAGTTTAAAAGCTGCTGCCTGCATTAAATCATTAATTACTGTGGCCTGAATGGGGCACGGGTGTTGAGTCCCCGCTAAAATCGGCGAACCGGAGACCAGATGACAAGGGCTGGACGCCATGGATGGCGGCCAGAGGCGAATCGAGACAGGATGTCGAGTTGAGCCGACCGCAGGCAGATGGTCGGGAGGTGAGCGCAGTGCGAAGCACCGATTTTCCGCGGGGCCGCGGGGATTGATAAGGGGGCCGCGGCGGCCCCCTTATCCCGTTCACATGCTGTGAAAAAATTATATTCTGTTGATCTTAAGGTGAACGGAACAGTACCTCAGGACCTGTATAAATAAGTTATCCCACTTCCGGCAGCATCCCCGCTGCAATCAAAATCTGCACCAGAATAATCACCACCCCACAACCAAACACCGTGCAAAGCATTGGCGTACCGCCCGCTACGCGATACCCCTGCTGCGGATGTTGCTGGCGGCTCTTCCACGCCAGCAGGGAAGGCAGCAGCAGGGCCAGTACCGATAACGCCACGCCAGCATACCCCAGCGCCATCACAAACCCGCGCGGGTAAAAGAGCGCGAAGGCCAGCGGCGGCAGGAAGGTCATCGCCCCCGTCTGTAAGCGTCCGGCAACGGTATTGCGACGCTGGAACAGATCCGCCATATAGTCAAACAGGCCAAGCGCTACGCCGAGGAAGGAGGTTGCCAGCGCCAGGTCTGCAAACAGATGTACCGCCAGCTCCACGTGTGAAGAGGCCACCACGTTACGCAGGGCAACCAGGAATCCATTCAGACCAGAATGCTCTGCCATCAGGCCGATAAAGGTATTGGAATCAATACTGCCCAGCGTCACCAGCTGCCAGAACAGGTAAGCAATCAACGGAATGGCGCTGCCGATAACAAAGACGCGGCGCAGCTTGCGAATATCACCGTTCATATAGCTCACGATGCTCGGCACGCTGCCGTGAAAACCGAAGGAGGTGAAAATAACCGGGATGGCCGAAAGCGCCAGACCTTTCTCCAGCGGGAGGGAGAGCAGGTTAATCTTGTGAACATGCGGTGCCAGCAGCACCAGCATCACAATCAGGAAGAGAATTTTGGCGCTGAACAAAAAACGGTTAAACAGATCGACCAGCGATGTGCCCGCACAAACCACGCCGCCACCGATCAGCGTAAAGACAATGGCGCCTGTTTCCGGTGAAAGTGACGCACCGAAGCCGTCATTGATACTTGACGCAATCAGCTCCCCGGCGCCGCTGATGTAAGCGGCAGTCAGGGCGTACATCAGGAACATCATGCTGAAACCGGTGATCCACTGCCCGTAGCGTCCAAGATAGCGTGCAGCCAGGGAGCCTAAGCCAGTATCGGCAGGGACATGCTGATAAACCTCCAGCAATAATAGCGCGGTGTAACACATCAGGGCCCACAGACCGCCCAGCAGCACTACGGTAACCCCAAACCCGACGCCGGCGGCAGCCAACGGCATGGCCAACATTCCTGCGCCAATTGTCGTTCCGGCGACGATAAAAATACTTCCCAGAGTTCTGTTCTTCACGCTTTCCTCTACAACGCTTCCATACCGCGACTCATTCTGCGGCGCAGAGTAAGGGAAAAGCACCATCTCGTCAAATCACCGTTACATAGGGTGTAATAATTAATTTACAAAAAGAAAAGGGTAACCTGCGCCAGCGCAAAGCGTGCCGTGGAGGGAGCGTTTAGTCTGCTTTTTATTTGCGAGAGGTAACCATGTCAATTCACGGACACGACGTGCTGAATATGATGATTGAGTCAGGTGAGCGCTATACGGAGGAGAGTCTGGTTGAGGCGATACATGCCCGCTTTGGCGAAGCGGCGCGTTTCCATACCTGTTCAGCTTCGGAGATGACGGCCGCGGAGCTGGTGGCGTTTCTGGCGGCGCGCGGAAAATTCATTCCGGCAGCAGACGGATTTTCCACTCACGAAAGTAAAATTTGCCGCCATTAAATAATGCGGTGCTGAAAACTCAGCACCGCTTTTCTGTTAATTCTGGGTATCGAGAGTCGACAGCTCTTTATCAATGAAGTACAGACCTTCCCCGGATTTACCTGCCAGAGATAATTTATCCAGCACGGATTTAAACAGCTTCTCTTCTTCGTGCTGTTCAGCCACATACCACTGAAGGAAATTAAAGGTTGGATAATCCTGGCTGGTCATGGCGGCATGAGCCAGTTCATTAATTTTCTGGGTGATCAGCTGTTCATGCTCATAGGTGGCGCGGAACAGTTCATCAAGAGAGCCGTATTCGGCAAAAGGCGATGCCACGTTATCAATGCGCGGCAGGCTGCCGGTGTCCGTCAGGTAATCGAACAGACGCTGCATGTGCGTCATCTCTTCCTGGGCATGACGACGCAGGAAGGCGGCCGCCCCTTCAAAGCTGTGATAGCTGCACCAGGCGCTCATCTGCTGATAAAGCAGGGAAGAAAAAAGCTCAAGATTCATTTGCGCATTGAGCTTGTCGATCATTTCAGTTTTTAACATGGTGCAGCTCCGGTTTATTAATTCTGGTTCACGATGAGCGACACTATAATTTGTTATTTAATTATTTGCAAAAAGTAAAATAAATATTTCTTTATTAAAAATACGAATGGGAATAAAACGCATTGCCGCCCTTTATATTTATTAATGAGAATTGTTTTAGTTCTTATTAAATAAACTGCCAGTATGACTGGCAGTAGCGGTTAATACCACGGATTCTGGCTGGAAGAGGTAACAGCATATCCCTGACATTTATACTGAATGGTCACACTTTCGTTCAGACAGAGTGAACCGCTGATCAGGGTGCAGGTTTTAATTGGCTGCCCGTAGGCTGACGCGGTGGCATAGCCCATGTGTTGGCAGGCTTTGGTTGCCGTACCGTTATTAACATAGTCATCAGACCAGGCGTTTTGCAGCATGGCCTGGCCATAGTCGAGGCGCACAATTCCGTTAGGGGCATCCGTACTGCTGATTTCTGCCTGACGGTTGATGCTGCACCCGGCGAGCAACAGGATCGTTCCGGCTATGATTACTCTTTTCATGGTTCACTCTGCGTGACGGGAAATACGCCATTGTAACCAACGCGATGGGACGCAATGGCTGGAATAGCCGGAGGATCTGCCCTCTCACTGTGCAACGAGCCGGGCCACCGCGCGAAATTGTGAGCGCATCTTTGTTTTTTAAAACAAGTTTTCACTTAATTTGAAAGTGCGTTTGTTTGATAGTAAGGTTAAGTTGAAAAGGTATCCACAGCGGGATCGCCCGCCATGCATTCAGGAGAGACAAGATGAAAATTGCACTGATGATGGAAAACAGCCAGGCCGCTAAGAATCCCATCATCCTTAATGAGCTGAAAGCCGTTGCTGATGAGAAAGGTTTTCCGGTCTATAACGTCGGTATGAGTGATGAGAACGATCATCATCTCACCTATATTCACCTGGGCATCATGGCGAGCATTCTGCTTAACGCTAAAGCCGTTGATTTTGTTGTTACCGGCTGCGGTACCGGGCAGGGCGCGCTGATGTCCCTGAACATCCATCCGGGTGTGATTTGCGGTTACTGCATCGATCCTGCGGATGCTTTCCTGTTTGCGCAAATCAACAACGGTAACGCGCTTTCTCTGCCGTTTGCGAAGGGCTTCGGCTGGGGGGCAGAACTGAACGTACGCTTTATCTTTGAGAAAGCGTTTACCGGACGCAATGGCGAAGGCTATCCACCAGAGCGTAAAGAGCCGCAGGTGCGTAACGCCGGGATCCTGAACCAGGTGAAAGCGGCGGTGGTGAAAGAAAACTATCTGGATACCCTGCGAGCAATCGATCCTGAGCTGGTTAAAACCGCCGTATCAGGCCAGCGCTTCCAGCAGTGCTTCTTCGAGAACTGCCAGGACAAAGAGATTGAAGCCTTCGTGCGCGGTATTGTTGGCTGATTTACTTTGCCGGGCGGTGCGTTGCCTGCCCGGCAGATAGCGTTACTTTTTCGATGAGACCGCGCTGCCCGCATCTTTAGTCAGCCGCAGCGTGTCAACCATTCCCACCAGGCAGATCAGCGCGATTGCCACAAATGCCAGCCGGAAGCTCATTCCCGGCATACCGGCAACCCCCATCGCCTCACTGACTTTTTCCCCGATACGAATACCAATCGCCCCGAGCGTGATCCCAAGCCCCACGGCAAGCTGCGTTGCGGTTGAAAACAGGGTATTGGCATAGCTCATCTGCGCCGATGGCACATCCGCAAAAGCCAGCGTACTGATGGCTGTAAACTGAATCGAACGGAAAACGCCGCCCAGATAAAGGATCAGCATGATGAGCCACGCGGGCGTCTGCGGCGTAAGAAACGCGCAGGCCAGCAACGCCAGGACATTCAACGCACCGTTAATCAGCAACAGCCGCTTAAACCCCAGGCTGCGGATCAGCGGCGTCGTCGCCGGTTTAATGGTGAGATTGCCAACGAAAACCGCCAGCACCAGCAGGCCAGAATGGAACGCGTCCATGCCAAAGCCGACCTGGAACATCAGCGGTAGCAGGAACGGAACCGCGCTGATGGAGGCGCGAAACAGCGATCCGCCGTACAGGGTGACGCGAAACGTTGGCACCTGCATCGCATCGAGCCTGATCATCGGCCAGGTTGCCCGCTTAAAGTGACGCAGCGCCAGGCTTAACGCGACGACACCGACGATAAACAGCGTGGCGGTTAATCCTGTTCGCAGAGGCTCTGCGCCCATCAACTCCATCGCATAAACCAGGCTTACCATGGCAAGGGTGGTGACAACAAAACCCGGTAAATCAAACGGGCGGCGCGTATCTTCATGCAGGTCTGGAATGATGCGCAGCGCCAGCAAAATGGCGATTATCCCCAGCGGCACGTTAATAAAGAAGATCCAGCGCCAGTCGGCATAGCTGGTAATGAACCCACCCAGCGGCGGGCCGATGATCGGCGCGACCAGCGCAGGCCACGTCAGGGTGGCGATTGCCGTGATGAGCTGATGTTTTGGCGTGGTGCGCAGTACGGCCAGGCGACCCACGGGCACCATCAGCGCGCCACCCATGCCCTGGAGGACGCGCATCGCGACGAACTGATCGAGCGTGGTGGACAGGCCGCACAATACCGAGGCCAGCGTGAAGATCGCCAGCGCGAGGGCAAACACTTTTCGCGCGCCGAAGCGGTCGGCGATCCAGCCGCTGGCGGGGATCAGTACGGCCAGAGTGATCAGATAGGCGCTGATGCCGATATTCAGATCCACTGCCTGTACGCCGAAGCTTTTTGCCATATCCGGCAGCGCGGTGGCAATCACCGTCCCGTCCAGAAATTCCATAAAGAAAGCACCGGCTACCAGCAGCGCCGCAGGCGATAATCCACGGCTCTCTTTGCCGGATACGTTTTCACTCATTCTCTTCCTGCCCGCTCAAAAAATTTTATAAACATTTACTGGAATTTATAAGCCTGTAACGTGCGGATTTATCATGGCTTTTTTTAACAAACCAGCAGCACTGAAGGTTTAATAACCGTGATGCAGGTCACAAAATGGTTGATTTTTGTGATGGTGGTCATATTATAAGCGTATTGACAATAACACCTGCATAACACGTTACTGGAGCAACATAATGAAACTGCGCAAAATCCTGAAAAGCATGTGGGCAAACTACTGCACAACGTTTAAAGACGTCCCACCGGGTGCGATGTTCTGATAAAAAAACCTGCTTCGGCAGGTTTTTTTATGTCTGCGGACGACGAGAGGGAGATGGAAGGGCGTCTGTTTTGCTACTATGGCGGCCTTTGAATAAGGAGAACCCCATGTCACAAAACCTGAGCGCCGATCAGGAACTGGTATCTGACGTCGTCGCCTGCCAGCTGGTTATCAAACAAATCCTTGATGTGATTGACGTTATCGCGCCGGTTGAGGTACGCGAAAAGATGTCGACCCAACTGAAAAACATCGATTTCACCAACCATCCTGCTGCGGCGGACCCGGTTACGCTCCGCGCGATCCAGAAAGCGATTGCGCTGATTGAACTCCGCTTCACACCGCAGGGTGAGTCACACTAAAATAAACCGATGTTTTAAAATTAGAAACTCTTTTCTGCTTTTACGTCGAAGGGCGACAGAGCCTGTCGCCCGCAGCAGGATCAGAAGAACGTCTGCACCAGCAGATAGCTCACCACGCAGGCACAGCTGACGCCAATCAGCCCCGGCAGAATAAAGCTGTGGTTGATGATGAATTTACCGATGCGGGTGGTGCCGGAGCGATCGAATCCGATACAGGCCAGATCGCTCGGATAGGTGGGCAGCACAAAGTAGCCGTAGGATGCCGGGAAGAAGGCCACCAGCATTTTCGGATCGATGCCCAGCATCAACCCCATCGGGGCAACCGCGGTCAGGGCCGCAGCCTGGCTGTTGACCAGTTTTGATACCAGGAACAGGACGATGGCATACGTCCAGGGATGACTCTTCACCACCCCCTCCAGCGCCATTTTCAGCTCGTCGAGATGCGCCTGAAAAAAGGTATCGCTCATCCATGCCACGCCAAACACCGAGAAAATCGCGACCATCCCCGCCTTAAACACCGCCCCGTTTGAAATGGCCGACGCATTCACCTTGCAGGTCATCAGCATGATGGCCCCGGCGATCAGCATCATCATTTGAATGACAAGGTTCATCGACAGGGCCGTCATTTTGCCTTTGATCTCAAACGCCGGACGCAGCTCGGGCAGCGCACCCAGCAGGACCACAACGGCAATCCCGGCGAAGAAGATCCACGTGGACCAGTAGGCCTGTTTCGGGAAGCGCTGATCCATCAACGTCTCCGTTCCTCCATAGATAAACTCCCGCTGTTTCGGATCTTTCAGCTTTTCCTGAAATTCAGGATCGTCTGCGAGGTTTTTCCCGCGGCGCAAGCTCCACAGTGCCGCAATGGCGACGCCAGACAGTGAGGCCGGTACGGAGACGGCCAGAATTTCGAGGATCCCCCACGCGTGGCCGATGCCGTGCTGCGCACCCAGAATCGAGACCAGCGAAACGACGGCCACGGAAACGGGGGAGGCGGTGATCGCCATCTGAGAGGCCACCGAGGCCACCGCCATCGGCCGTTCCGGGCGTATGCCTTTTTTCAGGGCGATATCCGCAATAATGGGAAACATGGTGTAGACGACGTGGCCGGTCCCGCACAGGAAAGTCAACATCCAGGTGGTAAACGGCGCGAGAAGGGTGATGTGCTGGGGATGTTTACGCAGCAGGCGCTCTGCGAACTGCATCATTACATTCAGGCCACCGGCGGTCTGTAGCGTGGCCGCACAGCCGATGACGGCGAGGATTGTGAGCATTACGTCAACCGGCGGTTTACCGGGTTGCAGACCAAAGACAAAACTTAAAATAAACAGGCCGATGCCGCTGATCAGCCCCAGGCCCATCCCGCCGAAGCGGGTGCCTATCAGCAGGCAGAGGATAATGACAATAAACTCAATGGTGATCATGATGCTCCCTCGTCAATGAATGTAATTAAACAAATCATTACACGATGTGTGGTTATTCATTGGGAGCAAGATCTGATTTGTTAAATGTCAGCAAAAGCAGGGAGTTGGTACCCACTCCCTGACGGGCTGAGGGATCCCCAGTAATTTGAAAGCAAAAGCGATAACGTTGCCTTCAGAATAACTGAAGGCTTTCAGCGATGCCCTGGTCCGGCTGTAAATCGCTGAGGCGTTTCCTGTAGGCCGGGGCGAGGCGCAGGGATGCGCCGAGAGGGCGGGCTTTACAGGGATGTTACCTCCGCCCGTCCCCGATAAGCCGGAAGGAATAAGCCGAAGGTACCGCGAAGCGGCGATTTTCCGCCGGAAGCCCGGGTCGCCAGGGTGGTGGCGACTGAGCCACCCTGGCACGTTCACCGGTTATGCCGTGACAGAGTAGCAAGGAACATAAAGTGAACGGAATGACCACCAGAGCCGTATGTTCCCCCTCACCCCAGCCCTCTCCCTCAAGGGAGAGGGGGCCGTCTGTGCAGGCATTATTTTGTGGGGAACTCTCAGCCCTGACGGGAGCGGGTGAAGGACTTAGTGGTGTTGCACGGTAGCAATGTCGAGAAGATGGCGGTCCGTCTGCTCCAGACAAATCCCCGCGCGTTTCGCGTTGCGGATTTCATCTGCGAGCGTCTTCAGCAGCATGCCATCCTGCTGCTGCTCTCTGTCCATATCACGTAAAAACTTGAGGGTAATGATGTCCTGTTGCGCTTTGGCTTCATCAGCCAGTTTGCTCAGCTTCGCACAGCGTTGCTCATACTCTTCGAGCGTTTTCTGAAACAGTTCTTCCAGAGAAGTGTAATTATCTTCAATCGTTTCAAGCTCTTTGACGGTAGGGTTTGCCCCGACAGCTTTCAAAAAGTTAAAGACGCGCATCATGTGCGTGACGTTACTTTGCGCCTGAGTACGAAAGAAGGTGGCAGTGCCGTTGAGGCTTTTTCTGGAACACCACGCGCTCAAATGCAGATGCAGATTTGAAGCATAAAACTCCAGGTTCATCTGGGCATTCAGTTTTTGCATCATCGTTTGGGTAGTCATTCTCATATCCTTATTGACTGTGGGACTTGATGTCCGCTACTTAACCTGACCCGGCAGGTATTGACGATTGAATGGCAGAAATAGATTTCTGCAAGGTAAAAAACTCGAAAATTCACTTCCTGTGTTCGATTAAAATAAGCATACGCTTCTCTTTGACTTAAGAAAACTCTTAATTGGGCTGTGTTTACCATACATTACAAATTTAAATATAGCCCAGAACAGAAAGAGGGGTAAGAGATTGGATTTAATATAACCTGTTGATTTTAATGGGTTTGAAATTAATATTGCTCATTTTTATCGTTTCAGGAAACGTTCTTTGGCGGGAAATTCTGTAAAAGTGTTAAAACAGAAATAATATCTGCAAATATATCCTGTCGTATCAAATTTGAGCTAAATCAATTTTCACTCAATATAGGTTCTGTGATCGCGTCGCAAGATTGTGATCTGATAAAGAGTGAAAATGAAACACTGTTTTACATCGTTTCATTCGTTGAGGTTTATGATGGCTAACGTTGCGGTGCTGCTGGCACCCGGTTTTGAAGAAGCAGAAGCGATTATCACGATTGATATTCTGCGGCGTTTACAGATTGAGGTGGAGACGCTGGCCTGTGCGGAGTCCCGTGCGGTAGTGAGTTACCACAATATCCCCATGGTGGCTGACAGTACGTTAACGGAGCGCATTAATACGCTGTATGACGCAGTCGTGTTGCCCGGTGGGCCGCAGGGGAGCGTCAATCTTGCGGCTAGCAAGCAGGTGCTCCGCTTTGTTTCCGCGCATGACGAGCACGGCAAACTCATCTGCCCGATCTGCTCTGCGGCCGCGCGGGTGCTGGGCGGTAACGGGCTACTGAAGGGGCGTCGCTACGTCTGTTCCGGCGATCTCTGGCAGAGCGTTGATGAGGGAGTATATGTGGATGCGCCGGTCGTGGTGGATAATAACCTCATCAGCGGCAAGGGGCTGGGGCACGCTTTTGACTTTGCGCTGGCGCTCTCTGCTCGTCTGTTGGGTGACGACGCCCCCGTGCGCGATCATGCTGAACACATCTATTACCGCTGGTAATTTTTCTGCCGGGCGCTAAGGCGTCCGGGTTACAGGGATTTCTTAGCTGACCTTATGGATAATCCTGCTTAACTCCCTTCCATTTGTAGGACAATTACGTCCTTTTTTATGTCATTTTTCGCTGAATTTATGTACGCAATTACTGTAATTCTGCGGTGTGATGTCGCTCTCTTATGGATGATTAATTTCCCGCTAAAACTATCTCCAGCAATAACGCTTATGACGAGGTAAGCGCTAATGCCTTGTTTTAAGTCCGATTAAATAAGTCGTTCGCCATTATTCCCTACAGATAAGAATGCTAAAGCTGGAGTTTACCATGCACAAATTTACTAAAGCGCTGGCGGCCATCGGCCTGGCTGCCGTTATGTCACAATCCGCTATCGCTGAAAATTTAAAGCTCGGTTTTCTGGTTAAACAGCCGGAAGAGCCGTGGTTCCAGACCGAATGGAAATTTGCTGATAAAGCCGGAAAAGATTTGGGATTTGAGGTAATTAAAATCGCCGTGCCTGACGGCGAGAAAACGCTGAACGCCATTGATAGCCTGGCGGCCAGCGGCGCGAAAGGTTTCGTTATCTGTACGCCGGATCCAAAACTGGGGTCAGCGATTGCCGCGAAAGCGCGCGGTTACGACATGAAAGTGATTGCGGTGGACGATCAGTTCGTGAACGCCAAAGGTAAACCGATGGATACCGTTCCGCTGGTAATGATGGCGGCCACTAAAATCGGTGAGCGTCAGGGCCAGGAGCTCTACAAAGAGATGCAAAAACGCGGCTGGGATGTCAAAGAGACCGCCGTGATGGCCATTACCGCTGACGAGCTGGACACCGCCCGTCGTCGTACCACCGGGTCCATGGACGCCCTGAAAGCGGCTGGCTTCCCGGAAAAACAGATCTACAAAGTTCCGACCAAATCCAACGATATTCCGGGCGCCTTTGATGCGGCGAACTCCATGCTCGTCCAGCATCCGGAAGTGAAGCACTGGCTGGTGGTGGGGATGAACGACAACACCGTACTGGGCGGCGTGCGTGCAACGGAAGGCCAGGGCTTTAAAGCACCGGACGTGATCGGGATCGGCATCAACGGCGTTGACGCCGTGAGCGAACTGTCTAAAGCGCAGGCGACCGGTTTCTACGGCTCTCTGCTGCCAAGTCCGGATGTCCACGGCTATAAATCCAGCGAAATGCTCTACAACTGGGTGACCAAAGGGGTTGAACCGCCGAAATTCACCGAAGTGACCGATGTGGTGCTGATCACCCGCGATAACTTCAAAGAGGAGCTGGCGAAAAAAGGACTGGGCGGTAAGTAATACGCTGTGATTGCGCCCCTCACTCACCGTGAGGGGCCAGACGTACACACTACAGGAATCACGGAGTCGTTATGCAACAGTCTGATCCGTATCTCTCTTTCCGCGGCATCGGTAAAACGTTCCCCGGTGTAAACGCGCTGACCGATATCAGCTTCGACTGCTATGCCGGCCAGGTTCACGCCCTGATGGGGGAGAATGGCGCGGGAAAATCCACGCTGCTAAAAATTCTCAGCGGCAACTACACACCCACCACCGGCACGCTGGCTATTCGCGGCGAAGAGGTGGCCTTTGCCGACACCACGGCAGCGTTAAATGCGGGCGTCGCCATCATCTATCAGGAGCTGCATCTCATTCCTGAAATGACCGTGGCGGAGAACATCTATCTGGGCCAGCTTCCGCATAAAAGCGGCGTGGTCAACCGCTCGCTGCTCAACTATGAAGCGGGCTTGCAGCTCAAGCATCTTGGGCTGGATGTCGATCCGCAAACGCCCCTTAAGTATCTTTCCATCGGCCAGTGGCAGATGGTGGAAATTGCCAAAGCGCTGGCACGTAACGCCAAAATTATCGCTTTTGACGAGCCAACCAGCTCGCTCTCGGCGCGTGAAATAGAAAATCTCTTTCGCGTGATCCGCGAGCTGCGCAAAGAGGGCCGCATCATTCTGTACGTTTCTCACCGTATGGAAGAGATTTTTGCCTTAAGCGATGCCATCACCGTGTTTAAAGATGGCCGCTACGTGCGCACCTTCACCGATATGCAGCAGGTCAATCATGACCAACTGGTGCAGGCGATGGTCGGACGCGATCTGGGGGATATTTACCACTGGAAACCGCGCGAGTATGGCCCTGAGCGTCTGCGTCTGGATAACGTCAAAGCCCCGGGCGTGCGCACGCCCATTTCACTCTCGGTGCGCAGCGGCGAAATCGTCGGGCTGTTTGGCCTTGTGGGGGCAGGGCGCAGCGAGCTGATGAAAGGGCTGTTTGGCGGCACCCGAATAACCCAGGGCCAGGTTTTCGTCGACGGGAAAAAGGTCGATATTCAGAAGCCTGCGCAGGCGATTAACGCGGGGATTATGCTCTGCCCGGAGGATCGAAAGGCCGAGGGCATTATTCCGGTGCACTCGGTGCGCGACAACATCAACATCTCTGCCCGGCGCAAGTTCATCCGCGCGGGATGTCTGATTAACGACGGCTGGGAGGCGAGCAACGCGGATCACCATATCCGTTCGCTGAACATCAAAACCCCCGGGGCTGAACAGCTGATCATGAACCTGTCCGGCGGCAATCAGCAAAAAGCCATTCTGGGGCGCTGGCTGTCGGAAGATATGAAGGTCATTTTGCTGGATGAGCCAACGCGCGGTATCGACGTGGGGGCGAAACACGAAATCTATAACGTCATCTATGAACTGGCAAAACGCGGTGTGGCGGTCCTGTTCGCCTCCAGCGATCTGCCTGAGGTGCTGGGCGTCGCCGACCGCATTGTTGTGATGCGTGAAGGTGAAATTGCCGGTGAATTGCTGCATGAACAGGCGAATGAACAACAGGCGTTGAGTCTCGCCATGCCTAAAGTTAGCCAGGCTGTCGCCTGAGTAAGGAGTCAATGATGTCCTCTGTTACTACATCCGGAGCGCCGAAGTCGGCTTTCAGTTTTGGCCGCATCTGGGACCAGTACGGCATGCTGGTGGTCTTTGCTGCCCTGTTCGTCGCCTGCGCGATTTTTGTGCCGAATTTCGCCACGTTCATCAATATGAAGGGGCTGGGGCTGGCTATCTCCATGTCCGGCATGGTGGCCTGCGGAATGCTATTCTGCCTGGCCTCCGGCGATTTTGACCTGTCGGTTGCCTCGGTGATTGCCTGTGCAGGCGTCACCACTGCCGTGGTGATCAACATGACCGAAAGCCTGTGGATCGGCGTGCTGGCCGGGCTGCTGCTCGGCGTGCTGAGCGGCCTGGTGAACGGGTTTGTCATTGCGCGCCTGAAGATTAACGCCCTGATTACGACGCTGGCGACCATGCAAATCGTGCGCGGTCTGGCCTATATCATCTCCGACGGGAAAGCCGTGGGGATTGAAGACGAGCGCTTCTTCACGCTGGGCTATGCCAACTGGCTGGGTCTGCCTGCGCCAATCTGGCTGACGGTAGGCTGTTTGATCCTGTTCGGTTTCCTGCTTAACCGCACCACGTTTGGCCGTAACACGCTGGCGATTGGCGGCAATGAAGAGGCGGCGCGTCTGGCGGGTGTTCCGGTCGTACGGACCAAGATCATTATCTTCGTGCTTTCCGGGCTGGTATCGGCGGCGGCGGGGATTATTCTGGCGTCGCGTATGACCAGCGGCCAGCCAATGACCTCCATTGGTTATGAGCTGATCGTCATCTCAGCCTGCGTTTTAGGGGGCGTTTCCCTCAAGGGCGGCATCGGAAAAATCTCATATGTGGTGGCGGGGATCCTGATTCTGGGGACCGTGGAGAACGCCATGAACCTGCTTAATATTTCTCCGTTCTCTCAGTACGTCGTACGCGGCCTGATCCTGCTGGCAGCGGTGATCTTCGACCGTTACAAGCAAAAAGCGAAGCGTACCGTCTGATTTATTTTTAGCCATCAATATGCTCAACTATTAACCATAGTTGACCCCCTGACCGGCCCGCCAGTTTTGCTGACGGGCCGGTTGCCAAATGGCGAGCACCGTCACACTGTCTATACTTACATGGCTGTTTTGTTCACTGTAAGGAGGATTAGGGTGGCTGACTTGTTAACCGCACCGCCTGTACTGCCCGGAAAATTTGCTTTCTTTTTTGACCTCGACGGGACGCTCGCCGGGATTGAACCGCATCCGGATGACGTCGTTGTACCGGACACGGTGTTAGAGAATTTGCAGCAGCTCTCCCGACAGAACGAGGGGGCACTGGCATTGATTTCAGGGCGCTCAATGGCCGAGCTGGACGTGCTCGCCAGTCCTTATCACTTTCCGCTGGCCGGTGTGCACGGAGCGGAGCGCCGCGATATCCATGATCAACTGCATATAGTTTCACTCCCCGACACGCTGATTCAGGCGCTGCATACGCAACTCTCTTCGGCTCTGGAAATGCTTCCCGGCACGGAACTGGAAGCCAAAGGCATGGCCTTTGCGCTGCACTACCGTCAGGCGCCCCATCATGAGGCGGCGATCTTTGCGGTGGCAAGAAGCGTGGCGGAAGCCCATCCGGAGCTGGCGTTACAGCCGGGTAAATGTGTGGTCGAGATTAAACCGGCAGGAATTAATAAAGGCGCTGCCATTGCAGCGTTTATGGCGGAAGCGCCGTTCAAAGGGCGTACGCCAGTCTTTTTTGGGGATGACCTGACCGACGAGGCCGGGTTCAGGGTGGTAAACCAGGCCCAGGGCATGTCTGTTAAGGTTGGATCTGGTGAAACCATTGCCGGATGGCGGCTGGAAAATGTCGCCAGCGTCTGGCAGTGGATATCTGACGTCGCTAACCAGCAACAACAACAAATAGCGCAAAACAACGGGAGAAATCATTATGGGTCGCTTAGTCGTCGTCTCTAATCGCATCGCACCGCCGGATGATAAAAAAGCCAGTGCCGGTGGCCTGGCGGTCGGGGTATTAGGTGCCCTCAAAGCCGCAGGTGGTCTCTGGTTTGGCTGGAGCGGGGAAATCAGTAATGATGAGAAACCGCTAAAAAAGGTGTCACGGGGCAATATCACGTGGGCCTCCTTCGCCCTTAGTGAGAAGGACTACGATGAATATTATTCCGAGTTCTCAAACGCCGTGCTGTGGCCAGCGTTTCACTATCGTCTGGATCTGGTGAAATTCCAGCGTGAATCCTATGAAGGCTACATGCGCGTTAACGCGCTGCTGGCAGATAAACTGCTGCCGCTGATCGAAGAAGACGATATTTTATGGATCCACGATTACCATCTGCTGCCCTTCGCCAGGGAGCTGCGTAAACGGGGTGTGAAGAACCGGATCGGCTTCTTCCTGCATATTCCGTTCCCGACCCCGGAGATCTTTACGGCGCTGCCGCAGCATGATGAAATTCTTGAAGCATTGTCTGATTACGACCTGCTCGGTTTCCAGACGGAAAATGACAGGCTGGCGTTCCTCGACAGCGTGTCGGGTAAAACCCGGCTGGTCACTCACGGCGGCAAATCTCACACCGCGTGGGGACGAAATTTCCATACCGAAGTCTACCCGATTGGTATTGAGCCAGACGAAATCGCCGAGCAGGCCTCTGGTCCGCTGCCGCCGAAGCTTGCCCAGCTCAAGGACGAACTCAAGCACGTTAAGAATATCTTTTCGGTTGAACGACTGGATTATTCCAAAGGGTTGCCGGAGCGATTCCTCGCTTATGAAACCCTGCTGGATAAATTCCCGCAGCATCACGGCAAGATCCGCTATACCCAGATAGCGCCGACCTCGCGCGGTGAGGTTCAGGCTTACCAGGATATTCGTCACCAGCTGGAGACCGAAGCAGGGCGCATCAACGGGCGCTATGGTCAGCTCGGCTGGACTCCACTTTTCTATCTGAATCAGCACTTTGAGCGCAAAATCCTGATGAAAGTGTTCCGCTATGCGGACGTCGGGCTGGTCACCCCGCTGCGCGACGGGATGAATCTGGTGGCAAAAGAGTATGTAGCAGCACAAGATCCTGCTGACCCGGGCGTGCTGGTGCTGTCCCAATTTGCCGGTGCGGCAAACGAGTTAACCTCGGCGCTGATTGTGAACCCTTACGATCGCGATGATGTGGCAAATGCCCTGAACCGCGCGTTAACCATGCCGCTTGCGGAACGTATTTCACGTCATTCAGAAATGATGGAGACCATCGTTAAGAATGATATCAACCGCTGGCAGGCGCGTTTTATTGACGATTTGCGCGCGATCCAGCCGCAAACTCAGGAAGGTGATCTGCAAAAAAAGATCGCGACCTTCCCTAAACTCGCCTGATTTTCTCCGGGGGCATTAATTGCCCCCGAGAGGCACCAGCAGGACATCCACCTGGCTTGACGAAACGATGGATTTTGCCGAGCATGCCGCCCGGGAAAAAAAGCTCTGGTTATGATTTCCACAAATGACCAGGTCAACATTCTGTTTCTGACAAATGTCGAGAATATGTCCACTTAACTCGCCGGTGGCAATCACCGTCTGGTGGACAGGATATTTTGCCCGCTCAACCAGCTCGCGCAGAAATTGCTGCGTTTCCTCCTGAAGAACCTCACGAATATCTTCCAGCATTGGCGCTGCCAGTTGATTATACATTTCGGGTTCAGCAGCCAGGGTAATCAGACTTATGCGGGCATTATTCGGGCGGGCAATGGAAACGGCACGGGCGACGAGTTGATGACTTTCGGGGGAAACCGCAACAGAAACAAGAAGATGGGAGTAACTCATCACACACTCCTTTTATGTCAGAATGACACGTTTCTCAAGCTTTACCGCGAATCTGCCGCTTCTGCAAGAGGCACATGCGACAATAGTGTGAAGCTTATCATAATTATTCATTAATTATTCTTATAAGAAGAATAACGAAATGGGGACGCTAAATGAAAGTAATTAACAACTTAACTTAAATCACACATTTAGCCTTCCGTGCTGTTAAATCGCGTTAACCGATCGTCAACGCAAGCGTGATGGTTACCCATGGAAACTTTTTTCTCGAAAGGAAAACTTAAGCTGCTGTTTTTACTTAATTAACTCCGCCTCTTCTCTGGCGTTCGCGCCCGTTGTGACGCGAAAGGGCAGTGCTTCTTCGACGTAGCAATTTTCATACCCGATCCCCTCATCCTTCTGCATGAGTATTCGTTCCATAAGAATATAAACAAGCTTTAGTTGCTCAATAAATAGTCAAATTACAAGTCACGCTGATGGATTTATGGGTTACATTCGCGTAAATTATGTGACGGAGATCACATTTTTTTTAAATTCCAGGGGGGGCTGCATTGTATGTGTCAAAACTGACGAGTAGAGTTTGCGTCGAATTAGGAAAAATCTTAGTTATTTGTAAGAAAAGATAAAATGTGTAACCGACATTTTGGCCATGTTAACCGGTCACGCGCTTTACGACGTACAAACCTAAATTCAACTATGCATTTGGCCTTTTCTTTTTATACCGGGTGATTTCCCGGCGACATCACGGGGTGCGGTCTTTCCGCATAAAAATAATAGTTGGTTATTCGGGATGGGAAAAATGCATACATCCGAGTTGCTAAAACATATTTATGACATCAATTTGTCGTATTTATTGCTCGCGCAGCGTTTGATTAGTCAGGACAAACCGTCAGCGATGTTTCGTCTGGGTGTTAACGAAGAGATGGCAACCATGCTGGGTGGATTAACCCTCCCGCAAATGGTCAAGCTGGCTGAAACCAATCAACTTGTCTGCCAGTTCCGTTTTGATAACCCGCAGACCATTACGCGTCTGACTCAGGAATCCCGCGTGGACGATCTGCAACAGATCCACACTGGTATTCTTCTCTCCACCCGCCTGCTCAACGAAATCAGCCAGCCTGATGACGTAGCCCGGAAGAAAAGGGCTTAACAATGAGCGAAAAAAGCATTGTTCAGGAAGCCCGTGATATCCAGCTGGCGATGGAACTCATCACGCTCGGTGCGCGTTTACAAATGCTGGAAAGCGAGACGCAGCTGAGCCGTGGTCGTCTGATCAAGCTGTACAAAGAATTGCGTGGTAGCCCGCCGCCAAAAGGCATGCTGCCGTTTTCGACTGACTGGTTCATGACCTGGGAGCAGAACATTCATGCTTCCATGTTCTGTAACGCCTGGCAGTACCTGCTTAAAACGGGCTTATGCAGCGGCGTTGATGCCGTGATCAAAGCCTACAAACTTTACCTTGAGCAATGCCCGCAGCAGGAAGAGGGACCCCTGCTGGCGCTGACCCGCGCCTGGACGCTGGTGCGTTTTGTTGAAAGCGGAATGCTTGAATTGTCCCGCTGCAACTGCTGTGACGGCAATTTCATTACCCACGCGCACCAGCCTGCGGGCAGCTTCGCCTGTAGTTTGTGCCAGCCTCCATCCCGAGCCGTAAAAAGACGTAAACTTTCCCGGGATGCTGCCGATATTATTCCACAACTGCTGGATGAACAGATCGAACACGCTGTTTAACCCGAACCTGTGGGCAAGATTCCAGCAGCGGTAAGCGATTACCGCTGCTTTTTTTTACCCTGCGTTCAGGTCATGCGCTCGAAATGAACGTCCTGCCATAGTCACTAGCGGAAGGATGATGTCGTGCTTATCTTATTAGGTTACCTGGTAGTTCTCGGTACAGTTTTCGGCGGTTACATGATGACCGGCGGGCACCTTGGAGCACTCTATCAACCGGCTGAACTTGTCATCATCGGCGGTGCAGGGGTAGGGGCTTTTATCGTTGGTAACAACGGCAAATCGATCAAGGGCACGCTGAAGGCGATTCCGCTGCTGTTTCGTCGCTCGAAATACACCAAAAGCATGTATATGGATCTGCTGGCGCTGCTCTATCGCCTGATGGCGAAGTCACGTCAGCAGGGGATGTTCTCGCTGGAGCGGGACATCGAAAACCCGAAAGAGAGCGAAATTTTCGCCAGCTACCCGCGTATTCTGGCCGACGCGATGATGCTCGATTTTATCGTCGATTACCTGCGACTGATCATCAGCGGCAACATGAACACCTTCGAAATTGAAGCCCTGATGGACGAAGAGATCGAAACCCACGAGAGCGAGTCCGAAGTACCGGCCAACAGCCTGGCGCTGGTGGGCGACTCGCTTCCGGCGTTCGGCATCGTGGCGGCGGTCATGGGCGTCGTTCATGCTCTGGCCTCGGCGGATCGCCCGGCGGCTGAACTGGGGGCGCTGATTGCCCACGCGATGGTGGGGACGTTCCTCGGTATTTTACTGGCCTACGGCTTTATCTCCCCGCTGGCGAGCGTGCTGCGCCAGAAGAGCGCCGAAACCACCAAAATGATGCAGTGCGTGAAAATTACGCTGCTCTCAAACCTCAACGGCTATGCGCCACCGATTGCCGTCGAATTTGGTCGTAAGACGCTTTACTCCAGCGAACGTCCGTCGTTTATCGAACTGGAAGAGCACGTGCGCGCGGTGAAAAACCCTAACCAACAGACGACAACTGAGGACGCATGAAAAACCAGTCCCATCCGATCGTCATCGTAAAAAAGCGCAAGCATAAGGGGCACGGGCACGGTTCTCACGGCTCCTGGAAGATCGCGTACGCCGACTTTATGACCGCCATGATGGCCTTCTTTCTGGTGATGTGGCTAATCTCCATCTCCAGCCCGAAAGAGCTTATTCAGATTGCGGAATATTTCAGAACGCCGCTGGCGACGGCGGTTACCGGCGGGCCGCGCATTTCTAACAGCGACAGCCCGATCCCCGGCGGCGGTGACGATTACACCCAGCAGCAGGGCGAAGTGAAAAAACAGCCGAACATCGACGAACTGAAAAAACGGATGGAGCAGGCGCGTCTGAAAAAACTGCGCGGTGACCTGGATCAGCTGATTGAAGCAGACCCTAAGCTGCGCGCACTGCGTCCGCATCTGAAAATTGACCTGGTACAGGAAGGGCTGCGTATTCAGATCATCGACAGCCAGAACCGGCCGATGTTTAAAACCGGCAGCGCCGACGTGGAGCCCTACATGCGCGATATTCTGCGTGCGATTGCACCGGTGCTGAACGGTATTCCAAACCGCATTAGCCTGTCCGGACACACGGATGATTTCCCGTACGCCATGGGAGAGAAAGGATACAGCAACTGGGAGCTTTCTGCCGATCGCGCCAACGCCTCGCGTCGCGAGCTGGTGGCGGGTGGGCTTGATGATGGCAAGGTCCTGCGCGTGGTCGGCATGGCTGCAACCATGCGCCTTACCGACCGCGGACCGGATGACGCCATCAACCGTCGTATCAGTCTTTTAGTGCTGAACCAGCAGGCGGAGCAGGCCATCCTGCATGAAAACGCCGAAAGTCAGAATGAGTCACTGGACGATTTAAAACAGCCTGGGGCCGTCCCTTCGGCTGCCGTTCCAACATCGCCACCAGCCAATCCGAGGTGATAGCGTGAGCATGGATATTACCGATTTTTACCAGACATTTTTTGATGAAGCCGACGAATTGTTGGCCGATATGGAGCAACATTTGCTGGATCTGGTGCCCGAGGCACCGGACTCAGAACAGCTCAATGCTATCTTCCGTGCGGCGCATTCCATTAAAGGCGGTGCCGGAACGTTTGGATTTACCATTTTGCAGGAAACCACCCATTTAATGGAAAACCTGCTGGATGAAGCACGACGCGGTGAGATGCAGCTCAATACCGACATTATCAACCTGTTTTTGGAAACGAAAGATATTATGCAGGAACAGCTCGACGCCTATAAAAGTTCGGCAGAGCCTGATGCCGCCAGCTTTGAATACATCTGCAACGCGCTGCGTCAGTTAGCGCTGGAAGCCAAAGGTGAGGCGTCTGCGCCCGCTGTCCCTGCGGCAAAACTGAGCGTTGTTGACGCCGTGGCCGAACCCGATACGGCGCCTGACGCGCCCGCAGGAAAACTGCGCGTAGTGCTGTCACGTCTGAAGGAGAACGAGGTCAACCTGCTGGAAGAGGAGCTGGGGAACCTGGCGACGCTCAGCAACGTGGTGAAGGGCAAAGACAGCCTGGCCGCGACGCTCGACGGCGGGATTGGCCAGGATGACATCGTGGCGGTGCTCTGCTTCGTGATTGAAGCGGATCAGATTGCGTTTGAAACCGAGGCGGCGGCCGTTGAAGCGCCTGCTCCGGCAGAGAATACCCCTGCGGTAGTTGCCGCTGCCCCGGCCCTGAAAGCCGTGCCAAAAGAGACGGCCGCTCCGGCCCGCGGTGAAAAACCAGCGGCGCGTTCCAGCGAGTCCACGAGCATTCGCGTGGCGGTGGAGAAAGTGGATCAGCTGATCAACCTGGTGGGTGAACTGGTCATCACCCAGTCGATGCTGGCCCAGCGCTCCAACGAGCTGGACCCGGTGACCCATGGCGATCTCATCACCAGCATGGGCCAGTTACAACGTAACGCCCGCGATTTGCAGGAATCGGTGATGTCCATCCGCATGATGCCGATGGAATATGTCTTCAGCCGCTTCCCGCGCCTGGTGCGCGACCTGGCCGGCAAGCTCAACAAACAGATCGAACTCACGCTGATGGGCAGCTCCACCGAGCTGGACAAGAGCCTGATTGAACGCATTATCGATCCGTTAACGCACCTGGTGCGTAACAGCCTCGACCACGGCATCGAGCTGCCGGAAAACCGCGTAGCAGCTGGAAAATCGCCCGTGGGCAACCTGATCCTGTCAGCGGAACATCAGGGCGGCAACATCTGCATCGAAGTGACCGATGATGGCGCCGGCCTGAACCGCGAGCGCATTCTGGCGAAGGCGATTTCGCAGGGAATGGCGGTTAACGAAAACATGACCGACGAAGAGGTGGGCATGCTGATTTTTGCCCCGGGCTTCTCAACCGCAGAGCAGGTCACCGACGTTTCCGGCCGCGGCGTGGGCATGGACGTGGTGAAACGTAACATTCAGGAGATGGGCGGTCACGTTGAGATCCAGTCTAAGCAGGGCGCGGGCACCACGATTCGTATCCTGTTGCCGCTGACGCTGGCCATTCTTGACGGCATGTCCGTTAAAGTGGCGGACGAAGTCTTTATTCTGCCGCTGAACGCGGTGATGGAGTCCCTCCAGCCGCGTGAAGAAGATCTGCATCCGCTGGCGGGCGGCGAGCGCGTGCTCGAAGTGCGCGGCGAGTACCTGCCGCTGGTGGAACTGTGGAAAGTGTTTGAAGTGGACGGGGCAAAAACCGAGGCCACGCAGGGTATCGTTGTGATCCTGCAAAGCGCCGGACGCCGCTACGCGCTGCTGGTCGATCAGCTGATTGGTCAGCATCAGGTGGTGGTTAAGAACCTGGAAAGTAACTACCGCAAAGTGCCGGGGATCTCTGCTGCCACCATCCTGGGTGATGGTAGCGTCGCGCTGATCGTCGATGTATCGGCACTTCAGGGATTAAATCGTGAACAACGTGTGGCGAACACAGCCGCCTGATTAAGTAAAAGGTAATAACATGACCGGTATGAGTAACGTAACGAAACTGGCGGGCGAGCCATCTGGACAGGAATTCCTGGTTTTCACTTTAGGGGATGAAGAGTACGGTATCGACATCCTGAAAGTGCAGGAAATTCGCGGTTACGACCAGGTAACGCGCATTGCGAACACGCCAGCGTTTATCAAGGGTGTGACCAACCTGCGCGGTGTGATTGTGCCTATCGTGGACCTGCGCGTGAAGTTTAGCCAGGGCGATGTGGAGTACAACGAAAACACGGTGGTGATCGTCCTGAATCTGGGGCAGCGCGTGGTGGGGATCGTGGTGGATGGCGTGTCTGATGTGCTGTCGCTGACCGCCGATCAAATCCGTCCTGCGCCGGAGTTTGCGGTCACGCTGTCGACGGAATACCTGACGGGGCTGGGTGCGCTCGGCGAGCGTATGCTGATTCTGGTGAATATTGAGAAGCTGCTGAACAGCGAAGAGATGGCGCTGCTGGATATCGCGGCGAATCACGTAGCATAAAACAAAGCCGGGTGGCGGCTTCGCCTTACCCGGCCTACAAATGGCTCGAACACGTAGGCCGGGTAAGCGTCAGCGCCACCCGGCTCTTTTGTAACCTTACGCCTCCTGCTCCACCAGCGCTGATTCCGCTTCCCGCGCCCCTTCATTCTGCGACAGCATCGCCGTCGCAATCCCGTTCCCCAGCACGTTAATGGCCGATCGTCCCATATCCAGGAAATGGTCAATCCCCATCAGCAGCAAGATCCCGGCCACCGGAATGTTAAAGCTCGGAATAGTTGCCGCCAGCACCACCAGCGACGAGCGCGGTACGCCCGCAATCCCTTTCGAGGCCAGCATCAACGTTAACATTAGCACCGTCACCTCGGTGAAACTCAGGTGAATGTTGTATGCCTGGGCGATAAACATCGAGGCGAACGAGCAGTACACCATGGAGCCGACCAGGTTAAACGAGTAGCCGATCGGCAGGACGAAAGAGGCGATATTACGTGAACAGCCGAAGCGCGCTAACTGCTCCAGCGTTTTCGGGTATGCCGCTTCTGAGCTGCTGGTGGTAAACGCGACCAGCACCGGATCTTTCAGCATCGCCACCAGACGGAAAATCTCTTTTTTCAGTACCATGTAACCTACCGCCAGCAATACCAGACAGGTCAGAAGGATCGCCACATAGTAACCGCCAATGAACGAGGCATAGTTCAGCAAAATGCCCAGACCCTGAGTGGCAATCACGGACGAAATCGCGGCAAAAATGGCCAGCGGCGCAACGTACATCACATAGCCCGTCACTTTCAGCATAATGTGGGAGACCACATCCAGCGCCGCCACCAGCGGGGCGTTGAATTTTTGACCTAATGACGCGCCGCCGATGCCGAAGAACATCGAGAAGACCACAATTTGCAGGATCTCATTGTTCGCCATCGCGCCGGCAATGCTGGTTGGAATGGTGTGTGACAGGAAGGCTTTCAGCGACATCCCGCTAACGGCCAGGCCGGTATCAACCGTCTCTGTCGGAATGCTCAGGTTCAGACCGCTGCCGGGTTGTTCAAGGGTAACAATAAACAGCCCCACCAGAATGGAAAGCACGGATGAGCTGATAAACCACACCATCGCTTTACCCCCGACGCGTCCAATCGTCGACGTTTCACCCAGCTTCATAATGCCCACCGTCAGGGTGCTGAACACCAGCGGGGCAATCACCATCTTAATCAGCCGCAGGAAAATATCGGTCAGCAGGGTGATGTTCTCCGACCAGGCCTGTATCGCGTCGGGCGAAGCATACTCATGGATTGCCGCACCTGAAAGAATGCCCGCCAGCATGAAAATCACGATGAAGAGCGTGAGTTTGTTTGCACTTGCCACAAAAAGATCCTCTATGCGCTAAAAGAGTTTCCTGCGTCAATGCATACAAAATTTTTATTTAAGCGCAGGAAAATATTCGGGGCATAAATTGAAGTAAAGCTGCGTGAGTTACAACTTGTTTTTAATTTTTATGAAATTCGTTGTTTTTACTATGACGATATATTGTGACGAGTATCACATTACAGGCGATATATCCTCAAATTAAGCAAGAATAATGCCCGTTTTATTTTGCTAACTCTTTGTAATGTTTGTTAATAGTCTGTTAATTGGAGGGCGGGTGTCTCACCTTCGCTGAAAGTGGTTGAAGCGTGAACCATAAACTAAATTCTCAGTAACCGCGCCGGGGAATGTTTAAGCGGGGCTAACATACTGAACAGTATGAATAAAATAGGGTAAGCGGACCATTATTTCTTCTGGAGGGTGGTAAATGAAAAGAACACTTCTTTTTATCTGCGCGGGTACACTGCTGACGGCGGCGACTGTCGGTCAGGCGCTGGCAGTCACCAGTAGCGGTACTATCGGGGCGACGCTGACGTTGACGAACGGTTGTTTGATCAACGGCTCGCCAACGCAAAACGGCATTAACTTCGGGACACTCGATTTCGGGACCCATCCTGCGACATTCTCCACCCTGACAACCCAGTTAACCGGGGCCAGCGGCGAAACACCTTTACCATTCAATGTACCACTGCCAGTTACACGGTGGCGATCACCGGCAACACCAACGCGACCGCACCCGGAACCGTTGTCGGCACCCCCGGCACACCCGCCCGCTATCTGGTGAACACCGCCAATGCGGCACAGGGCGTGGCATACAGCCTCTATAGCGACAGCGGGTACAACAACGTTATCGCTAACAACGCCGCGTTGCCCGTAGCTTCCACAGCGGGCGGGGTGAACAGCTATACCCTCTACGGGCGCATAACGGGCGGCGGCAATAGCGTAACGGTTGTACCGGGAACCTATACCGACACGATTAACGTCAGCGTCACCTACTGATTCAGCCATGAAGGCATTGTGTTTATGTCTGCGCGAAAGCGCAGAGGGCGTCGTGCACCCTTTTTTGGCCCTGCTCGTCGGGCTGATGATGAACTGCGACGCCAGAGCGGTGACCTCCCAGTCCTTCAGGGTGAGCGCGACGGTAGTACCAGGGTGCTCGGTGAGTACCGGCACGGGCGGGCGCTTTGGGACGCTGGATTTTGGAACCCGTAACGGCGTGGACAACACGCCGGTCAGCACCAGCTTTGTCGCCGACGGTGCGTTGTCCATCGCCTGCACGCCGGGCGTGGCGCTGAGCATGAGCATTGACGGCGGCCAGAATTACAGCTCGGTGCGACGGATGACGCGTTCAGGTGGGACCGAAGTTGTTGGTTACCGGCTTTACAGCAGCAGCTCTCTGGCGGCGAACAGCGAAATTGGGGTTAACCAGGCCATACCGATTACCTATACCAACAGCAATAACATCGCGCTGCCTCTTTTTGGCGTCGCGCTCCTGACGGGGTTTAGCCTGCCGGGAACATATTCAGATCAACTCACCGTGACCTTGTCATGGTAGGAAAGGGAGAACATCGATGAAGCCATTTTTCAGGCGATCAGGCCTGGTGGGTCTGTTGGGGGCAACGGCTCTGGCAGCGGGCCAGGCGCAGGCAGCGGCAACCATTCTTTTGTGGCCCATCGATCCGTGGCTTTCGGCAGAGGCCAGAGCAACTGAATTGTGGATCCAGAATCAGGGCAACAGCGCCACGACAATGCAGGTGCGTATTGTGCGCTGGAAGCAGGAGGGCGGATATGAGCGTTACACCGCCCAGCAGGATGTGGTTGCCAGCCCGCCGATCGTGACCATCGCCAAAGGCAGTAAACAGCTTATTCGCCTGATCAAGCAGGGGACGATCCCGTCGGGGGTTGAGCAGGCCTACCGCATTATTGTGGATGAAATTCCCCAGCCGGATGCCAAAGCGGAACCGTCCATGGGCCTCAAACTGCAAATGCGCTATTCCATTCCCTTATTTGTTTATGGGCAGGGGATCCCCACCCTCAACGAAGGGGCGCACCACGCGCTGGCGAATACTCAACAGCTGAGCTGGCGGGTCGTTCAGGAAGGGGGGAAACCCGCGCTTCAGGTCCGTAATCAGGGGGATGTGCACGTCCGGCTCAGCCAGGTTACGGTTGAGCAGGGCGGGCAAAAACGCACGGTTGCCGAGGGGCTGCTGGGTTATGTGCTGCCAGGCAGCACCCGAAGCTGGCCGCTTCCGGCAGGGATTTATCAGCCGAACCGGATGAGCGCGCAAATTAATGCCAGGGATACGCAATGGCAATCGACGCCCGTCAACTGAAACCGGCGATGATGATCCTGCTTTGCGTCAGTACCAGCGCCTTTGCCGAAACCGGCGACGACAGTTTACCGCCGCCGCCGGATGCACGGACGATAAACGGCGAAGCAGTATTCCAGCTCGCCCTGGTGCTGAACCACTATGACACGGGTCTGGTGGTGCCGGTGACGCAGCGTGAGGGCGCCTGGTTTATTTCGGGCGCGGATTTGCTCCGCGCCGGGCTGCCGCCCGCGCATGTGCCAGCCGGAGAGGTGAATCTCTCGACGCTTACGTCGGTACGCGCAGAGTACGACAGCACGGCCCAGCGCCTGTTGCTGACGGTCCCCCGGGACTGGGTCGCGGCGCGGATCACGCCGTTCAGCGAACAGAGCACGCAAAGCAAACCGCACTATGGCCGCGGCGCGCTGCTCAATTACGACGTTTATACCAACCATTCCGAACACACGGGCGGCCAGGCGTCGGTCTGGCACGAGTTCCGCTATTTCAATGAGGATTATTCATTTTCATCGACGGGTTACGCCCGGCAGAATTTCACCGGTAACAGCGGACAGCAGGAAGGGTACGTGCGTTATGACTCTACGTTACTGATCACCAACGAAGAGGATGCCACCACCTGGTCCGCCGGGGACGTCATCAGCGATGCGCTGAGCTGGAGCACCAGCGTGCGCATGGGCGGGATCAGCTACGGGCGCGACTTCTCCCTGCGTCCGGATCTGGTGACCTGGCCGCTGCCGGCGTTTTCCGGCGAGGCGGCTGTCCCGACCTCGGTCGATCTCTTTATTAACGGCTACCGTTCCGGCTCCACCCGCCTTCAGCCGGGGCCGTTTACCCTCACCAATCTGCCGTATATCAACGGTGCTGGCGATGCAGTACTGGTTACCACTGATGCGCTGGGTCGTCAGGTGAGTACCACGCTGCCGTTTTATGTCAGCAGCGATCTGCTTAAGCAGGGGTTAAGCGACGGCGCCGTGACGCTGGGCAGCCTGCGGCGTAACTACGGTATTGAGAATTTTGACTATGGCCCGGCGGCGGGCAGCGGATCGTACCGCTACGGGGTGACCGACTGGCTGACGCTGGAGGGGCATGCGGAAGGGGCGGAGTCGCTGGCGCTTGGCGGCGCGGGCACGGTACTGAAGCTCGGGCGTTTTGGCGTGGTAAATACCTCGTGGACCCAAAGCCGCATGCGCGGCGATAGCGGCGGCCAGATAAACTGGGGCTATCAATACAACACCAGCGAGTTTAGCGTAGCGACCCAGCATACCCGACGTGATCGTGGTTTTGGCAATCTCGCCCTGTACGATCAGCCCACCGTTTATGATGAAAATGATAACCCCGTTGCCAGCCTGAGCCGCAATACCGACCAGTATTCCTTAACCTTTAACCTCGGCGGATACGGCAATATCGGCGCGGCGTGGATCGGCGTTGAGAGTTTTGACAGCCAGAAAACTGAGCTGCTCAACCTCTCCTGGAGCCGTAATCTGTGGGGCTCAAGCAGTATTTATCTGGCTGCCAGCCGTGACCAGCAGCGAGGCGACTGGACGGTTGCGCTGTCGTTGCAGGTTCCCCTCGGCGAACGTGACAGCGCCGCCGTCACCTTTGAAAACACCCCTGACGCAGGCAGCACTCAACGCATTAACTACAACCACTCGATGCCTTCAGACGGCGGCTTTAGCTGGAACATGGCCTGGGCCAACCAGTCGCGGTCGAGTAACTATCAGCAGGCCACGCTCGGCTGGCGGAATAACAACGTGGAGCTACAGGGCGGCGGCTATGGTGAGAAGGGCATGATGACCTGGTGGGGCGAGGCAATGGGCTCTGTCGTGCTGATGGACGGTGAGCTGTTTGCGGCGAACAAAATCAACGATGCGTTTGTGGTGATCAGCACCGACGGTCATCCGGATGTTCCCGTCAGCTACGAAAACCAGCCGGTCGGAAAAACCAATAACAAAGGCTATCTGCTGGTGAGCGGCGTTTCCGCCTATTACCCGGCAAGTTACCGCATTGATACCCTGAACTTACCTGCGGATACCCGGCTGAAAGAGACCGAGCGTCGGGTGGCGATTCGTCGGCATAACGGTTATCTGGTGGATTTCCCGATGGAGCAGGAGCGGGTTGCCAGCGTGATCCTGCACGATGCGCAGGGCAATGCGATCCCGGTAGGAAGCCAGGTCAGACGCGCGTCCCGGAGCAGCGCGGTTGTCGGCTACGACGGCCTCGCCTGGCTGGAAAACCTCAACGACGTGAATCCGCTCGAGGTTACCACCCCGGAGGGTAAACGCTGTACGGCAACGCTGACCGTTGGCGCAAACCCTGAACATAAGCTGCAAACCTACGGTCCGCTGACCTGTCGGGAGGCGCCGTGAGACGCCTGTTAATCGCGCTCCTGCTGCTGTGCTCCGGCGGCAGCTGGGCGGCCTGTACCGTCAGTACGGTGAATGCCTCGTTTGGCAGCGTCACCTCGTTCGCACTCAGCGGCACCGGGGAAGTGGAAACGACGGGCACGCTGGTGGTGACCTGCGATACCGTTCTCAACCTGTTAACTAACGACTCGGTGACGCTGAATTACACCTCGGCATCCGTCTTCGCGAATAGCCGGGCGACCATGAAGCGTACGGACAACGCGGCTATTACCGATGTCATCCCTGCGCGGCTGTGCGGGGCGTCCGGCTGCGGCGGAAACAGTGAAGTACAAATCAGCAAAGCTTATACCTGGAACGGAAATACGCTGCTCGGGCTGCTGGGTTCAAGGCGCTACAACATTCCCCTTTATTTCCGGACCGTAATGGGGCAGAACGTCACCGCCGGGCCGTATCAGGTGTTGTTAACGTTCAGCATTAACTACAACGTGTGCGCCGTTGGCGCGGTCGGAGCGTGCCTGACCCCGCAAACCGGTACGGCAACCACCTCGATCCTCCTCAACATGACCGTCACCAACGATTGCAGCACCATGACCACGCCGGACGTGAATTTTAACAGCGCGCCGCTGGTGCAAAATTTTCCCACCGTTTCACAGTCGGTTGCCGTCACCTGCACCAAAGGCAGCACCTACACCATAGGCATTAATAATGGGGCAAATGCCCTGAACAACGTGCGTCGTATGGTCAGCGGCAGCAACTTCATGAGTTACGACATCTACAAAGAGGCGACCAGCAACCGCTGGGGTAGCAGCGGCAGCGAGCGCTGGGCCAGCGCCAGCTCATCGCAGGTCAGTACGGACGGGCTTTTACGTACCTACAACTACACCGCCAAAGTTCTGACCAGCCAGGCCACGCCGCCTGCCGGAACCTATACCGACACGCTGATTGTCGACGTCGCATTCTGACTCCCGCGCTTTTCCCTTTCGCAAATGTAAAGTTCCTGTGGCCTGTGCCGATAACACCGTTAATAAATCTATGAGAAGGTGTTGTATGTTGAACCGTATCCGCGTTGTCACAATGCTTATGATGGTGCTGGTCATTTTCGCACTTCTTCAGCTTACTTCTGGCGGCCTCTTTTTCTCGTCGTTAAAACAGAACCAGGACAGCTTCGCGGCCTCGAACGATTTGCGTATGCAGCAAAGCGAACTGACCACGACCTGGGATCTGATGTTGCAGACGCGTATCAACCTGAGCCGCTCGTCTGCCCGCATGATGATGGACCCAAATAACCAGCAGAGCAGCGCAAAAACGGAACTGCTGAAGAATGCGCGCGCCACGCTGGCAGACGCGGCGAAACATTACGACGCCTTCAAAAAAATCGCCCCTCAGCCGGCAATGGCGCAGGCGAGCGCGAACATAGATGAAAAATATCAGGCCTACTTCGCCGGCCTCACGGAGCTGGTGCAGTTCCTGGAGATGGGCAATATGGACGCCTATTTCGCGCAGCCGACCCAGGGAATGCAGAACGCCCTCGGCGCGGCACTCGGCGAGTACGCTAAAGCCAGCGGCGAGCTTTATCACTCCGCGTTCACGCAAAGCCAGAACGACTACCGTTTCGCGAAATGGCAGATGGCGGTTCTCGCCCTCGCGCTGGTCATCGTACTGGTGGCCGTGTGGTACGGCATTCGTCATATCCTGCTTAACCCGCTTGGCCGCGTCATTGCCCATATCCGTGATATTGGCCGGGGCGATCTCACGAAAACGCTGACCGTTTCTGGCCGCAATGAGATCACCGAGCTGGCAACCAGCGTCGACCATATGCAGCGTTCGCTGATTGATACCGTCGCCAACGTGCGCGAGGGGGCGGATGCCATCTATACCGGCACGAGTGAAATCGCGATGGGCAACAACGATCTCTCGTCCCGTACCGAACAGCAGGCATCCGCTCTGGAAGAGACGGCGGCCAGCATGGAGCAGCTCACCGCGACCGTGAAGCAGAATGCCGACAATGCCCGCCAGGCGTCGCAGCTTGCAGAAAGCGCGTCCGACACCGCCCAGCGCGGCGGTCGGGTGGTCGACGGCGTGGTGAAAACCATGCATGACATTGCCGACAGCTCGAAGAAAATCGCCGACATCATCAGCGTAATCGACGGTATCGCCTTCCAGACCAATATCCTGGCGCTGAACGCGGCCGTTGAAGCGGCGCGTGCGGGCGAGCAGGGGCGCGGGTTTGCCGTGGTCGCCGGCGAAGTGCGTAACCTCGCCAGCCGCAGCGCCAATGCGGCGAAAGAGATCAAAGCCCTGATTGAAGACTCTGTTTCACGCGTGGATACCGGCTCGGTGCTGGTGGAAAGTGCGGGTGAAACCATGAATGACATCGTGAATGCCGTGACGCGCGTGACGGACATCATGGGTGAAATCGCCTCTGCATCGGATGAGCAGAGTCGTGGTATTGACCAGGTCGCCCTGGCGGTATCGGAAATGGATCGTGTGACGCAGCAAAACGCCGCCCTGGTGCAGGAGTCCGCTGCCGCGGCCGCTGCGCTGGAGGACCAGGCGAGCCGCCTGAAAATGGCCGTCTCGGCGTTCCGTCTTACTTCAAAAACGACAAATACGGTCAGCTCGCGGTCGGCGTACAGCGAAGCAACCCCGGCGCCCGTGACAACACGTACGCGCGCAGCGGTGACCGGACAAGATGAAAACTGGGAAACATTTTGACTGACAATTAAACCGCGGCTGCTTGCCGCTTGATGGGAGCGTGGATGTTAAATCGTATTCGTATCTCGACCACACTGTTTTTGATTCTGATCCTGTGTGGGGTTTTGCAGGTTGGCAGTAACGGGTTGTCTTTCTGGGCGTTTCGCGATGGCTATCAGAATTTGCAGGAAGTTGAGACGAGTAATCAGCAGCGCTCCGCACTGGCACAAACGCGTGCCGTGCTGTTGCAGGCAAGCACTGCGCTGAACAAAGCAGGGACGTTAACCGCGCTGAGCTATCCGCCGGAGGATATTAAGGCGCTGATGGTCGTGGCCCGCAGCAGCCTGAAGCAGGCCGACGCGCAGTTTAAGGCCTTTACGGCGCAGGAGGCGGTCAGTGAGAAAGAGAAAGCGCTGAAAGTCGCCATGAAAAAGACCTTTGATGTGTGGTACGGCGATCTCGACCATCAGGCGACGTGGCTGGAGAACAACCAGCTTTCTGACTTCCTGACCGCGCCGGTGCAGGCGTCTCAGGCGGCGTTCGACGGCAGCTTTAACGCCTGGCAGCAGGATATTAACCAGTTTGTGGCGCGTGCCGGTGCGGACAGCCGTACCAGCTACCGCATGTCAGGGGCGATTTTCCTGACCATGGTGATCCTGGCCGCCCTGCTGACCGGCGGCTCGCTGTGGTGGTCGCGCAAAATGATCGTCCAGCCGCTGGCCATCGTCAGCAGCCACTTCGACAGTATGGCGAAGGGCGATCTGGCGCGTCCGGTGGCCGTGTATGGCAGGAATGAAATATCAGCGATTTTCGCCAGCCTGAAGGCGATGCAGGGGTCGCTGCGGGAAACGGTAAGCAACGTTCGCCAGGGCAGTTACGCCATGCATACCGGGATCTCCGAGATTGCGGCAGGCAATAACGATCTCTCATCCCGCACCGAACAGCAGGCGGCATCGCTGGCGCAGACGGCGGCCAGCATGGAGCAGCTGACCGCGACGGTAAGCCAGAACGCCGATAACGCGCGTCAGGCGTCCGACTTGTCAAAACAGGCGGCGATGACGGCGAAACGTGGGGGCGATCAGGCCTCTCACGTCGCCAGTACGATGCAGGAGATTGCCGCCAGCTCGCAGAAAATTGGCGACATTATCAGCGTCATCGACGGGATCGCGTTCCAGACCAATATTCTGGCGCTGAACGCGGCCGTTGAAGCGGCGCGTGCCGGGGAGCAGGGGCGCGGGTTCGCGGTAGTTGCCGGTGAAGTCCGAAACCTCGCCAGCCGCAGCGCCAATGCGGCGAAAGAGATCAAAGGGCTGATAGAAGAGTCGGTCTCCCGCGTTCAGCAGGGCTCCGCGCTGGTGGATACCGCCGCGCAGACCATGCACGAGATTGTCACCTCCGTGACGCGGGTTAACGACATTATGGGCGAGATTGCCTCGGCGTCTGATGAACAACGCCGTGGTATTGAGCAGGTGGCGCAGGCCGTTACACAGATGGATCAGGTTACGCAGCAGAACGCCTCACTGGTGGAAGAGGCGGCGGCGGCGACCGATCAGCTGGCAAACCAGGCGGATCACCTTACCGGGTTGGTCGCCGTATTTAATGTGAAAGAGCACGTTGAAGCAGTAACAGAAGTCGGACGGTCACAGGCCGTGCCCGTTGTATCCTGAATGTGATTAAGAAGGCGCTATGACATCACCCATGCCCTCAGGGCAAACGTCATTATTGTTGCAGATGACACAGCGCCTCGCGCTGTCCGACGCGCATTTTCGTCGGATATGTCAGTTAATCTACCAGCGTGCGGGGATCGTGCTTGCGGACCATAAGCGAGACATGGTCTACAACCGGCTGGTGCGGCGCTTGCGTACGCTGGGGCTGGATGATTTTGGCCGCTATCTGAGCATGCTCGAAGCGAACCAGAACAGCGCCGAATGGCAGGCATTTATCAACTCATTAACCACCAACCTGACCGCGTTTTTCCGCGAGGCGCATCACTTCCCGGTGCTGGCGGAACACGCCCGTCGCCGTAGCGGAGAGTATCGCGTCTGGAGCGCGGCGGCCTCTACCGGGGAAGAGCCGTACTCGCTGGCCATCACCCTGGCGGACACCCTGGGCATGGCGCCGGGCCGCTGGAAAGTGTACGCCAGCGACATCGATACCGAAGTGCTGGAAAAAGCCCGTAACGGCGTTTATCGCCAGGATGAGCTTAAAACGCTGTCTCCTCAGCAGCTACAGCGTTACTTCATGCGCGGTACCGGCCCGCATGAAGGACTGGTGCGCGTACGCCAGGAGCTGGCGAACTGCGTGGAATTTGCTCCCGTTAATTTACTGGATAAGCAGTACAACGTGCCGGGGCCATTCGACGCCATTTTTTGCCGTAACGTGATGATCTATTTTGATAAAACGACGCAACAGGACATCCTGCGTCGCTTTGTTCCGTTGCTCAAGCCTGACGGTTTACTGTTTGCCGGGCACTCGGAAAACTTCAGCAACCTCGTGCGTGAGTTTAGCCTGCGTGGGCAAACGGTATATGCGCTGAGTAAGGAAAAAGCATGAGTAAAATCAGGGTATTGTCTGTCGATGATTCGGCGCTGATGCGTCAGATCATGACCGAAATCATCAATAGCCACAGCGATATGGAGATGGTGGCGACAGCGCCCGATCCGCTGGTCGCGCGGGATTTAATCAAAAAATATAACCCCGACGTGCTGACGCTGGATGTTGAAATGCCGCGCATGGATGGCATCGATTTCCTGGAAAAATTAATGCGCCTGCGCCCGATGCCGGTGGTGATGGTGTCATCTCTGACCGGTAAAGGTTCAGAAATCACCCTGCGCGCGCTGGAGCTGGGGGCGGTGGATTTTGTCACCAAGCCGCAGCTCGGCATTCGCGAGGGGATGCTGGCGTACAGCGAGATGATCGCCGAGAAAATCCGTACCGCGTCGCGCGCAAAACTCGCGGCCCACAAGCCGATGGCAGCTCCGGCAACCCTGAAGGCAGGGCCGTTACTCAGCTCGGAAAAGTTGCTGGTCATTGGGGCGTCAACCGGAGGAACAGAGGCAATTCGCCATGTACTCCAGCCATTGCCGCTCTCAAGCCCGGGTATTCTGATTACGCAACATATGCCGCCAGGGTTTACCCGTTCGTTCGCGGAGCGCCTGAATAAGCTGTGCCAGATCAGCGTGAAAGAGGCGGAAGACGGCGAGCGCGTGCTGCCGGGTCACGCCTATATCGCCCCGGGTGACAAGCACATGGAGCTGGCGCGCAGCGGGGCGAACTATCAAATCAAAATTCATGACGGGCCGCCGGTTAACCGGCACCGTCCGTCGGTGGATGTGCTGTTTCATTCGGTGGCGAAACATGCGGGGCGCAACGCCGTTGGGGTGATCCTGACGGGGATGGGCAACGACGGCGCCGCCGGAATGCTTGCGATGCACCAGGCTGGCGCCTGGACGATTGCGCAGAATGAAGCAAGTTGTGTGGTGTTCGGCATGCCGCGCGAGGCCATCAATATGGGTGGCGTAAGCGAAGTGGTCGATCTTAGCCAGGTAAGCCAGCAGATGCTGGCGAAAATCAGTGCCGGACAGGCAATACGTATTTGACTCAGGAGTATTATTTTATGGCGGATAAAGAGCTTAAGTTTTTGGTTGTGGATGACTTTTCCACCATGCGTCGCATTGTGCGCAACCTGCTGAAAGAGCTGGGCTTCAACAATGTTGAAGAAGCAGAAGACGGGGTGGATGCGCTGAACAAACTCCAGGCTGGCGGGTTTGGTTTTGTGATTTCCGACTGGAACATGCCGAACATGGACGGTCTCGAACTGCTGAAAACCATCCGCGCGGATGCGGGCATGGCCTCTCTGCCGGTGCTGATGGTGACCGCAGAAGCGAAGAAAGAGAACATTATTGCCGCTGCACAGGCGGGCGCAAGCGGCTACGTGGTGAAGCCATTCACCGCGGCGACTCTGGAAGAGAAGCTCGGGAAGATCTTCGAGAAACTCGGCATGTGAGGTGATGGATATGTTGCAACCTGCTATGAAACCCGTTGAAGAACATTCGCCGAGCGACATTATTGCCCGCATTGGTAGCCTGACCCGCATGCTGCGCGACAGCCTGCGCGAGCTGGGGCTGGACCAGGCTATCGCCGAAGCGGCGGAAGCCATCCCTGACGCGCGCGACCGTCTGGACTACGTCGTGCAGATGACCGCGCAGGCGGCCGAGCGTGCGCTGAACAGCGTTGAAGCCTCGCAGCCGCACCAGGATGCGATGGAGAAGGGGGCGAAAGCGCTGAGCAAACGCTGGGATGAGTGGTTTGAGAACCCTATTGAGCTGGCGGATGCCCGCGAACTGGTAACGGATACCCGTCAGTACCTGGGTGACGTGCCGGGACACACCAGCTTCACTAACGCCCAGCTGCTGGACATCATGATGGCACAGGATTTCCAGGACCTCACCGGCCAGGTGATCAAGCGCATGATGGATGTGATTCAGGAGATTGAACGTCAGCTGCTGATGGTGCTGCTCGAGAACATACCGGAACCGGCTGCCCGTCCGAAACGCGAGAACGAAAGCCTGCTCAATGGTCCACAGCTTGACACCAGCAAAGCGGGCGTGGTGGCGAGCCAGGATCAGGTGGACGATCTGCTGGACAGTCTTGGTTTCTGATTGCCCGTTCTGCCTCAGGTCGTTAACGCGGCCTGAGGCAGCTCAGAACAAAAACAGTGAAAAGAGCCCGAATAAACGGGCTTTTCCCGCCATTGGATTTTCTCTGCGCTGGCATGATACCCGTGAATTAATGGGCTGCGAGCAGGCACAGTGGCAGAAGAGAACGACGACAAAACAGAAGCCCCCACACCCCACCGACTTGAAAAAGCCCGTGAGGATGGGCAGATCCCCCGATCCCGAGAGCTGACATCCCTGCTGATCCTGGTGGTGGGCGTCTGCATAATCTGGTGGGGCGGGGAGATGCTCGCCCGCAGACTGGCGGGAATGCTCTCGGCTGGCTTACGTTTTGATCACAGCATGGTCAATGACCCCAATCTGATCCTCATTCAGATCATCAACCTTGTGAAAAGCGCGATGATCGCCTTGCTGCCGCTGATCGCGGGGGTGGTCATCGTGGCCCTGGTTTCGCCGGTCATGCTCGGTGGCCTGGTGTTCAGCGGAAAATCGCTGCAACCGAAATTTTCTAAGCTCAATCCGTTCCCCGGCATTGCGAAAATGTTTTCCGCGCAAACCGGGGCTGAGCTTCTTAAAGCGATCCTGAAATCGCTTCTTATGGGCAGTACCGCCGGGTTTTTTCTGTGGCACCACTGGCCGGAGATGATGCGCCTCATCAGCGAGTCCCCGATGACGGCGATGAAGAATGCCCTGAACCTGGTCGGGTTATGCTCGCTGCTGGTGGTACTCAGCATTATTCCGATGGTGGCGTTCGACGTTATCTTCCAGATCTATTCCCATATCAAAAAGCTGCGAATGTCGCGTCAGGACATCCGCGATGAATATAAACAGATGGAAGGCGACCCGCACGTTAAGGGCCGTATCCGCCAGATGCAGCGCGCCGCCGCGCGTCGGCGCATGATGGAAGATGTGCCGAAAGCCGACGTCATCGTCACCAACCCGACTCACTATTCCGTGGCGCTTCAGTACGACGAAAACAAAATGAGCGCGCCGAAAGTGGTGGCGAAAGGGGCCGGGCTGATTGCGCTGCGCATTCGTGAAATTGCCACGGAAAACCGTGTGCCGATCCTGGAAGCACCGCCGCTGGCTCGCGCGCTGTATCGCCACGCGGAAATTGGACAACAGATCCCGGGCCAGCTCTACGCCGCTGTCGCAGAGGTGCTGGCCTGGGTGTGGCAACTGAAACGCTGGCGTTTAGCGGGCGGTCAACGACCTGTAAAACCTGAGAACCTGCCGGTGCCTGAAGCACTGGATTTTTTGAACGAGAAGGACACTGATGGCTAATCTGGTGGCAATGTTGCGCCTGCCCGGCAACCTGAAATCGACGCAATGGCAGATCCTTGCCGGACCGATTCTGATCCTGTTAATTCTGTCGATGATGGTGCTGCCGTTACCGGCATTTATCCTCGACCTGCTTTTCACCTTCAACATTGCCTTGTCCATCATGGTGTTGCTGGTGGCGATGTTCACCCAGCGCACGCTGGAGTTCGCCGCGTTTCCAACGATCCTGCTGTTCACCACGCTGCTGCGCCTGGCGCTGAACGTTGCCTCCACGCGTATCATCCTGATGGAAGGGCACACCGGCGCGGCGGCGGCGGGCAAGGTGGTCGAAGCCTTCGGTCACTTCCTGGTGGGCGGCAACTTCGCCATCGGTATCGTGGTGTTCGTCATTCTGGTGATTATCAACTTCATGGTTATCACTAAAGGGGCGGGGCGTATCGCTGAAGTGGGCGCGCGCTTCGTGCTCGACGGGATGCCGGGCAAGCAGATGGCCATCGACGCCGACCTGAATGCCGGGCTGATCGCGGAAGATGAAGCGAAAAAACGCCGTGCCGAAGTGACCCAGGAGGCAGATTTCTATGGCTCCATGGACGGTGCGAGTAAGTTTGTGCGCGGTGACGCCATCGCGGGCATTCTGATCATGGTGATTAACGTCGTCGGCGGCCTGCTCGTCGGCGTGCTGCAACACGGCATGGACATGAGCCACGCGGCGGAAAGCTATACGCTGCTGACCATTGGTGACGGTCTGGTGGCGCAGATCCCGGCGCTTGTGATCTCCACCGCGGCGGGCGTGATTGTGACTCGCGTCAGTACCGATCAGGACGTGGGCGAGCAGATGGTGGGGCAGCTCTTCAGCAACCCGCGCGTTATGCTGCTCTCCGCGGCGGTGCTGGGCCTGCTCGGTATGGTGCCGGGCATGCCAAACCTGGTATTCCTGCTGTTCACCGCTGCGCTGCTGGGGCTTGCCTGGTGGATGCGTGGCCGGGAAACGCAGCCTAAGGCAGAGCCTGCGCCGGTCAAAATGCCTGAGAACACCCAGGCGGTGGAAGCCACCTGGAACGACGTACAGCTCGAAGATTCGCTGGGGATGGAAGTGGGGTACCGCCTGATCCCGATGGTGGATTTCCAGCAGGATGGTGAGCTGCTTGGCCGTATCCGCAGCATTCGTAAAAAATTCGCCCAGGATATGGGCTTCCTGCCGCCGGTGGTCCACATCCGGGACAATATGGATCTCCCGCCCGCGCGCTACCGCATCCTGATGAAAGGGGTGGAAATCGGCAGCGGTGATGCGTACCCCGGCCGCTGGCTGGCGATTAACCCGGGCACCGCCGCAGGCACGTTGCCGGGTGAGCAGACGACCGACCCGGCCTTTGGTCTGGCGGCAATCTGGATTGAGAGCGCCCTGAAAGAGCAGGCCCAGATTCAGGGTTACACGGTCGTTGAGGCCAGTACCGTGGTGGCAACGCACCTCAACCACCTGATTGGCCAGTTCTCCGCGGAACTGTTTGGACGTCAGGAGGCGCAGCAGCTGCTCGACCGCGTAACGCAGGAGATGCCGAAGCTGACCGAAGATTTGGTGCCGGGCGTACTGACCTTAACCACCCTGCACAAAGTGCTGCAAAATCTGCTCGATGAGAAGGTGCCCATTCGCGATATGCGTACCATCCTTGAGACGCTGGCCGAACATGCGCCGCTGCAAAGCGATCCGCACGAACTGACGGCGGTGGTGCGCGTGGCGCTTGGACGCGCCATTACCCAGCAATGGTTCCCGGGAACCGGCGAAGTGCAGGTCATTGGCCTGGACACGCCGCTGGAACGTCTGCTGCTTCAGGCGTTGCAGGGCGGTGGCGGGCTGGAGCCGGGTCTGGCGGACAGATTACTGGCGCAAACCCAGGAGGCGCTGGCGCGTCAGGAGATGCTGGGCGCGCCGCCGGTGCTGCTGGTGAATCACGCGCTGCGTCCGTTGCTGTCGCGCTTCCTGCGCCGGAGCCTGAACCAGCTGGTAGTGCTGTCGAATATGGAGCTGTCCGATAACCGCAATATTCGCATGACGGCGACCATAGGAGGGAAATAATGCGTAAGTGGCTGTGGATCTTACTTTTCCCGCTGGCGGCGCAGGCCGCAGGCGAGGGGGCATGGCAGGCCAGCAGTATCGGCTTGACGCTCAACCATCGGGGGGAGTCGATCTCCTCCCGTCCGCTGTCCGCCTCTGAGCCCGTGTCCGGGCAGATGACGCTGGTGGCCTGGAATTACACCCTGACGGGACCCACACCGGCCGGGTTGCGGGTGCGGCTGTGCTCGCTGACCCGCTGCGCGGAAATCGAGGGTCAACGTGGCACTACCCAGGCCTTCAACGGGGTGTCTGCTCAGGAGCCTTTACGCTTTATCTGGGAAGTGCCAGGCGGTGGACGTCTCATCCCGGCGCTGAAGGTTCAGCGCAACGAGGTGCTCGTCAACTACCGCTAACTGCCCGCCTTTTCGCCAGTCTCCAGGCATTTCTGAAGGCTGGCTCGCAAAAATGACCTTCCCTTTTGATACAAAAGAAACGCTGTTTTATAAATCAGTGACACGCGTATTGACACTCTTTGCGTTTTTGCCATTCACCACTTTGTGATGGCAGAAACAGAAAGGTATCAACAGGTCGATACTTTTACTGTAGCCGTGTAAAAACTCCCGGACGAGGTTGCTTACAGGGAGTCTCCCAAAACTGATTAGGGTTGACGGCAATGAAAACACGTAAAATTGGACTCGCAAATTATTTTGCTTACGGGTCAGGGGACTTCCTCGGGGCGGGGACTACCGCCCTGACGGCCGCCTGGCTTTTGTATTTTTATACCACCTTCTGTGGACTCACACCGATTGAAGCAACCTTTATCTTCGCTGCCGCAAGGGTGCTGGATGCGGTTGTCAGCCCGTTAATGGGCTTTTTAACCGATAACTTTGGCACCACCTGGCTGGGCAAGCGCTTTGGCCGTCGTAAGTTCTTCATCCTGCTCGGTATTCCCTGCGTTTTCAGCTACTCGCTGATGTGGGTAGGGGACATGAGTTTCTGGTACTACCTGCTGACCTATCTGATCTTTGATATCGTCTACACCATGATCCTGGTGCCATACGAAACGCTGGTGCCGGAGATGACGGACGATTTCAAACAGAAAACCAAATTCTCCGGGGCGCGAATCTCTATGGCGCAGATGTCCGCCATTCTGGCCTCCTTCCTGCCGGGGATCCTGCTCACGCATTTCGGCAAAGACAACGCGATCTCCTTCTTCTATGCAAGCCTGGTCTTCTCCGTACTCTGCGCGCTGATGCTTACTTTCGTCTGGTTCTTCACCTGGGAGCGTCCGCGCGAAGAGTGGTCTGAAGCGGCTCTGCGTGCCGAGGAAGAGAAGAAAAAGCTGACCCTGGGCCAGAGCCTGAACCGTCTTTTTGTCGAATTAAGTTCGACGCTGCGCATCAAGATTTTCCGCCAGCATCTGGGGATGTACCTTGGCGGCTACATCGCCCAGGACGTCTTTAATGCGGTGTTCACCTATTACGTGGTATTTGTGCTGATGCAGGAGGCGTCAATGGCGTCCAACCTGCTGGGCACGATGGCCATCTTCCAGTTCCTCGCCGTGATCGGCATGATCCCGCTGTGCATTCGCTTCGGACCTGCGCCGTCTTACCGCATGGTGGTCGTGCTGTTTGGTCTGGCCTCGCTCTCTTACGCGGTGCTTTATTACGCGGGCCTGAGCGACGTTTACGCTCTGCTGCTGCTGATCTCTGCGGTTGCCGGTCTTGGCCGCGGGGGTATCAACTACGTACCGTGGAATACCTACACCTACATTGCTGACGTGGACGAAGTGATCACCGGTCAGCGTCGCGAAGGGATCTTCGCGGGCATCATGACGCTGACCCGTAAAGCGTCTCAGGCCGGTGCGGTGATGCTGGTGGGGATCGTGATGCAGATGTCGGGCTTTGTCAGCGGGCAAAAAGTGCAACCTGCGGAAGTGAGCCACACCATTCTGATGATCCTGAGCGTTGGCACTATTCTGGTGCTGTTCTGCGGCTTCCTTGTCTCCCTGCGCTTCAAACTCAATTTGCAGACTCACAGCACCCTGCGTGAAGAGACCGCGAAAATGCGCGAGTCCGGCCATGCGATGCCAGAGGCGGTGACCCCGCAGGCCCGCGCTACCGTGGAGATGCTGGCGGGAATGCCGTATGAATCCCTGTGGGGCAACAACAACATCGGTTATCTGAATCGCAATAAGCCGGTGGCCCCTTCGCTGAAGGATCGCGCGGTACTGAATTCGACATACAACAGAGGTTAAGATGATGAAAGTTTGGCCTGTCAAACATAGCCCGTTACTGCGTCAGCCTGAGCGCTTTATCGCCAGGGATGAGCTGAAATCGCTGATTCAAAAGGTGACGCATAACCTGGTCAATATCCACGACAAAACGGGTGAGTTTTTGCTGCGGCTGGACGACGGGCGCGTGATCGACACCAAAGGCTGGGCCGGATGGGAATGGACCCACGGCGTCGGTTTATACGGTATCTGGCAGTATTACTGCCAGACCGGTGACGAAGGCATGCGCGAGATTATCGACAGCTGGTTTGCTGACCGTTTCGCTGAAGGCGCAACCACCAAAAACGTGAATACCATGTCGCCGTTCCTGACGCTGGCGTATCGCTACGAAGAGACCAAAAACCCTGCCTGGCTGCCGTGGCTGGAAAGCTGGGCGGAATGGGCGATGAATGAGATGCCGCGCACCGAACATGGCGGCATGCAGCACATCACCCTGGCGGAAGAGAACCATCAGCAGATGTGGGATGACACGCTGATGATGACGGTGCTGCCGCTGGCGAAAATCGGCAAGCTGCTGAACAAGCCGGAGTACGTCGAGGAGGCGATCTATCAGTTCCTGCTCCACGTACAGAACCTGATGGATCGGGAGACCGGACTGTGGTTCCACGGCTGGAATTACGACGGCAATCACAACTTTGCCCGGGCTCGCTGGGCGCGCGGCAACAGCTGGCTGACCATCGTGATCCCGGATTTCCTCGAGCTGGTGGATCTGCCGGAAAACAACGCCGTTCGTCGCTATCTGGTGCAGGTACTGAACGCGCAGATCGCCGCACTGGCAAAATGTCAGGACGAGAGCGGATTGTGGCATACGCTGCTGGACGATCCTGATTCTTATCTGGAGGCGTCGGCCACGGCAGGGTTTGCTTACGGCATTCTGAAAGCCGTGCGCAAGCGTTATGTCGGCGCAGAGTACGCAGAGGTGGCGGAGAAAGCGATTCGCGGCATCGTGCAAAACATCTCGCCGGAAGGGGAGCTGCTGCAAACGTCCTTCGGGACGGGGATGGGGAGCGATCTGGCGTTTTACCGCCAGATACCGCTGACCTCGATGCCGTATGGCCAGGCAATGGCGATTCTGTGTCTGACGGAATATTTGCGGAAATATTTCTGATAATAAAAAACCCGGCGCTCGCCGGGTTTCTTTTTTACATACGTTCTACGGTTTCGATACCCAGGGTATCCAGACCGAGCTTCAGTGTCTTCGCCGTCAGCTGCGCCAGCTTCAGGCGGCTGTGACGCACCGCTTCGCTCTCGGCAGAGAGGATAGGGCAGTGTTCGTAGAAGCCAGAGAACAGACCGGCCAGATCGTACAGGTAAGCACACATAACATGCGGCGTACCGTCACGCGCGACCACGGAGAGCGTCTCTTCGAACTGAAGCAGGCGGGCAGCCAGCTGTGCTTCACGATCTTCGGTAAGGGTCACCGTGGCATTCGCCAGCACGCTTTCGTCGATATTGGCTTTACGGAAGACGGAGAGTACGCGGGTATAAGCGTACTGCATATATGGCGCCGTGTTGCCTTCAAACGCCAGCATGTTGTCCCAGTCGAAGATATAGTCGGTGGTACGGTTCTTGGAGAGATCCGCGTATTTCACCGCGCCGATCCCAACCGCGTTAGCCAGTTTCTCCAGCTCGTCAGCAGGCATATCCGGGTTCTTCTCGGCCACCAGGCGACGCGCGCGTTCCAGCGCTTCATCCAGCAGATCGGAAAGCTTCACGGTGCCGCCCGCACGGGTTTTGAACGGCTTACCGTCTTTACCCAGCATCATGCCGAACATGTGATGTTCCAGCGGCACGGAATCCGGCACATAACCCGCTTTACGCACGATAGTCCACGCCTGCATCAGGTGCTGGTGCTGACGGGAGTCGATGTAATACAGCACGCGATCCGCATGCAGGGTTTCGTAACGGTATTTCGCACAGGCGATGTCGGTGGTGGTGTAGAGATAGCCGCCATCCTTTTTCTGGACGATCACACCCATCGGTTCGCCTTCCTTGTTTTTATACTCATCAAGGAACACCACCGTTGCGCCTTCGCTTTCCACCGCCAGATTTTTAGCTTTCAGGTCCGCCACAATGCTTGGCAGCATCGGGTTATACAGGCTTTCACCCATCACGTCGTCACGGGTCAGGGTCACGTTCAGACGGTTATAGGTGAGCTGATTCTGGGACATGGTAATGTCCACCAGCTTGCGCCACATCTCGAGGAAGTACGGGTCGCCGCCTTGAAGTTTCACCACGTAGCTGCGCGCGCGCTCGGCGAAGGCTTCATCTTCGTCATAGTGCTTTTTGGCTTCACGGTAGAAACCTTCCAGGTCTGCCAGCGCCATTTCGCCTGCGTTTTCCTGCTGCTGCTTTTCCAGATACGCGATCAGCATGCCGAACTGCGTGCCCCAGTCGCCTACGTGGTTAGCGCGGATCACCTTGTGACCAAGGAACTCCAGGGTACGCACCGCCGCGTCACCGATGATGGTGGAGCGCAGGTGACCGACGTGCATCTCTTTCGCCACGTTTGGCGCGGAGTAGTCAACCACCACGGTCTGCGCTTCTGGCTGAGCCACGCCCAGACGGTCAGACTTCAGCGCCGCGTCAACGTGGCTTGCGAGGAATGCAGGCTCAAGGAAAATGTTGATAAAGCCTGGACCGGCGATTTCGGTTTTGCTGGCGATGCCGGTGAGATCCAGATGCGTCAGTACCTGCTCAGCGAGCTGTCGCGGCGGCATGCCCAGTTTTTTAGCCACTGCCATCACGCCATTAGCCTGATAGTCGCCAAACTGTACTTTCGCTGACTGACGAACCTGTGGTTCGCAATCCGCAGGCGCACCTGCGGCAATCAGTGCCTGACTGACTTTTTCTGAGAGAAGAGCCTGAATATTCACCTGGATACCTTACGTTTTTGATGCGGGTAAAAAACACCCACGCCAGTTTAAGAATTTAGGGCGGGAGTATACTGCAAATGCCTTCGGGCGTCAGCCCTGCGGGGGGCGAAGATCGCTCAGAATCCAGGCGAAGACGGTATGCATAATCATGCAGTCGAAAAAACCGTGATTCTGCGGTTGGTCGACAGAGGGCAACAGAGTAAATTAGCGGCTTTGCGACACGAAACGAGACTGACCTATGGCGAACTGGCATACCATTGACGAACTGCATGATATTTCCGCAGATTTACCGCGCTTCACTCAGGCGTTCACAGAACTTGCCACCCGTCTCGGGCTGGATATCGCGCCGCTTGAGGCCGATCACATCTCTTTGCGCTGCCACCAGAATGCCACCGCCGAACGCTGGCGGCGTGGCTTTGAGCAGTGCGGAGAACTGCTGTCGGAGAATATCATTAACGGTCGCCCGATCTGCCTGTTCAAACTTCACGCGCCGGTAACGGTGGCGCACTGGCAATTCACCGTTGTGGAACTGCCCTGGCCAGGAGAGAAGCGTTATCCGCACGAAGGCTGGGAGCATATCGAAATTGTTCTGCCTGGGGAGCCCGAGACGCTGAACGCCCGTGCGCTGGCGCTGCTTTCCGACGAGGGGTTAAGCCAGCCGGGTATTTTCGTCAAAACCAGCTCGCCAAAAGGGGAGCGCGAACGCTTACCGAACCCTACGCTTGCCGTAACGGACGGCAACGTGACGGTGAAATTCCATCCCTGGACTCTCGAGCAGATCGTCGCCAGCGAAGCGTAAGCATTGTGAGCGTCGATCCAGACATCAATCGGGCAACGTGCCACGATGGTACGTTGAGTGAAATTTAAGGAGGATGACATGGCGCTGCTGGAAATTTGTTGTTACAGCGTGGAGTGTGCCGTCACTGCGCAACGGCAGGGGGCCGATCGCATCGAGCTTTGCGCGGCACCTAAAGAAGGGGGATTAACCCCGTCCTTTGGCGTGCTGAAATCAGCCCGTCAGGCCATCACTATTCCGGTGCACCCGATTATTCGCCCGCGCGGCGGTGATTTTTGTTATACGGCGGGTGAGTTCAGTGCCATGCTTGAGGATATCGCCCTCGTCCGTGATTCCGGTTTTCCGGGGCTGGTGATCGGTGTGCTGGACGAAGACGGCAACATCGATCTTCCGCGTATGCGTCAGGTCATGCGCGCCGCCCGGGGGATGGCGGTCACTTTTCATCGTGCGTTCGATATGTGTCAGGATCCGATACAAGCCTTTGATACGCTGGCAGAACTGGGCGTGGCGCGCGTTCTGACGTCGGGCCAGCAGTCCTCGGCTGAAAAAGGACTGAAATTAATTACGGAACTAAAAGCACATTCCGGTGTTCCAATAATCATGGCGGGCGCAGGAGTACGCGCCAGCAATCTGGAACTGTTTTTAAACGCAGGGGTGGAAGAGCTGCACAGCTCGGCGGGTAAATGGATACCTTCACCCATGCGTTATCGCAATACAGGGTTGTCAATGTCGACGGATGCTGAAGCGGATGAGTACTCGCGCTACGGTGTGGATGGAGAGTCGGTTGCGGTAATGAAATCGTTGATTGAACGTCATCACGTGTAGCAACGTACCGATTTTTACCGCGCATCATGTCGCCCAATATGATGCTTGCTTGTACCAGGCCCCTGCAAATTACACAGGGGCCTTTTTTTCTCCTTCATATTTCAAGCCGCAGCCGCGTTGGCCGCCTCGCTCACCCCGGTCACTTACTGATGTAAGCTCCCGGGGATTCGCTGCGTTGCCGCCTTGCTGCAACTTGAACTATTTTGGAGAAAACGTGCGACGCGTAGGCCGGGTAAGGCGCAGCCGCCACCCGGCTAAAGGCTACGGCTTGGTCGCAATCAATACCGCACGCATCGGGGCCGGATAGCCTTCGATGGTTTTACTGTGATCGTCCGGGTCGAGGAATTGCTCCAGCGATTCGGTGATCATCCAGTCGGTGCGGCGCTGTTCCTCAACTGACGTCACGCACACATCGGCGATGCGTACATCGACAAACCCACATTTCTCCAGCCAGTTCTTCAGCGCCAGCGCGGAAGGGATGAAGTAAACGTTGCGCATCTGCGCATAGCGATCGCCCGGCACCAGAACGGCATGTTCATCGCCTTCGATGACCAGCGTTTCCAGCACCAGTTCGCCGCCGCTGACCAGCTGATCTTTCAACTGCCAGAGATGCTCCAGCGGGGAACGACGGTGGTACAGCACACCCATCGAGAAAACGGTATCAAACGCTTTCAGGGCAGGGAGTTGCTCGATACCCAGCGGCAGCAGGTGCGCACGCTGGTCGTTACCCAGGAGCTTACGCACCGCTTCAAACTGGCACAGGAACAGCTGCATCGGATCGATACCGACGGCCAGATGCGCGCCTGCGCCGATCATGCGCCACATGTGATAGCCGCTACCGCAGCCCACGTCCAGAATGGTGCGCCCGGTCAGGTCGGATAAATGCGGCAGAACGCGATCCCACTTCCAGTCAGAGCGCCACTCGGTGTTGATATTTACACCGTACAGCGAGAACGGCCCTTTGCGCCACGGCATCAGGTTACGCATCAGCGTTTCGATGCGGTTGATCTGCCCGGCCGGGAGCGGCTCTTCGCTCTCCGCCGTCACGCTGTGCAGCAAATCCAGACGATGAGGCGTCAGTTCAGGCAGAAACTCCACGGCGTTGGACCACTGCTTCAACAGACCATGCTGCTGATCGCGCTGCCAGGCGGCAATTTGCGCAGGCAGGGTTTCCAGCCAGTGGGAAAGGTGGTTTTTGGCAATCAGCTGATAGAAATTACCGAACTCGATCATGCTGCGTCTCCGGCTTTAAGCGCCACCAGAGAACCAAAGTTAAAGCACTGGAACCACAGTTCGCTGTGTTCAAATCCGGCTTTGCGCAGGCGCGCTTTGTGGGTTTCTACAGAATCCGTCAGCATGACGTTTTCAAGCATGCTGCGCTTCTGGCTGATCTCCAGCTCGCTGTAGCCATTTGCACGCTTGAAATCATGGTGCATGTTGAACAGCAGTTCGCCCACGCTGGCGTCTTCAAAGCTGAATTTCTCAGACAACACCAGCGCGCCGCCCGGGTTCAGGCCCTGATAAATCTTATCCAGCAACCGCTGACGATCGTCCGGTACCAGGAACTGAAGGGTAAAGTTCAGTACCACCATCGAGGCGTTCTGGATGTCGATATCGCGGATATCGCCTTCTACCACCTCCACAGGCGTAGGGGCTTTATACGCATCAATGTGGCGACGGCAGCGTTCAACCATAGCCGGTGAGTTATCGACAGCCACAATCTTGCAGCCTTCGTGATGAACGTTACGACGAATAGACAGCGTTGCCGCTCCCAGCGAACAACCCAGGTCATAGACCTGCGTGCCGGGTTGAACAAAACGCTCCGCCAGCATGCCGATCATGGAGATAATATTGGAATAACCGGGAACAGAGCGCTGGATCATATCCGGGAAGACTTCGGCTACCCGTTCATCAAAGGTCCAGTCGCCCAGGCTGGCGATAGGCGCGGAAAAAAGCGTGTCGCGATCTGACATAACGTAAAAATCCGGGAAAAATAAAGGGGCATATTGTGCGCTAATGGAAGGAGAAAACCAACTCCCACGGCATATACCAAAGGTTAGCCAGCACCATCAGCAAAAGCGAGCACCAGGTCGCGCTCATGCCGGAACGACGCCAGCGGATCAGGCGGTGGTGAAAACCATAATAATGCATCAAACGCCCTGCAATCAGCAGCAGCCCACAGACGTGCACCATCCAGGTTTCAGCGCCATCCATCTCCATTAACAGCAGTAAAATTAACGCGACGGGAATGTACTCGACCGCGTTGCCGTGGATGCGGATTGCGCTTTGTAGCTCAGAAAAGCCCCCGTCACCGTACGAGACGCGGTACTGCATTCTCAGGCGCACAACATCAAATGAAAACTTAATCAGCAGTAATGCACCTAACACCGCATACAGCGCGCTGACCATACTAACTCCCTGTTTTTGGCAGATGGCACGTCTCTATGATAGGGGGTGATTTCAGAAAAGAGAAGATTGTTGTGGGATGGACGGCGCGGGGCCAACCGACGGAACCGCCTGCTGCAAGGCCTGCCAGAGAGCATCGACCAGTTCAGGCGCCTGTGCGATATCCGGCGTATGTAAAAAAAGGTACGGCGTGGTGGTGTGCTCCCATTTCGCCAGCGTTTGCAGCCAGACGGCGAACATCTCCTCATTTTGCTGCATGTTATCGCTGCCGATAAACCGGACCATCGGGTTCTGCGCCGTTACGATCGCGTGGACGGGCACTTTCGGTTTTTTGCGCTGGGCATCAACAACGGCTTCGCTGTGCGGGATTGCGCTGTGCACGGGGCGGCTGTCGAGGATCACGCGGTTGACCGATCGTTCATGCAGGCCGCGATTGAGCGCTTTCTCCGCGTCGCCCTTGGCAAAGAATTCCGGATGCCTTACTTCTACGCCGTAGGTGAAGCCATGCGGCAGGGCGTCGAGAAACTGCCAGAGGGCAGGCAGGTCGCGCGGGCCAAACGTGGCGGGAAGCTGGAGCCAGTACTGGCCAATACGGTTGGCCAGAGGCGACATCCGGGTGAAAAACTCGTGGGTTAAATCATCGCAGTTGCGCAGCGCGGCGTTGTGGGAGATGGTCGCCGGGAATTTAAAGCAAAAGCGGAAGTCGTCGGTGGTTTGCTCACGCCAGCGTTCGACGATCTCCGCGCGGGGCAGGGCGTACAGCGTGGTATTGCCCTCCACGCAGTTAACATGTCGGGCGTTATTAACTAACTTACTGATTTTAATAATGCTCTGGCGCTGCTATGTATGCTTTGGGGCATCTGTGGGGCAAAATCCGCGAGCCTCTGATTCAGCATTGCGATCTGCTCGCTACTGCTGTCTGCCATCCACGCACCGTATACGTTGAAAACCATCTGGGCGCTCGCATGGCCCATCTGACTGGCAATAAAGCTGGGGTTAGCACCAGCTGACAGTGACCAGCATGCATACGTGTGACGCGACTGATATGCTTTCCTGTGCCTTATCCCTGCTCGCTTCATCGCCGCGTCCCATAAATCACCTATCGAGTCGACTTTGTAGATGATCCCCACCTGCTGACATCTTCTGACCAGTTGAGGGTTGAAAACAAATGTACACTCGTGGCTCTCAGTTCTGCCGTATTCGCGCAGCTGAACATCGATCCGATGCCTTTTTCCAAGCCTGGTCATTTCCGCCTGATTCCTCAGGACGCTGATCGCAGGCTGAATGAGGTGTATCACTCTGTTGGTACTGGCCTCAGTTTTCGGTAGAGTGAATTCACCCAGTTTTGTATAATTACGCCTGATTGTTATTGTTCCAGCTTCAAGATCGATATCCTCCCAGGCCAGGGAGGTCAGCTCCCCATGACGGATCCCTGTGTATACTGCAAGTGACCACAGGTTTTTCGTCTGCTGATGCCGGCATGCATCAATCAGGCGAATAAATTCGTCACGAGTTAGCGGATCTGGCTCTGCCCTGGCTTTTTTAAGAGGCTTGATCCCGTCGAATGGGTTCGCCTCTAAGTAACCGTGATCTGCGGCAAACTGAAACATTCCGGCAATCGTTGTCATGTAATAATTTACGGTGACAACACTTCGTCCCTTTGCCGGGACCTTCCCCTTCATTGGCATCTGGTGACCGGTCAGTAAATCTTTCCTGATATACAGTAATTCCTCTTTAGTCACCGCCGACACCAGCCGATTACCCCCGATCCTTGGCACCATATTCCTTGCGACTGACTCATAACGGTTGAGTGCGTTCGCGCAGATTTCCATTCTCTTCAGATCCAGCCACTTTTCGGCAAGCTCTGACACTGTAATTTCTTTCTTACCCACCCCAAAAGTCTTGAGGTTAGGGGAGTCCGGAAACTGTGCCGCGTACTCAAATGTGCCTGTTCTGATGGCAAAGCATACCGATGTCCGCAATTCCCCGGCGATCTTCCTGTTCTTAGCGGTGTCAGGGACACCGAGGCTCTCCCTGACACGCTTACCTTTGAAATTAAACCAGATGCGCAATGTGCCACCGTGGTTTTCGACGCCTGTTGGATATGTAACTTTATCCATTGATTCCTCCAGACGCCCAAGAGCGATATGAGATTACCTTTTTCATGGCCTCAGATCACCCAGGCTGTTTGTTTTTCATTGAGGCCACCCACGCATCGACCGCTTTACGGTTATACATGCACTCGCTGGAAGGTTTCGGATTTCCGTCAGGTGAAACATGCACATATTCCCGCCCAACCAGCCAGCATTCTTTTCTGGCCCGGAGGATGGTTCCGGGCTTGAGCCCGGTAACCGCAATCAGAACCTTTTCGCTAACCCAGTCATTCGGTACCAGAAGAACAACGTCGCTCATAATCACCTCAGTGCATAACTGGCATGTCAGGCATGCCTTCTTTCTGAATCTGTTCGATGAAACTGTCGTGCAGCAAATTAAAACCCTCCCGGCCAAATTGTGACAGCTGAAGCCCCTGCACTTCGTCTTCCGCTAACATGCCCTTGTACATGCGCAGAGCCATCTGCTGACCAAGCTCCTGGCCGTATTTCTCAATGGCAATACCTTCCACATGATTAGCAAGTGCGAATCGCTCTGGCGCAGGATAAATACTGATTGAACCGTGCTGGCCGGAGTAGATAACTGCTTTGTCGAAACCTCCTGAATCGTTGGCCACCTCACAGGTCCCGTTCTTTTCCTGCTCTTCCGTAATAAAGACGGCAACCAGCATCCAGCGCCAAAGAATGATTTCTTTCTCGATGCCCGGGTTAAACCAGCCGCTTTCAATCCCTTCCATAATGCAAGCCAACAGTTCAAGTCCATCCGGAATTCGTTTGTCATAATTACCGTTGTCGAGCTGGCGAACCGCAACTGAATAACCAATAACTCGGTTACCAAAACGGATGCCGGATGATGTAGGCTCTGGGGTAAAGTTTGAATCAACCATTAATGCACTCCTTCTGGTTTGATGGCTTGTAATGCATCTACTTCTTTGACGTAACGCTCGTGCATCGCGTCCCATTTTTCACACCATTTTTCCATTTCTCGCTTGCGCGCCAGGATACGACGCAGACGGCGAACACAACGCTGGTGGGCGGCCAGATACTCAGCCTTTGTTTCCCCGTCTCGCCATACCTCCATATCATCGCGATCAATACGCACTCGCGGGTGATGCTGCGGAAAACCTGAACGCTCAAAAGCCTCGGTGGTCATGAAGAAAGCCAGATAGCGGATCGCCGTATCTCGCGTGAAGCATTTTTTGATACGACCGTGACGTACTGCTACGAACAGTGGGCCAACTGGCGTATCGTGTTTCTGTAATGCCAGGTCAATCATGCTTACGGTGCGTTTATCTTTCATTTCCGGTCCTTAACTTTGCTGTATCGTTCGTGACTCATTACTTCCCAGTTCTTGCCGCCATCGCGGGAGAGTAGCCGCCAGCGATGGTTAACTTTGAGGCTCAAATTCCCGGATCCGTGCATTCGGCAGGGGTGAATGCGCCTTGCCCTGAACTGGCTTAAAACGTGTACCGCTTTGAGGTGAACCCACTCAGGAATTCGTATCGCTGTAAGTGCCATCAGATCCCCCCATTTCATGACCCTCCGTTTTCGGAGCCTCCACTTTTTGTTTTTTGACGAACTCAACCAGCTCAGAAATGAGCTCGTCGATTAACTCCTTCCCGCTATCCGTAAGGAATTCACCGCTGCCATTAACATCAACAGCGCTGCTGTAAATTCCCTTGATAGCTTTTACGCCGTCGATATTCCCGTATTCACTGATCGCAAGCCTTTCGAATTTTCGTAATAATCCATCGAGAAGAATCTCTGTTAACTCGACCGTGTTAATACCGCCTTTATTGAGCTTAATAACAAGGCAGTTACTGCCTGTTTTACGCTGGTGGCGTAATAACGCTGCTTTTAAAATTCGGCGTCGATATGTCTCGATTAATTTATCCATTGCGCTTTTCCTCCTCCAAACCCATAACTATTTCCTCTTCTTTTTCGGTCCATCCATGAATATCAGCGGCGAGGTCATAAACCAGAGCGCATATTGTTTTAAGTTGAAATCTGTCTAACTTGTCGTGACATTCAAATAATGTTTGCGATAAACCAGCCAGTTGCTCGGCTTTGATGTTCACAACCTGAATGTCTTGCCTTTTTAATAAGCTCATAATTACCGACCATATGCTTTTTTAAGATAAAGACGAGCGATTACCTCGTAACCGCAGGCCGCATAAAGGCATGCTGTTCTATATGCCGATTTATCAATGATGAAAGTCATACGAAGCGCCTCACAGCCAAAGAAGCCACCACCCGACCGTGAATTTTGATTTCTTTCTGTTCATCGGTATTAAGGGTGAAAGTTTCGTAATGATGGTTATCAGAAATGATTTTTAATGAGCCATCAGCTAATGGCTCAATTCTCTTAATGAAAAGACATGGGCGACCAAAAGCATCCATTGTGTAAACATAAATGCCAGAGGTAAGCGCACGTCCACCGCAATCAACGAAAGCCACAACCTCACATGGTTCGATGGTCGGCTGCATTGAATCACCTTCCATCCGGCAGCTTTGTACGCGGTTGCCAAAGTCATTGATGTTGTCAGATCCGAACAGCATTTGAGGCGTTTTAACTGGCTGATTAACTGCGACGGAATTTTGCATTTTCATTTCCTCAGGGTGAGTTTGGCCCCACCAAGAAAGGTGTTAATTAAATAATGTTAATTAATTTTAAATCTTGTCGGCTTGCTTGCAGATGGTTTCTTGCAAGTCGTCTAATTTTTCATAAACGATAGTTAGCGTACCGATAGCCGACAATTCCGGAGGCATACAATCCATAGCGTTGGATAAAGCCATTCTGCAATTGCCAATATCCGCAGACCATGAATTAAGTTGATTGGAAGTTATAATGCTTGTTGGCTCTGTAAATTCACCACACTGCTCGTTTCCTGAAATGAGCCACAGAACATCAGAATGAAGAATGTTAGCCAATTGGATTAACTGGTCAGCAAACGGAACAGTTTTTTCCGTTTCCCAGTTGTTAATGGTTTCGGTTGTTAAACCAAGATGATCAGCCAAAAAATCCTGAGACAGTCGAAGCGAAGATCTTTGATTTAATATTCTTTTGCCGATGGTTTTGGCTACGGTGATTTGAGTATTCATTTCATTGGCTCCGTTGTTTGCCGATGAATGAACTCTAAGTCATGCAATAACTTATTGCAATAACAAAACTTATTTTTCTTTTGCGATTTAGTTTAATGCATTGATTTTTTTGATTAAATTTTGTTATTAAACTGCATGCTTACAGCTACAGACAAAGAAAAAGCCGCTTAAAAGCGGCTTCAAAAGGTGGGGTGTTGAAGGTTAGAGCCTATTGTAATTGATTGATTCATGCATTATGGCTTTACCCATCACGTAAAGGTCATCTTGGTTTTCTTCCGTGATATACCATTTCTCATATGCCGGATTATCCGATAAGACTGCCAGCCTGTTTCCCTGCATCTGGAGACGTTTTAGGTGAAATGTTTTACCAAAAACAAACACATACACACCATCCGTTAGAAAGTGTCGGACGGAAATGTCTACGAAGACACGATCACCGGAATTGAACGTGCTGGCCATGCTGTCGCCATTGACGGTCATTACTTTTACGACATCTTCACTACGATTCCCGAAGAGGGATTTTGCATGTTGAGTCGTGAACTCAATAGCGTGTAAAACCTCCACATATTCTGAAAGCATGAACGTGCCAGGTCCTGCACTCACTGAAAGGTCAAGAACCTCGACCCTGAATATGCCAGCGTTATCCTTTACCTCCCTTTCGGGCATGGTCTCTATCACATAGCCCTGTCTATGAGGCACATGATTTTTTCCAGTTGATAGCCATTCAGGGCTCACACCCAGCGCATTAGCAATCTCAACCAACTTACGTGTTGTGTTGGTTTTGCCTGCAACAAGACGCCAGATAGCTGGTTGCGAAACCCCAACTTTCATCGCTAATTCTGCCTGTGTAAGGCCTGCGTCAACCATCGCTTTTTGAAGACGATCTGAGAATGTGTTCATACCAATAAGCCTATACAAAAAGTTATTAAGTGGCAAATACGATAAGTTATTGCATAAAGTTATTCAAGGCTATACTCTTTCCCAATGTTCAATAACTTTTGGTATTTTTATGATCAATCAACATGTCAAGAGAGCTATCGATATTCTCGGCGGCCAAGCTGCATTAGCAAGGGCGTGCGGGGTTACTCAACCGGCTGTATTTCGCTGGCTTAATGGTAGCCGGGTTAAGGCTGATCATGTCATGTCCATTGTTAAAGCTACTGGTGGCGAAGTTAAAGCCTACCAGATCCGCCCAGACCTTCCAGATACATTCCCTCACCCGGGCAATGAGGTGTGATATGTCGCACTCGATCACTACCGAAAACCAAGTTAAGCCATTGGATATCGATTATCGCGATCCGCGCGGTGTGATTGTGCATGTCACCGGCTGGAATCGGGATAAACAGCAGGTGTACTTCACCAGGCAGAATTATCCGCATGAATGCATGCAGCCTGTCTGGAAGTTTCAAAATTATTTCAGGAGGGTTGTGGAGTGAGCAATTTCTTACAGCTCGTTGATCGTCCAATAGCCTTTCAACGGTCCTTCGTTCGCCTTGGCGTGGGTATTACAGGTGCATTGCTATTGTCACAGATTGTCTATTGGCAGAACCGCATGGAAGGGAATTGGTTCTACAAAACCCAGACAGATCTCGAAGAAGAGACTGGATTAACGCGTTACGAACAAGAGGGAGCGCGTAAAAAGCTGGTTTCCTGTGGCGTACTGGAAGAAGCAAAACGTGGCATCCCAGCAAAATTATATTTCAGAGTAAACCAGGAGCGCTTGGAAGAACTTCTACTTGGCGAAAACCAGCATGCAGGTATGGGGAAAACCAACAAACAAGGATGCGGAATTTCCGCAAACAGTGATGCGGAAAACCAGCATGCAGGTATGGGGAAAACCAACGAGCAGTCATGTGGAAATTCCGCATCCATTCATACAGTAGATTACCAGGAGACTACACAGAAGATTAATACAGAGAATAAATATCTTGGTGCATCGGCTGAAGCCGACACACCGAAAGTGAAATCTTCAACTGATTATTCTCCTGCATTTGAAGAAGCCTGGCAGGCATACCCAAAACGTAGCGGTGGAAATAACAAGCTAAGCGCATTCAAAGCCTGGAACGCACGTATTAAACAGGGCGTAAAACCAGAGACGATGCTGGAAGGGGTTAAGCGCTACGCAGCTTTCATGGCCTCTGAGGGAAAGATCGGTACTTCGTTCGTCAAGCAGGCGGCGACGTTCTTCGGGCCGGATAAACATTTCGATGAACCGTGGCTGGTAGAGACCCAGGAAAACAAAGTCCCTACCCGACAAGACCAGTCTCGCTACGAGTGGTACGCAAAGTCTGATGACGGCTCTGCCGAGGTGTTTATCAATCAGTCAGCGATCGATCGCATGAACCGTGGCGGGTATCGCCCATGAAAATACTCCTCAAGCGTGTGCTGGTGGCCGGATATAACCACGGCGTTCTGTGCGAGGGATTTGTGAGATGGTTTTTTGTTAAATTCGATTTACGGAGTTTGTGAGTTATGAGCCCAGCTGAACTATCAGAAAAACTATGGGATAACGCTGAACGCGTCGCTAAGTTTCTCCTTCCGAAAGGACATCTGGAGGGGAAGGAGTGGTGTGCTGGCAATACGAACGGTGACTCAGGCAAAAGCCTCAAGGTCAATATCGGCGGTAAAAAATCATGGGCTGACTTTGCCAGCGGTGACAGCGGTGACCTGCTGGATCTCTGGGTGTTGGTTCGTAACTGCCAGCTGCATGATGCAATGCGAGAGGCGAAAGAGTTTCTTGGCCTGAAAGATGACGACCACCACTTCGAAGCGAAGAAAAAACTGTTCTCTCGTCCGACGAAAAAGGGCGTTAAATCGGCCAGCAAATGCTATGACTACCTTGCTTCACGTGGAATTACCCGTGAAACAGCCGATCGCTTTAAGGTAACAGACGCGGTGGTCTGGTATCACGACGAAAGCCGCGAGGTACCAGCAGTGGCATTCCCGTACATCCGGAATGGTGAACTGCTACAGGTAAAACGTATTGGAACCGAAAGGCCAAACGGCAAAAAACTGATTATGGCTGAAGCTGATTGCGAACCATGTCTGTTTGGCTGGCAGGCTCTGGATAAAAACACCCGCCTGGTAGTTCTGTGCGAAGGTGAGATTGATTGCATGACCTTTACGCAGCTTGGCTATGATGCCCTGTCTGTTCCCTTTGGCGGTGGCAAAGGGGCCAAACAGCAGTGGATTGAATATGAATACCATAACCTCGATCGCTTCCAGGAAATTTGGCTGTGCCTGGACAACGACAATGTAGGCCGTGAAGCTGCAAAAGAAATCGCCAGACGTCTTGGGGAACATCGTTGCCGCATGGTTGAACTTCCCCACAAAGATATCAACGATTGCCTGATGAACGGCATGGACAGCGACTCCATTCTGGAATACATGGAGCGCGCCAAATTCTTCGATCCCGATGAGCTTTGCTCAGCAGGGGACTTGCTTCAGGAAACTATCGAGGCATTCGAACATCGGGATACCGGTCTGTTTACAAGCCCATGGGCTTCGCTGAACAACAACTTTAAGTTCCGTGCCGGTGAACTGACCCTCGTTAATGGCGTTAATGGGCATGGAAAAACAGAGCTCGTTGGACATATCGCGATTGATGCGATGAGTCAGGGCGTCAGGACGTGTATTGCTTCTCTGGAGCTTAAACCAGGCAAAATGCTTGCCCGACTCACGCGGCAAACCATCTGCACTTCCTCACCGAAACGTGAAGAAATCATTATGACCAACGAATGGTTTTCTGACCGCCTTTGGGTATTCAAACTTACCGGAACTGCCAAAGCAGACCGGCTTCTTGAGATTTTTGCCTATGCCCGGCGTCGCTATGGCATTGAGCTGTTCGTCATAGATAACCTGGCTAAATGTGGCTTAGACGAAGAAGACTACACAGGTCAGAAGGACTTCATCGATACGCTGTGCGACTTCAAGAACGAGCATAACTGTCACGTCCTGCTGGTTACCCACGCCAGAAAAACAAACGACTCCGCTCCAACAGGAAAGATGGACGTAAAAGGCACTGGCGCCTTAACCGACATGCCCGACAACGTTATGGCCGTCTGGCGCAACATTCCCCGTGAGCTGGCGCAGAGAAAAGCGGATCGTATGGGTTATGAGAGCCTCGACAAAGACGAACAGGCCGCGATCAATCTCCCCGCTTCAATGATTCGTTTGTTGAAGCAACGAGAAGGGGAAGGGTGGATCGGTGACATCGGAGCTAATTTCGACTCTCGCTCTCACCAGTTCCTGGAAGGCGAGAAAAAACCATTTAACTACCTGGTCGGTAAGCCGCAAAGCGAGCTTGATCTCGAGTGGGAAGCCAGCAACGTAACGAGGGTTTGAGATATGGAACTTGAAGCATCACTAAAACACTTTAGCCCTCAGGGAATGCAGATCAGCGACGACGTGAAGGGAACTTCTCCGGACCGCCTTACAGGAACAGACGTAATGGCGGCGATTGGTACCACCAGCAGCCGTGCGCGCTTCGGCCTGGCGGCGTTCTTCGGTAAAGCGGGAATCAGCAAAACGGATGAACAGCTCGCAGTTCAGGCGCTGGCGCGATATGCGATGGATGTCGCACCGAAGAATGTTCGCAAAGCAGCTGGTGGGCAGTTCGGATGGTGCATGCAGATGCTGGCGCAGTTTGCCTTTGCTGATTACTCCCGTTCGGCCGCCACCAGCGCGACGTGTCACAGCTGTTGCGGTACCGGGCGAACAACCCGCGAGCAGATTACCCGCAAAGTTTCTTACCCATGGGGTAAAGCGCCATACTGGGCCTGCCGCTCTCGTGCTGTTCGACCATCTGACTGGGAGCAGTGGACGGAGGTAACAGAGGTTGTACCGGCGGTCTGTGATGTTTGCGAAGGCAAGGGAACGATCAGCGCCCGGTGCAGGTGCGGCGGTAAAGGTGAAGTGCTGGATCGCAAAGCGACCAAAGAACGTGGCGCACCGGTTTTCAAAACGTGTGAACGTTGCTCTGGTAATGGCTTCTCTGCTATCTCCTCGGCGACGGTACACCGTGCCATTCTGAAGCGTCTCCCGGACCTCCATCAGTCCTCATGGTCACGCAACTGGAAACCCTTTTATGAAATGCTGGTGGACACGCTGCGCCAGGGGGAGCGTCACGCGGCAGTAGAGTTTGAGAAGGCGACAACTTATTAATATGATCGGAACAAATGGCGACACTTTTTTGCACGTTAGTGTTGACTTTGCATAAAACTGTCCTGTATGCTTCTGATTATGGAGTATAGCGCCTGTAGATAATTAACCTCTAAAAGCCCGCCACGTTGCGGGTTTTTTTATTTCCAGCAAGGTTTTTCTTCATTGCGTTTGTTATGTTGTGTTTTTTAACTGAGGGTCAGTTGATGAGCGCAGATGAAAACTTGTTGAGTAAAATTCAGGAAGTACGGACGGTAGAGGATGTGGAGCAAGTCAATTTGGGCCTTTCTAAAGGCTGGGTGATTTTGATGATCACCGAGAGCTCTACAGTCTGGGAAGATGGCAGCAAAAGCAGCCTTGTTACATATCACATGGGCAAGCCGAAGGCATTGCCGGTCTGATCAAGCCTTACCAAATCAAAAATTTCAATCATATATAGGCCACCTCACGGTGGCCTTTTTTGTTTCCCCTCAACCTTCTGAGAGGATCAACAGCAATAAGAGGGGGCAAAATGTCCGATCCATTAACCGGCACCGGCGCTGTTCTCGGCGGCGGCCTGCTGGGTTCAGTCCTGTACGGCGTCTTTACTCATACAGATTTTGGTGTGGTGTTCGGGGCGTTTGGTGGTGCGGTGTTCTACGTCGCGACAGCCACAAACCTGTCCCGCGCCCGACTGGCAGCATATTTCCTGACGTCGTTTATCGTTGGGGTGCTCGGGGCAGGACTTATTGGCTCACTGCTAAATGCAGCTTCGCACTATGAAAAACCGCTGGATGCACTGGGCGCAGTGATTCTGTCTGCCCTGTGTATAAAAATCCTCACTTATCTTAACAACCAGGATTTGAACAACGTGTTCAAGTTTTTCTCGCGGCTACGCGGGGGAGGGGGAAATGGCAATTGACCCGTCAGCATTCTTTAATGCGTTTATCTGTGCGGCCATAGTTATCGTGCTGATGTTTTACCAGCGACATGGCGCCCGGCATCGCCCCTTTATTTCTGTCCTGGCGTATATAACCGTGCTGGTTTACGCCGCGATCCCCTTGCAGTTCATCTTCGGCCTTTATCGTGATTCCAGTTGGCTGGTGGTGGTCGCAAACATTCTTATCTTCGCCGCCATCCTGAAGGTTCGTGGAAATATGGCGCGGCTGGTTGATCGTCTGAGGCACTAATGAACCAATCACAATTTCAGAAGGCGGCTGGTATCAGCGCCGGATTAGCTGCGCGCTGGTTTCCGCATATCGACGCCGCCATGAAGGAATACGGCATCACCGCACCGCTTGACCAGGCCATGTTTATTGCCCAGATGGGGCATGAAAGCACCAGATTTACCCGGCTGGTGGAAAATCTTAATTATGCGGCTGAAAACCTGGTCCCGACGTTCGGCAGCCACCGCATCACTCCACAGCAGGCCGCCGCGCTTGGCAGAACGGCAGCGCACCCGGCTAATCAGAAAGCGATCGCCAATCTGGTGTACGGCGGTGAGTGGGGAAAAGAACACCTTGGCAATCAGGTCGCTGGTGATGGCTGGAAATATCGCGGTCGCGGGCTGAAACAGGTTACCGGCCTGAGCAACTACCGCAGTTGTGGCCATGCTCTAAAACTTGACCTTGTTAGCCATCCGGAGCTGCTTGAACAAGATGAATACGCCGCGCGCTCAGCTGCATGGTTCTTTGCCTCCCGCGGTTGCCTGCTTCATTCCGGCGACGTTGAGCGCGTGACACTATTAATCAATGGCGGCCGTAACGGGCTGGATAAACGCCGCGCGCTGTTTAACCTGGCGAAATCAGTTCTGTTGTGAGGTGAATGTGGGGATCGAAACGATAATCGGGCTGGCCGCGTTGGTTATTTCCGCTATTGCCGGCGCTTTTGGCCTGGGCCATATTCGCGGCACCAGCAAAGCGGAAGCGAAAGCCGACCAGCAGCGCACCGAAGATAACGCAGCTGCAACGGTCGCAGCAGCGGAACGCCGGGTAGAGGCAACTAAAGAGGCCAGCAATGTACAGCAGACTGTTAACCATATGCCTGGCGACGATGTTGATCGCGAGCTGCGGGACAACTGGACCCGTAAGGGTTGAGGTAGTGGACACGGCTTGCGACTGGGTTAAACCCATCTATGGTACGGATCACGACTGGGATGTACTGGATAAGCAGACGAAGCGCGACATCCTGGCACATAACAAAGCGTGGCAGGCGAACTGCAAACCTAAATGGGCGCAATGAAATGCGCCCGAACAGCATTATTTTGTGGTGCTGAATAGCTTCATGTACTGATTGATAGGCTTACCTGAGTGAGAATCTTTCCCCGGCTTGGGCGTAGCAGATAAAACTTCAGAAGCTAGTTTGTTAGATGCCTGATTATCAACACCAACGATAGCCTCTACGTAGAATTCGTTGCAGGAGTTTCTAAAGCCATATTGCATTTCTTCAATGCTGGCTTTGAGAAGTTTAGTGGCAATTCCCTGCCTTTTAAATTTATCGGCTACGGCATAACCCACGCCAAAACAGGGCTTCCCTTCATATGGATCTGCTGGGACGTATATGGCAACACCTTTAACAATATCTCCCTGAACGAAAGCGTAAGTAATCCTTGGCGTGCCATCCGCATCGTCCATAAGTACCTTCATTTCAGGGTGAATTACACACGGTGAGAGTCTAATCAGGCTATTGGATAAAGCGTGTTGAAAACTATTCAACGAGTCTGTTGGATTGACGAGTTCAGGCATTTTGATTCCTCTGATTATTAGTGTTTGGCGATTTAAAATACATCCTCGCGGATTTTTATACATTGATATTAATGAGTTCTTATTTGGAAATTTGAAGTAGGTTCGTTTTTCTCCATAAATCACATTAAGCGCATCGCACGCGCACATCAAAGAAAGTCTTTCAGCTGTGAGCCTGGGCAAACCGTTAACTTCCGGCGGCTTTGCCGTGCGACAGGCTCACGTCTAAAAGGAAAATCAAATGCAGGTCACTATTGATGGTGTCCCGTTTGTGCCTGCCTGCGCTTCAGCGTCAGGGATTGGCATTGCTATTTCGACACATCAGCGCGCAGACGTTTTAAAACGTTCACTCGAACAACATCTGAGGCATCTGCCAGCCGGTACGCTGGTGGTGGTTATCGACGATGGTTCTAAACCTGCCGCAGTAGTGCCTGACGGCGTGCAGCTGCTTCGCCATGAAACATCACTCGGCATTGTTGCTTCGAAGAACGCCAGTTTAACCGCGCTGATGGACGCCGGGTGTGAGCATCTATTCCTTTGGGACGATGACGCCTGGCCCATCGCTGATAACTGGCACCTGCCATACATCGAATCACCAGAACCTCACCTTGCTTACCAGTTTCTCGATCTGGCTGGCCGCAATAAGCTGAATGACCTTTCGGTGCTTTACCGTGACGATCAGCATGTGGCGTACACCGGGCAGCGCGGCGTGATGCTTTACTACCACCGCAGCGCTATCGAGAAGGTTGGCGGTTTCGATCCGGTATACGGTCGCGGCATGTACGAACATAGTGACCTCGCCCTGCGCATCCATAATGCTGGCCTGACGACATGGGCTTACGGTGATGTGGTCGGTTCAGAAAAGCTGATTCATTCTCTCGATGAGCATGAAGCGGTAGAGCGTTCGGTACCGCGCCCCGACAGACAGGCGCTGGTGGAACGTAATGTGAAGATCCACAACGAACGGCGTGATGCCGGGTTTACTGGTTACGTTGAATACCGCCAGCAGCGTGACGTGGTAATCACAACGCTGCTCACCAGTCAGCCTGACCCGCAGCGCGGCACAAAAATGGCGGCCTCGCCTGACATGCTGAACAAATGGGCGGCCTCGCTTCGCCAGTGTGGTCGTATAGCGCTGGTGGATGAATTACTTACGGCTCCAACAGATGTTGAGCTGTATCTCGTACCTGACGTGAAGATGAATGTCTACTTTCGTCGCTGGCTGCACATCTGGCAGCACCTGCGAGATCACCCTGAATACCGGTTCGTCTGGTGTACCGATGGTACCGATGTCGAAATGCTTCGCGCGCCGTGGGAAGAAATGGAAGCCGGAAAGGTGTATGTCGGTTCAGAACCAAAGACCTACGCCGATACCTGGGCAAAGCAGAATCATCCGGAGCGCATCTATCAGGAGTTCATTGAAGAGCATCGGAACGATGTGATGCTTAACGCTGGGCTGCTGGGTGGTTCCCGTGCTGATGTGATGGCGTTCGCTCACGGCATCATCCGTCTTTACTACCGGATCGAGAGCTATCGGTTCTGGAAGAAAGAACAGGCTGGTGCCGCGGTGGGTGACATGATGGCGTTCGGCATTGTTGCGCAGTCATTCGCTGACAGGCTGGTCACCGGCCCTCTGGTACATACCGTTTTCAAAACTGATGGCATCGGCAAAGAAAATGCCTGGTGGCGCCATAAATAACAGGAGTTCTTATGATTTCGTATGAGGTTGAGTTCCCGACTCAAAAATCGTTTAGCTTAAAAATTAATGGTTACTCTTCAGCAGAGGCACTGGACTGTAAAACGGTTGAGGCTATTGGCGGAGACGTCAAAGTACATATCAATAAGAAAACAATGCTGACTGTACCTTATCGTGAAGACATTACAGCAGACTTTACTCTTGAAGGTTACAAGCAGCGCGCTGAAACTCACGCGAAAACTGTAATCGATCAGATTGTGAATGCGGCTCAGCACCGAGCCGCCGACGATTTAATTCAGGAAGTTACGAACGCGATTGCTTCTTCTGAATTATTTTCTCAACTCTCTTAATCGCTTCGTGAGCATCTGGGGCAGATGAAATTTCAGGCGGTGTAACCTCCTTCAGTACATCCATCAGAACGTCCCCAACATTCTGTTTTGGTGACAGCTTGTTAACAGCTTCAATAATCAAAGAAAAAACCAGTTTATTGGTGGCTTTTTCAATCTTTAATTCACGTTGTAAATCTGCAACTGCTTTTTCCAGTTCTGACATGGAACCCATGGGTATTTTCCTTTTCGGAGGTAATCAGCCATCCCCCCGCGACAGAGTGCGCCAGTGTCCAACCACTGACGGGCTGAATGCTTACCTTAACCAGGGTTAAAACGAAGCAACACCCTGATATTCAGACAGTAGCCGCCATCGTGCGGCTTTTTTATTGGAGATTCGCTGGTGGCTGAAGACATAAAGTTTGTGGTGGTCGGCCATGTTTCTCGCATAGTTCATGCACAACGTCTCGCTGCGATGCTGGATGCCCATCTGCTTATTGATGACGGTAACCACGGTGCGAACTGGAATCATCGGCGTGCGCTTGAGTGGACAGCAGAACAAACCTGCCGGGTAGTTGTTGTTGAAGATGATGCGATGCCAGTGGACTTGTTCTTCACTTCAGTCACGAGCTGGCTTAACCGCTTCCCGGAATCGCTGGTGAGTTTTTACCTGGGCACTGGCCGACCACCACAGTATCAGATGCAGGTAGCCGAACGTCTGATTGTTGCTGACAAGACACGGTCTGACTTCATCACGCTGCCGCGCCTTATACACGGCGTGTGCTACAGCGTACCGCCTCAGCATATTGAACGAGTCCTTTCTCGATGGGACAGCAGCAAGCCCGCCGATTACGCTGTGGGTGATGCTTGGGACGGTTCAGTGGTCTATCCGTGTTACTCGCTGGTGGATCATGCTGATGGTGAGCCTGTTGAGCGTCACCCTGACTCAGCGCCACGCACAGAACGCCGCCGGGCGTGGAGGCTGGCGTGAATAAAGAACCGCGTATCTATGGCAGCAAATGGGACAGAGAGCGTCTGGTGTTCCTTCGCGCACATCCTCTCTGTGTTATGTGCCGGGATCAGGGAAGGGTGGCAGCAGCAACGGTTGTTGACCACATCATTCCGCACAAACTGAAAGAGGCTCTTCGATCTGGTGATGCGGATGCCATAAGCAAAGCCCAGAAGCTCTTCTGGAGCCGCAGTAACTGGCAGGGACTGTGCAAGCAGCATCATGACTCAACGAAGCAGAGGATGGAGAAGCGCGGCACTATCATCGGCTGTGATGAAAGCGGCCTTCCTCTTGATCCTTCTTCACACTGGTTCAAACGATAACATTTCTCATTCGTGAGTGAGCAGGGGAAGGGTGGGGTAAAAGTTCAGGACCGAGGCCCTGAATGACCGCCGCCCAACCTTTTTGTGCACAACCGCGAAATGAAAAGTTTTTTTCCGGGAGGTTCCGATGGCAGGACGACGCCCGAAACCGACCCACCTGAAAGTGGTAACCGGCAACCCGGGCAAACGCAAACTCAACGACAAAGAGCCCACTCCGGCGCGAGAAATCCCAAGCCCACCTGAGCACCTCACTGACTGGGGGAAAGTTGCATGGGGAAAACTGACCGTGCTGCTCGACGGTATGGGTATTTTGACCATTGCCGATACGCTGGCGCTCGAACGTCTCTGTGATATTTACGCCGACATTCTGCAACTGCGTCTGACGATTGCCGACGAAGGGCGAACGTACACTGTGCAGACAGAGGGCGGTTTTTTGATTAAAGCAAACCCGGCGGTTGCCATGCTTGCCGACGCCGATCGTCGATTTAAAAGCTACCTGGTTGAATTCGGTCTCACCCCGGCCGCCAGAACGAAGGTGAAAGTGGATGGTGGAGAAAAAGAAGAAGACCCGTTCAACCAGTTCTTCGGTTGATCCCGCAACGCGATACGCCATGGATGTAGTTTCGGGTAAGGAAATCGCCGGGCCGGATATAAGAAATGCCTGTAAACGACACCTTAAGGACCTTGAATCATGTCATGCCCGGGGGCTGTTTTGGGATACCGAAGCTGCGCAGCGCGCCATCGACTTTTTCGCGAAAGTGCTGAAGCTCAACGGCGGCGAGCATGAAGGTAATCCCTTTATCCTCCTGCCCTGGCAGTGTTTCATTGTTGGTTCGATATTTGGGTGGAAAAACTCTGAAAATTACCGTCGTTTTCGCATGGTGTATGTCGAATCGGGTAAAGGTTCGGGGAAGTCACCGCTGGCTGGCGGAGTAGGGCTCTACTGCCTGACAGCTGATAAAGAACCACGTGCTGAGGTATATGCCGCGGCCACGAAAAAAGACCAGGCCATGATCCTGTTTAGGGACGCGGTGGCGATGGTTGATCAGTCACCAGCGCTGGCGCAGCGGATTAATAAATCAGGCGGAGCCGGGAAGGAGTGGAACCTGGCTTTCCTTCAGACGGGGTCTTTCTTCAGACCCATCAGTTCTGATGATGGACAGTCAGGTCCGCGTCCGCATTGTGCACTGATTGACGAGATTCACGAGCATAAGAACAACCAGGTCGTTGAGATGATGCGCGCCGGTACGAAAGGACGTCGGCAGGCGCTGATTTTCATGATCACCAACAGCGGCCACGATAAAACCAGCGTCTGTTATGACTACCACGAGTACGGGCGCAAGGTAGCAGAAGGTTCGATCGAGGATGACAGTTTCTTTTCGTTCATCTGCTCGCTTGATGAAGGGGAGGACCCGTTTAAGGACGAGACCTGCTGGAAGAAAGCTAACCCCTCGCTTGGTCACACCTTCACAGACCGTTATCTGAGGGAACAGGTCACCCAGGCACGTGGCATGCCGTCGAAAGAGAGTATCGTTCGCCGCCTCAACTTCTGTCAGTGGGTAGACGCCGATAATCCCTGGATGAGCAGCGATGTGTGGATGGGATGTGAAGAGGACTTCGACCTGCATGAATTGCAGGGTGAGGAATGTTATGGCGGCCTTGACCTTTCTGGAAGCCGGGACCTTACCGCGCTGGCGCTGTTTTTCCCGAAAAAAAGAAAACTGCTGGTGGAGTTCTGGACACCGAAAGACACGTTGCTTGATCGGGCTAAAACGGATCGGGTTCCTTATGACGCGTGGGAGCGGGATGGATACATTCATACCACGCCAGGGAAAGCGGTTAAGTACGGATTCGTTGCTGAACGTATAGCTGACCTTTCTCAGATGTTTTTTATCAAGGCGATAGCCTTTGACCAGTATCGAATCAAATATCTTGAACCTGAACTGGAAGATGCCAGCGTATCAGTGCCTTTGATCCCTCACGGGCAAGGGTACTACAAAGCCCAGGAGTCAGGGTTATGGATGCCGCACTCTATTGAGCTGTTCGAACAGCGGCTGGATGACGGCGACATCATCATCAAAACCAATCCCTGCCTGCGCTGGAATGCTGCATCAGCAGTAACCGAAGCCGATCAGAAAGAAAACCGGATCTTTGCCAAGAAAAAGAGTACCGGCCGTATTGATGGCGTAGTGGCATCTGCTATGGCTATTGGTGCATCTGAAGGGGATGTTGGGGATGAGGGCGATGTCGATGGATTTTTTGACGAACCGATCATAGTGGGTATCTGATGGCTAAGAATAAACAACCCGGGCGTGTAAAAAGCGCCCTGTTAAACTGGCTGGGAGTACCAATCAGTCTCACGACAGGTGAATTCTGGCGTGAATGGTATGGCACCAGTAGCAGCGGAAAGGTTGTTACCGCTGATAAAGCGATAAAGCTCTCTGCTGTCTGGGCTTGTGTCAGGCTGTTGAGTGAGTCCATTTCAACACTCCCACTGAAAATATACGTGCGCCAGCCTGACGGGTCTCGAAAGGCTGCGACCGATCACCCGGCCTATTCGGTGCTGTGCCGTCGCCCTAACTCAGAAATGACGCCATCCCGCTTTATGTTGATGGTAGTAGCCAGTATTTGTCTTCGTGGGAATGCCTTCATTGAGAAGAAGTTCATCGCAAACCGCCTGGTTTCGCTGGTGCCTTTGTTGCCGCAGAACATGGTGGTTAAACGTCTCACTACCGGAGCGCTGGAATACAAATACACTGAAAACGGAAACGAACGCATCATTCCAGTTAAAAACATGATGCACATTCGCGGATTCGGGCTGGATGGTGTTTGTGGGATGATGCCAACGATGGCGGGCGTTGATGTATTTGGCGCTGCTATGTCGGTGGATGAAGCGGCAGCAAAAATTTTCGAGAATGGCCTTCAAAGCACCGGATTTTTGTCCTCTGAAAATGCACTGACGAAGGAGCAGCGCGATCGACTGCGCCAGAACCTTCAGTCATTTATCGGTTCAAAAAATGCCGGAAAGCTGATGGTTCTGGAAAATAAATTAACTTACCAGAACGTCACAATGAACCCGGAGGCTGCGCAACTTCTTGAAAGCCGTTCATTCAGCATTGAGGAAATCTGCCGCTGGTTCCGCGTTCCGCCCTATATGGTTGGGCATACGACAAAGCAGAGCAGCTGGGCTTCGAGTCTGGAGGGTATGAACCTTCTTTTCCTGACGCACACCCTGCGACCTTTGCTGGTGAATATCGAACAGGAAATTGGACGGTGCCTGCTTGACAGCGATGATGAGGTGTTCGCGGAGTTCTCCGTAGAAGGACTGTTGCGCGCCGACAGCGCGGGCCGTGCTGCGTACTATACCAGTGCGCTCCAGAATGGGTGGATGTCCCGTAATGATGTGCGCCGTCTTGAAAATATGCCACCGATTGAAGGGGGTGATATTTACACCGTTCAGCTCAACCTGACGCAACTGAAAAATCTCGAAAGCAGCAATCCTGCTGTTCAGGCTCTGGCCCTGAGAGAACTGCATAACCACGTATTCCCTGATATTTCCTTTGAACAATCTCCGCTGAAACAGGCCGCTTAGGAGCACTTTCCTGATGAGCAAAAAACAACTTCCGGCAGCACCGGCGGGTCGCCCCTGCGCGCGAGTCACCTGTGAAACTTTACCCTCCGCCCTGGATCGCTGGGATGGCGGGATCAAAGCCGCGTCCACCGACGACAACAGTATTTCTGTTTTTGACGTGATCGGGCAGGACTACTGGGGTGAAGGCGTAACAGCCAAACGTATCGCCGGTGCGCTACGGGCGATGAATGGCGCCGACGTCACGGTCAATATCAACTCCCCTGGCGGTGACATGTTCGAAGGCCTGGCAATCTACAACCTTCTGCGTGAATACGAAGGCCGTGTGACGGTGAAGGTGCTCGGTATTGCCGCCAGCGCCGCCTCGGTCATTGCGATGGCCGGGGATGAAATTCAGATCGGTCGTGGTGCCTTCCTGATGATCCACAACTGCTGGGTCTACGCGATGGGTAACCGCCATGACTTTGCGGAACTGGCACAGTCTCTTGAGCCGTTCGATACCGCTATGGCAGACATCTACGCGGCGCGTTCCGGCCTTGATATGGCAGCCGTTCAGAAACTGATGGACGCCGAGAGTTATATCGGTGGCAGTGACGCTGTGGCGAAGGGACTGGCAGACAGCCTGCTTTCTGCTGATGCGGTCAGTGATGGCGATGAATCACCCGCGGCCGCGCTTCGCAAACTTGATGCGCTGCTGGCTAAAACCAACACCCCGCGCTCTGAGCGCAGAAAACTCATTAAAGCCTTATCCGGTGGCATGCCTGGCGCTGTCACCACCAACGACGGTACGCCGGGCGCTGCCGAAGATATCAAACCTGAAACCCTCAATTCACTTGAAAGCGCTCTTGCGGCGTTAGTCAAATAAGGACCCTTTATGTCTGAAGTAAACGAAATTCTGAAAAAAGTCACTGCCAGCATTGAAGATGCAACCAGCAAATTCAACGCGAAAGCAGAAGAGGCACTGACCGAAGCGAAAAAGAATGGTCAGCTCTCAGCTCAGACCAAAGATGTTGTAGATAAAATGGCGACAGAGCTCAATGCTCTTAAGGAAGCTGAAAAAACCCTTAAGGCCAGCCTTGGTGAGCTGGAACAGCATGTTGCCCAAATGCCATTGAACAACGCTGCTAAAGTTACCGAAACTGTTGGACAGGTGGTGATTAATAGCGAGGCGTTGAAGGCCTTTGCCGCGAGCGTTGAAGGCAATAAGCGCGTAAGCGTCCCAGTTCACGCGGCCTTGCTTTCTACAGATGTTGCAGATGGCGTGGTTGAACCACAGCGACTGCCTGGCATCGACACTGCACCAAAACAGCGTCTCTTCATTCGTGATCTGATTGCGCCTGGCCGCACATCTTCACCGGCTATTTTCTGGGTGCAGCAAACGGGCTTTACCAATGCAGCGAAAGTCGTTGCAGAGGGGACTGCCAAACCTTACAGCGATATTGAATTCGCAACTAAAATCACGCCGGTGACAACCATCGCGCACATGTTTAAGGCATCCAAGCAGATCCTTGACGATTTCGCTCAACTCCAGTCTACGGTTGACGCTGAGATGCGTTACGGCCTGAAATATGTTGAGGAACAGGAAATCTTGTTCGGCGACGGAACTGGTGTGCACCTGCACGGCATCGTTCCTCAGGCCTCAGCATTCGACCCGGCATTTTCTGTTGAGAGCCAGAACGGGATTGATGATCTGCGCCTGGCAATGCTTCAGGCTCAACTGGCTCGTTTCCCTGCATCTGGCCACGTTCTGCACTTCATCGACTGGGCGAAAATTGAGCTCACAAAAGACAGTCTGGGCCGCTATATCCTGGCTAACCCGGCATCTCTGACTGGCCCTACGCTTTGGGGGCTTCCGGTGGTAGCAACTGAGGCAGCAGCTTTCCAGGGCAAATTCCTGACAGGCGCATTCAATGCCGCAGCTCAACTGTTCGATCGTGAAGATGCCAACGTGGTTATCTCCACCGAAAACGCCGACGACTTCGAGAAAAACATGATCTCCATTCGCTGCGAAGAACGTCTGGCGCTGGCTGTGAAACGCCCTGAGGCGTTCGTTTACGGTTCATTCAGCACCGGCGCGGGTAGCTGATAACTATTGCGGCCTTCGGGCCGCTTTTTTTCGGGGCAAACAAATGCTTGAACAGAATGTGGTGAAACAGCATTGCCGCATTGATACCGACTTTACGGGTGATGATGCTCTGCTGGAGATTTACACAGGTGCAGCGGCCCGGTACGTCCAGACATGGACACGGCGAACGCTCTATGAAAAGGAAAGCAGCCCTGGCTACGCTGACGATCCGGACCCGATACTGCTCAATGATGATGTTAAGGCAGCCATGCTACTGCTTATCGGTCACTGGTATGCAAACCGGGAATCCGTGTCCATCGGGCAAACCGTTGCAGAGGTCCCGCTTGCAGTTGAAGCCCTGCTTCAGCCATACCGAATTTACGGAGTGTAGGAGGAGTTATGCAGGCCGGAAGACTGAGAGATAGGGTGGTAATTCAGAACATCACAACATCGCGTGATCCTTCTGGTCAGCCTGTTGAAACGTGGCATAACGGTGCAGAAGCCTGGGCAGAAGTTAAGGGCATCAGTGGGCGTGAGTTGGTAGCCGCTGGTGCTGAAACCGCAGTCGCAACCATCAGGGTATGGACACGATTTCGTAGCGATATAACTGCTGCGTCCAGACTCAGGGTTATGACTGGCCCGCTCAAGGGGGCCATTTTAAATATCATTGGTCCGCCGATACCTGATTCTCGCGGCATTCAGCTCGAAATTCTTTGTAAGCAGGGGATCGAAAAATGATAGACACGAGCCTCGATTTTTCTGGGTTAAATGATATCGCAAAGGACCTGGAGGCGCTTAGCCGCGCTGAAAACAACAAGGTCCTGCGTGATGCTACGCGCGCCGGTGCCGAAGTGCTTAAGGAAGAAGTAATCGCACGCGCACCAGTGCGCACCGGGAAACTGAAAAAAAACGTGGTGGTGGTGACCCAAAAAAGCCGCCGCCGCGGGGAGATTTCTTCCGGCGTCCATATTCGTGGCGTTAACCCGCGCACCGGCAACAGCGATAACACGATGAAGGCGAATAACCCGAGAAACGCCTTTTACTGGCGATTCGTTGAGCTGGGCACCGCGAACATGCCTGCACATCCGTTTGTGCGACCCGCTTACGATACTCGCGAGGAAGAGGCCGCCAGCGTCGCCATTGCCAGGATGAATCAGGCTATTGATGAGGTATTGAGCAAGTGAATGAAGATAATATCTACGCCTTGCTTTCTTCCCTGGCAGAAGGACGGGTATACCCCTATGTTGCGCCATTAGGTAGTGACGGGAAACCGTCTGTCTCTCCACCCTGGATTATCTTTTCCATCGTCGATGATGTTTCCGCTGACGTACTGTGTGGCCAGGCAGAGAGCAGGGTTTCCGTTCAGGTCGATGTGTATTCCACTTCGATCGCTGAATCACGATCCCTGAGAGATTTGGTGCTCGCTTCGCTTGAGCCGTTAACCCCTACAGAGGTGGTAAAAATCCCCGGGTACGAGCCAGATTATCGGCTCTACCGTGCCACCCTGGATTTTAAAGTTACCCCCTGACAATTAATTCACCCAACGAACCCGCCTGATGGCGGGTTTTCTTTTTCCAGGAGACAGCTATGTCTGCACTTTATGAAAAATCGCAGCTGACGAAGATCCTTATTTCCTCCCTGCCAGCCACCAAAGAAACGATGGATTCCGCAACCTTCCTCGATCTGAGTTGCACCATCAAAGAAATTCAGTTCACCGGTGGTCAGAAGCAGGATATCGACGTAACAACACTTTGCTCTACCGAGCAGGAGAACATCAACGGCCTGCCTTCTCCGTCAGAAATCTCTCTGTCCGGCAACTTCTACAAGAATCCGGCGCAGGACGCCTTGCGTGAGGCCTATGACAACGATACGACCTACGCTTTCCAGGTTATCTTCCCGTCCGGCAAGGGCTTTAAGTTCCTGGCTGAAATCCGCCAGCACACCTGGTCTTCAGGTACCAACGGCGTAGTGGCGGCAACGTTCTCCCTGCGCCTGAAAGGTAAGCCTGAAAACATCGAGTCTGGCTCCTGAGAGGTCGCATGAAGAATATTAAAAATCTCGCCCTGGCTAAGATGTCGGGATTTCGTCATAAGACGGTCGCCGTTCCTGAGTGGGAAGGCGTCAAAGTGGTTCTCCGTGAGCCGTCTGGAGAAGCCTGGCTGCGCTGGCAGGAGGTGGTGAAAGCGGGTGCTGATGATGAAAATGTGTCGGTATCGGAAAAGGCACACCGTAATCTTTGCGCTGACGTGGTGCTCTTCATTGACGTCCTGTGCGACACCGATAAGCAACCGGTATTCAGCGTAGACGAAGAAGAGCAGGTGCGTGAAATCTACGGCCCCGTCCATTCACGCCTGCTCAAGCAGGCGCTTGACCTGATCAACAACGCGGACGAAGCGCGGGAAAAGTCTCAACCCCCGGCGTAAAGTTTCTGATGTCGCTTGCGCTCCGGATGGGGCGCACGCTTTCAGAACTACGGCAGAGCATGACTGCAAGCGAGCTTCTGATGTGGATTGAGTTCGACAGGCAAAGTCCGGTTGGCGATATCCGTGGCGACATTCAGGCAGCCCAGCTCGTCTCTGCCATCTACGGTTCGCAGGGGGCAAAAGTACCGCTGGACGATGCGATCCTGCGCTGGGGTGGCGATGAGCAATCAGAACCGAAGGACCCGTTTGCTGGGCTTGAGGCTGCACTTACTGCCGCGACGCAGTGACTTTTGACCCAGATAATATTAGGATTCTTAGACTGATAATGCTGGGGAACCAAAATGGAAATTTTACTAGTTTCAATTGTTATAGGCTTAATTCCAGCCTTAATTGCTCAAAGCAAAGGAAGATCTTTCTTTGCATGGTGGGTGTATGGTGCTCTGCTATTCATAATTGCTTTTGTACATTCTTTGGTAATAAAGAAGGATGTTGCGGCAGAAGAAAAAGACTTAATTGAAAACGATGGTATGAAGAAGTGCCCATTCTGTGCAGAGTTAATCAAAAGCGAAGCTATTAAATGTAAGCACTGTGGTAGTGATTTAGCAGTCGATTCCCCACCGGTTAAGACTGATGAAGAATACCTCGAAGAAGCCAGGCAAAAGGTCTGGAAACAATAAAAATAAAACCGCTTCGGCGGTTTTTTGTAAGCGTCCAGCGAGAACCGTATTGACGGGGATGCGTTATTCAATTGGCAGTGCTACGCGCCAGGGGAGCAGTTCGCTGACCCGGTTGACTGGCCAGTCCGCTATGACGTTAAGGACGTGACGGAGGTAGCTTTCTGGATCCACGCCATTCAGTTTGCACGTCCCGATCAGGCTGTACAGCAGCGCTCCTCGCTCACCACCGTGGTCAGAGCCGAAGAACAGCCAGTTTTTACGCCCCAGACTGACCAGCCGTAGCGCATTTTCAGCGATGTTGTTATCGGCTTCGGCCCAGCCATCTTCCGCATAGTACGTCAGTGCCGGCCACTGGTTCAGGGCGTACGTGAACGCCTTCGCCAGCTCCGAGTGTCGCGACAGCGTTTTCATCTTTTCACGCAGCCAGCTTTCCAGGGCTTTCAACTGTGGTTTAGCTTTTTGCTGACGTTCAGCAAGGCGTTGCTCCGCCGGCATTCCCCTTATCTCCGCTTCAACGGCATACAGCTCGCCGATACGCTTCAGGGCTTCATCCGTCAGCGCCGACGGTGTGCGGACGTGCACATCGTGGATTTTACGGCGGGCGTGAGCCCAGCAGGCGGCTTCCGTTATCTGGCCATCGCGGTACAGCTCGTTGAACCCGGCGTACGCATCCGCCTGCAGCACACCACTGAACCCTGCAAGATGGGTCTGAGGGTGGATGCCTTTTCTGTCCGGGCTGTAAGCGAACCACACCGCCGGCGCGACTGCTGATCCAGCGTTGCGGTCATCACGAACATACGTCCACAACCGCCCGGTCTTCGTCTTCTTATTGCCCGGCAGCAGCACCTGGACCGGGGTGTCATCGGCATGGAGTTTACCGTCGGTCAGGACATAGCCCTGAAGCGCCTCTTCCAGCGGTGACAGCAGCCGGCAGCATGCATCCACCCAGCCCGACAGCAGTGAGCGGCTCAGCTCCACACCCTGGCGGCTGTATATTTCTGACTGCCGGTACAGCGGGGTATGTTCTGCATACTTTGAACTCAGCACGCGGGCCAGCAGCCCCGGTCCGGCGATACCCCGCTCGATGGGACGTGAAGGCGCGGGGACCTGCACGATGGCATCGCACTGAGTACAGGCATGTTTTTCCCGCACGGTCCGGATAACCCGGAAGGCGCTGCGCATCAGCTCCAGTTGTTCAGCGGTATCTTCACCCAGGTAGCTCAACGCACCGCCACAGTCCGGGCAACACGGCTCTGCTGGCAGCAGTCGCTTTTCGTCACGGGGGAGTGATTCGGGGAACGGTTTGCGGGTACGGGTCTGGCGCAACGGGCGTTGCACGGCCGGGTCATCCACCCGACCGGTCAGCGTATCGCTCTCTTTCTGAAGCCGGTTCAGGTCGGCTTCCATCTGTGCGATACGGCGGGAGATCTTTTCGGAACGGCTACCGAAGTTCATCCGGCGAAGCTTATCCAGTTGCGCCTGCAGATGGTCTATTTCGCGCTCCCGGTCGGCCAGCTTTTCCTGCAGGGCGTGGATCAACGCTTCCTGTTCAGCCAGGCACTGTTTCAGCAGAAGGATGTCGTCAGAAGAGGTGTCGTTCATAAGCCCGCATTTTACCAGGCTTATTCTGCGACAACCAGGATAAAGAGACCTACAGCATAGTCAGGGAGGTCATCAACCGTTTCGGCTGTCGCCAGTCGATGCCTTCCAGCAGCATTGCCAGCTGCGCCGGTGTCAGGAACACTTTGCCATCACGGGCTGACGGCCAGGCGAAGCGCCCACGCTCCAGTCTTTTGGTCAGCAGGCACAGCCCGTCTCCGGTAGACCACAGCAGTTTTACCTGGCTGCCGCTGCGGCCCCGGAAGATGAAGACGTGGCCGGACATCGGATCGTCTTTCAGCGCCATCTGCACCTTTGCGGCCAGACCATTGAAGCCGTTTCGCATGTCGGTAATGCCGGCAACCAGCCAGATTTTGGTCCCGGAAGGTAACGGGATCATCGCTTCAGTTCCTGTATCAGCAGAGTCAGGAGCTTTTCGCTGACAGTACCGTTGAGGCGAAGCGTCCCGTGCCGGAACGTTACCTCACAGCTGATACTGAGCTCTGGGTCCTCTGCGGGCGGTTCTGGCTGTACGGCGGTGGCATCGAGAGTCACAGGGAGTAAATGAGGACTCTCAGGTGAAGGTAATAGCAGCTTTCCCTCGCGCCACTGCTGGCGCCATTTAAATAGCAGATTGGCGTTAATGCCATTTTCGAGCGCCAGTTTTGAGATGGATATCCCGGGCTCGCAGGAGGCGGCAACGAGCTGCTGCTTAAACTCAGGAGAATAATTAGGGCAGCCTTTACGCCTGCCGGAAGTCACATTTTTCTGCATATCTGACACTTTGGTTCCCACCACTATTTGGTGTACACCACTTTGTCGAATACATCAGATTATGACCAGACGGCTCTCGCTGGACGCTTACGGTTTTTTTACGTCTGGAGTTAGACTAAATGGCAACTTTACGTGAGTTAATAATCAAAATTTCCGCTAACTCGCAATCATTCCAGACGGAAATTTCCCGCGCTTCACGTATGGGGCAGGATTATTACCGCACCATGCAAAATGGTGGCCGTCAGGCTGCCGCTGCCGCCCGAGAGAGCGAAAGGGCGTTATCTGATCTGACCGCTGGGTTTGCATCGGCAGGAAGAGCCGCTGCTGCTGCTACGGCCGCTTTTGCGACTGGTAAGCTCGTGCAGATTGCTGATGAGTGGAATTCAGTAAACGCCCGTCTTAAGCAGGCATCATCTTCAGCTGATGATTTTGCTGCCTCTCAGCGCCAGTTAATGGAAATCAGCCAAAGAACTGGCACCGCGTTTTCAGACAACGCAAACCTTTTTTCACGCGCAGCTGCTTCAATGCGTGAGTTTGGGTATAGCTCTGACGAAGTTCTGAAAATTACCGAAGCTGTTTCTACCGGCCTTAAACTTTCGGGGGCTAATACTCAGGAAGCGAGTTCTGTTATCACTCAATTCAGCCAGGCTCTGGCGCAGGGCGTTCTTCGCGGTGAAGAATTCAACGCCGTTAACGAAGCAGGTGATCGTGTTATCCGCGCACTTGCCGCCGGAATGGGCGTGGCCCGCAAAGACCTGAAGAGCATGGCTGACCAGGGGCAACTTACGATTGATAAGGTTGTTCCTGCATTAATGAGCCAGTTGGGCTCATTACAGGGTGAGTTTGCCAGCATGCCGCAAACAGTTTCCGGATCCCTGCAAAAAGTCACAAACTCGTTCATGGCATGGGTTGGAGGTGTCAACCAGGCTACAGGTGCTACCGATGCGCTATCTGGTGGCCTAGACGGAGTTGCCCAAACGCTTGATTCATTTACCTCTTCGGCAGTAAGCGGCGCACTAAGTGATGTTGCAGACAATATGTCCACGATCACAACAGTGGCGGGTGCACTTGTTGGCGTTGGGCTGGCAAGGTATCTCAGTGGAGTAGTAACTAGCGCCACGAGCGCAACCGGCGCGCTAATTTCTGCGGCTAAGTCAGAGGTTGCTCTTGCCGTTGCACAGGATAAGGCTGCGCAGTCTGCCGTTGCCGCCTCAAGGGCGGAGGTTTATAGGGCTCAGCAAGCTGTACAGAGATCGCGTAGCGCAGATGTTCAGGCTGCGCAGCAAGAGAAAATTGCTGCGGCAGAAGCAAAAGTCACTGCAGCCCAGGCCAGGCTGACTACCGCTCTAGCCAGCGGTTCTGCTACAGAGAAAGTCAGAGCCAGAACAGCGCTTGAGCGTGCGCAGGCAGGTCTGGTGGCAGCAAAAAACGCCGATGCACAGGCTATCGCTGAAAGACGCCTGGCTTCCGCGGAGGCCGCCAGAGACCGGAACCTTGCAAATCGTGTTACCACCCAAAGCAATCTCAATAGTGTCACATCTGTTGGCACCCGCCTTTTAAGCAGTGCCCTCGGGCTCATTGGCGGCGTGCCGGGATTGGTGATGCTTGGAGCCGGTGCCTGGTATGCGGTGTATCAAAATCAGGAGCAGGCTCGGCGCTCTGCTCAGGAGTATGCCAGCACGATAGATGAAGTCAGTAAAAAGACGAGGGCAATGACCCTTCCTGAAGCTTCAGATAATGCAGAGAAAACTCGTGCCGCACTGAATGAACAAAACAGGCTAATTGATGAACAAAAGAGCAAGGTTGAAAGCCTGAAAGAGCAGATAGCTGGTTATCAGTCAGTGATTAGTAATCCCGGTCCAACTACCAGCGGTGGTTTCATGATTAACCACCTGACATATTTGGACACTGTGACTCGTGGGCTGGCTACGGCTACAGAGCAGTTATCTGTTGAGCAAGAAAGACTTGCTCAGATGCAGCAAGAATCCGCTTCTATTCAACAGGTTCTGGAAGGGCTTGAACATCGCCGGGTGGCACTCATTCGAGAAGAGGCTGCTAATCAAAACCGGGCTTATCAATCTCTCCTGTTGATGAATGGGCAGCATGACGAATTTAACCGTCTGCTGGGGCTGGGAAATCAGCTATTAATGGCTCGGCAAGGGCTGGCGAACGTCCCTCTCAGACTTCCTCAGGCCGACCTCGACAAAAAGCAAACCGATGCCCTCGAAAAGAGCCGTCGGGATCTTGAGTTGTCACGCCTGAAGGGTGAGGCCAAAGAGCGCCTGCGTCTGAGTTATGCAGCCGATGACCTGGGGTTAACCAGTGATCCGCAATTCCAGACAGGCCGTCAGGAGTTGATTAATAACGGTCTTGCTGAATGGCGGAATAATGAGGCCAACAAACCTAAGGCGAAGGGTGGTAAAACCGAAGGCGAGAAAACCGAGGATGTGTATAAGCGCCTTATCAAGCAGCAAAAAGAGCAGATTGCCCTGCAAGGCCAGAATACTGAACTGGCGAAGGTTAAATACCAGGTCAGCCAGGGCGAGCTTGCTTCTCTGACAGAAGCCCAGAAAAAGACGGTATTGCAGAATGCTGCGCTCATTGACCAGGTTAAATTGCGTGAGCAACTGCGAAATTACGAAGCCAACCTTGCTGACAGTAACGCCAGCGCCCGCGCAGCCAATGAAGCGCAACTGCTGGGCTATGGGCAGGGAGCCAGGTTCCGTGAAAGACTTCAGGAGCAGTTCAATCTGCGTAAGGAGTTTGAGCAGAAGAATACCGATCTTCTCCGCCAGCGTCAGGCTGGTGAAATCGACGAGACGTTCTATCAGCAGGGGCTGGCACTTAATAAGCGCTACCTCGAAGAGCGCCTGCGCGACCAGGAGGGATATTACGCAGCTTCTGATGCTCAGCGTGACGACTGGATGACGGGACTGTCTGAGGGTTATGCGAACTGGGTGGACGAAGCCACTGATTATTCTTCCATGGCCGCTGACGGCATGAAGCAGGCCATGGGTGGCGCGGTCACCACGATCACCGACATGCTCAATGGCAACGTTGACAGCTGGAAGGACTGGGGCGTGAGCGTACTGAAGATTATCCAGAACGTTCTGGTGAACATGGCTGTTGCTAATGGCGTCAGCTCAATTGGATCACTGTTCAGTTTTGGTGCCTCGTCAGCCGCAACCGCCAGCAGCGGTACCGCTATTCAGAATGCTGGCGCGAACTTCACATTTAATGCGAAGGGTAATGTTTA